>NZ_JBIWDU010000012.1:0-94082 GCF_044762155.1 Neobacillus sp. NPDC097160 | reverse complement strand
TTCTCAATCGTGATTTCAAATTTACCATCTTTATCAGCTGTTGCTTGACCAATTTCTTTACCATCTACTTTCGCAACAACCTTTGCTCCTGCTTCTGCTGTACCTTTGATGACTAGATCAGCATCGGTTACAACATTTACTACTGGTGCTGCTGGTGCTGTTGTATCTTCATTAACAGTGCCAACTAATTCTCTAGTATCTCTCACACGGATACGCTCACCTTGTGAGAAGGCACCTGAAAGACCTACAGCTTCCAATGTGTCACCCTTTTTAAGATCTGGTACAGATACACCACTTTGGTTCACAATGTATCCATCGGTAAACACAATTACATCGCCAGAACCGTCATTGATTACATAAGAGTTATCATCATACTTAGATACAACTGTTCCTTTTACCTTCACAAGCAGCCCTTGGTTAGCAGCCGAAGTTGCTTCCCCAGTCGCTACCTGCTTCGGTTGAACAGGCGTGCCTTTGCCTAGCTTGATAACGTCTTTTGTAAAGCTAGTAAACTCTAATTCTATGTTATTTTCGAACGTCTTGATGTGTCCATACACACGTAATTTATCGCCTGCTTTTAAAGATCCATCTGGAACTTCAAGGTAGGCCATAATTCCGTTCGTATCATCTTGTAGATAGAAGGCATCGAAGAATACGCCGGCACCAGTTGTTACCGTTCCTTCGACGACGACATTCGTATCATCCGCTAGTTTGCGGGCATCGGCGATTTTCATTACTTTCGTATCGCGATGAGCTAACCAGTTGACGGCATTAATCGTCATTTCGTCATTGCCTTTTGGTTCAAATGACTCGTCCATCTGTTTGTCATTGAAGATGTTCATACCGGAAACCACGATACGCCCATTTGCACCAATTTCTTCGGATGCAATTAATGGAATCGCTGAACCGCCTGTTTCATCGGATACAGCATCATAGGTGTAACCGCCTTTAATATTGCCTTGGTACGTTGTTTCATTTCCTCTTGCTAAAATTGTAACCTTACCGCCTTCTGTTAATGCCGTATTATTCGGGCCAGAAAGGCTTGTTCCCGAGTAGTAATCGACAAATGATACGCGGTCGGTAATATAGTTAGACACTAATCCTGGACGTACTCGGACAGCAAATGGGCTTACCTTTGGGTCACCCCAGAAGTTGCCGGTCTTGCTATCATCAAATACGCCATCATTACCCATCCGAATCGCTGAACCAATATCGCCGAGTAATGGATTATTAATGGTTGGGTCTGTAGTTCCATTGTTACTCTTTCCAGCCATTAATAGTGAACCGCCATTATTGATAAACTTGGTAACAGCTGTTCTTTCAGCCGCTGTCAGTGCTGTTCTTGCATGAGTTAATACTAATACTTTTACATTGCTTAATACTTCATCTGTAAGGGCAACTTTATTTTCGATTACTGTATAGCCTTCTTTTTGAAGCATAAGCGTGAAGGCTTTTAAGTTATCCTTGTACGTACCGCTGTCCCCACTTGTATTTTCATTGCCGTGCGCTGCATCAATTAACACCGTAACTCCTAGCGGTTCTTTAATTTTTACAGGCATTGTATACTTCACATCGCCAATATCAAGACCGTCGGTTGAGGTTACGACAACAATGAGCTGATGGTCGCCCTTCAATGGACTTGGCCATGTAGCTGTTGCTCCGGCAGATCCTTTTGATAAAATTGATGAGATATTATTGGTGCCGATAAAATTCTCCGGTTTCACTTCATCGTAATAGAAGTCTACCTTCAGATTTTTGATCGCTTCTTTACCATTATTGGCTACAGTCGCTGTTAATTTAGCAGGGTTGCCGCCAATAATCACGCCGCCGTCAATATCAATCCCGTTTACTTTTACATCAACTGATTCTTCTTTTGACCAGATTGGCGCTGAATAAATTCGTTCGCCATCCATTTGCGTAACCCTGACAACAAACCATTGCTGGCCGCCTGTTACGGTATACTCTGGATTCCATTCAAAGTCAGCAGTCATAGGTGAAGCCGAGGCAACGACTTTGCCGCCGTTTGAAACCAATTCTACCTTAGCTACTCTATCATCTGATTTGTAGCTTGTTGGCAGATAGTTGTAATCTGTGCTATTGCGTTTTTCTGCTACTGGATCGCTTCCTGTGATTTTAAAATTTAACTTCTTGCTATCAACAGTTGAACCCATGTAGTAGCCATTTGCTAATACATCTAACGTGAAGTTTGGATCCTCTGCCATGTAGACGCGCATATTCCGCATCGCATGCATTAACGAATCTTGTGACAAATCATCGGCAACGATAACAGTACGGGCATTTGTTTGTCCCCATGTACCATCGTGGTTGTCTTCCCCATAAGTTGGAGCGACATGCCAGCCGAGGTCTAATGCCGAGAAGAATTTGCCTTCTGCATTGGCATAACCATAGTGACCAGAACCGTTACCCACTTCTAACATTGTAAATAACTTGTCTAAGTCTTTATTGTATGGCTTGAAGTTATTAAAAGCATTCGCAGACATATCTGGGTGGTTAAATTGACCAACGATATCATCGTATGTCATTACCCATGCGTAATACTTGTTTAAGTCTTGGTATTGCTTGCCGTTAATATTTCGGTCAATGAAATTATCTGTTCCGAAGATATTGGAATGTCCCCATGTAGTTGAGGTCATTTCAAATGCCGGGAAGACAACATAATCATTATTTTTTGTATATTGCTTCGCTAAATCTTTTGTTAATTGCCATTGGTCGCCGCCTGTACGCTCCTGCATACCGCCGTGATCCACTGTATCAACACCCAATTTTTCCGGGTCGATATCATGGGAGTGGTCAGAGAATGCGAACCAATCGTAATGATGGGCTTTACCTGCTTTTAGTGCATCTTCAGGTGAACCTGCCGCATCATGTGAAATATTTGTGTGGTTATGCGTTGTTCCACGATAGTGATTTCCACCGGTAAAGCGCGGCACGACTTCAAATGTCCATTGCTTCTCAGAAGGGTTGCCTAAAACGTCTTTAGTGGCTACTTTCACTGTGTGCTTTCCTAGTGCAAGGTCTGCTGCTGGTGTATATTTTACTTGTGATTTGCTAATGACGGCAGCCGGTGCTTTAAGCTCTTGGCCATCCAGCCATAATTGTACGGTTGTTTCATCGACACCGCTTGGGTCATCGATTAAGGATGAAATTTCAGGTGTTGGACTTTCCACTTTTGTGCCATCCTGCGGTGTTTCTCCGCTGATTGTTGGTCCAAACGTATCTTCAATTAATTTAACTACATATGGAGCGGCGCTTGTTCCAGCTGACTGGACTTGAGTACCCGCTTTTGCTTCAATATAATATTCAAATCCATTTTGCGGTACATTTGCTGTTGGCAATGTGACTGTATAGCGGCCTTCACTGCCTTTAACCATTGGTAAAGCTGTAAATTCTGTCGCTCCAATCGCGCGATAATAAGCAGTTACTGACTCTGCTCCATCGGCATTGGCGGCAAATTCTACGCTTGTTCCTTTGTACACTTCTTTAATCGCTGTGTGCGTGATCGCTAGAATTGGCGAAATATCTTTTGGATCACATGGATACAATTGGTACCCGTTTGTTGCTGAAGCATTGGTTGTATACTGACCTAATACACCTGTAACGGTATAGCTTTTTCCAGTTACTAGGTCGTTATCTGGAACGATTCCTGTTGCGCCCATAACACGCAATGTGGTTGCTTTATTATTTTCGTCAACTAAGGTTACGTTCCAGTTTGGCGGCGTACTTGCTACAGCTGACACCTTACCAGTGACGGACACAAGACTTCCTTCCAGCGGCTCTGCTGTTGCATACGTATTTAAATCCATAATCGTCAGTGTTTTCGGAGCCGGAACTGGATTGCCAGCACTTATTTTTTCAATAGCTGTCGCTTCTAATTCTACTAAGCCATTGTATTGTAAAACCTTACCTGTTACTTTTACTCGATCGCCTTTAAGTGTCTTAAACGTCGTTTCTAGTGAACCATAAATGTTGATTCCTGCTGTCTCGTCTTGAATATAGTAGTTTTGCTTCTGTGTTCCAAGAATTTGGTTGTCAACAGTCGCAACCCCTTCAACTGTGAAAAACTTATTTAAGTTCACAGCTTGACCTTTATCGTCTGACTTACGAACATCAGCAATCGTTGAAGTCGTCGCTGTATCCGCTTTTGTCACGGAAACTGTAGCACTTTCAAGCATGATTCCTTTGCTGCTTGTTGTAATTTGTGTTACGTAAACGGTATCTGGAGTATTTTTAAATGTTGTTGTAAAATCTCCTGCTGTTCCCGCTGTAACGGTCGCTAATTTCTCACTAGCAATCGCTTTGTCGTTCGGATAGACATTCACGATGGCACCCGCTGCTGCAGTTGATGCACTGCCGATTAATGTGCCTGTGCCATTACTAATGCTATAGCTTAATTTATCTTTAACGACTACTGCGCTTGGTGCTGCTACGCTAATTTGAATCGCTGCACTTTCATCTAAGTCGCCTTGCTTTGCAGCAACAAATACGGATGATAATGCTTTATCAGAGGTAAAGCTAATCGAAAATGAACCATCAGCGCCGGCAGTGCCCGTTTCAAGCGCCGTCCCTTTGGATGCGTTTTCATAAACATTAACCGTTGACCCCGGTTCAGCTGCATTCGCTTGACCGACTACTTTTACATCTTTGCTGTTTTGCGTAAATTGAATGTTCGTTCCTTTTACTTGTAAGCTTGTTACTGGAACCATTGGGGTTTCCGTTGGGCTTGCAGAGTTTCTTGGGACTGGAGTTGCTGCTACAAAATCTGCTGCGTTGTCATCAGTATCCCAAGCATTCCCTTTGCCGGGAGCAGGGTTTACGTTTGCATACGGTCTACGTTGGGCACTTGTTGTATTAGATACAGCAGGTGTAGGCCCGACATTTCCTTCATACGCATCTGTTCCTGTTCCATATCCAACAAAATCAACTACATTTTGAGGTTTTGACCCTTCTAATAAAGTAGAATTTGAGACTAAAGCGACTTTACCCGCTGAACCCCCTAAATCAAGTCCACCTACTACATCAGCTTCTGGTAATGGTTTATCCTTAACAGTAGTACCAGCAACTCCTTGAATCAAAAAATAGCCGTGTGCTTTTATGGTTGTTTTTTCACCACTTATGGAAGTTAACTTCCATGTATTACCTTTAGTGCTAGCATATTGTACTGACCAATCTTTTAAATCAACATCCTGATTAGTAGGATTATAAAGCTCGATAAAATCGTTTGAATATATGGCGTCCTTGTTTCCACCACCACCATACACTTGACTAATTACCACATGGTCAGCTTGCTCCGCATGGGCTTTGCCTATTAATCCGCTTGGCAAAAATGTGCTAAGCAATAATAGCGCGGCCATGAACATACTTGTCATGCGCTTGAACTTTCGGTTGGTTAAGCTCATCCATCTACCACCCTTTTCCTCATTTATTGTTTACACGAATGTAGGTATTTCTACCTTTCGCGTAGTGATTACTATCACTCTCTCATTCTACAAAAATTTCCCGCTGAAAGATATAAATTTTTTGTAAATTATTATATAAATATTCGTAATGAAAACCCTTTCCTGTATACATCCACCCTCAAAGTGTGATTATATAAAGGAGAAATTGTTTTATACTTTCATTTGGTATATTCAGGAAATTATTTTAATATAATGTTTAGGAGGAATGTCAATATGACATTATTCAACAAATTTCGACCTAAAGTCAGACCTCTAACCTTGGTATTGTTATCTTTTTTGCTACTTGCCTTTATGACCTATCCTTCAAATGCTGCTGCTCATGCCTATAGTGCTAGTTATACAAAAATAACAATGGATAAAAAACAGACAAAAGTCGTCTTTTCGCTTGATGCTTTATCTGTTTTGGAGCTAGCCCCCAAGATTGATGCAAACAAGAACTTTATCATTGAAAAATCAGAAATCAAAAAGGAAGAACATCGAATAGAGGAATTAATCACCGAGGGTCTCACACTTGATAATGGCAACAAGGAACAGACACCGACGGTAGAAAAAATCGAGATTGTCAAAAAGGAAACGAAGGAATTTCTATCTGTTACGATGAACTTCCCGGCATTTTCTCCAGGAGACACTATTGTCTTTAATGATGGATTTTATTTCAATGATACCGGTACGAACTATGTCAACCTGATTTCGGCTTCATATATGGGCGAAACAAGTGAGGCTGTGTTACAAGGTAAGGAACGAACGTGGACGATGTTGGCAACTGAGCCTCAGCTTGAGCAAGGGCAAGAACAACCTGCCGAGAAAGATGCTAACCAAGCTCAACCTAACTCTGATAAGCCTGTTGAAAAGGCAACTTCTTCCTCGTGGTTTTCATTTTTCAAGCTTGGAACACTGCATATTTTAACAGGGTATGATCATTTACTATTCCTTTTTGCGTTACTAATAAGAAAGCAAACATTTAAACAATACGCGGCGATTGTTACCTCCTTTACACTTGCGCACAGTATTACACTTAGTTTGGCGGTTTTAGGATGGGTGTCACTTCCTTCCCGGTTTGTTGAAGCAACCATTGCTTTTAGTATTTGTTATGTCGCCTTAGAAAATATCTTCCGAAAAAAAATCAATCATCGGTGGAGTATCACTTTTATTTTTGGGTTAATTCACGGGCTGGGCTTCGCTAGTATATTAAGAGAAATGGCTATTCCAAAAAGCCATTTAGCCGTTGCACTAATTAATTTTAACCTGGGGATTGAGGCAGTCCAGCTCTTAATTGTGCTTTTATTATTACCAATCCTGGCCTATATCCAAAAGAAAAAGTCATATGGAAGGTTTGTCCAAATTGGCTCGATCATTATTACAGCATTAGGGGCATTTTGGCTGATAGAACGAATATTCTCTTAAGGAAAAAGGTATATTCACTTCTTTTTAAAGCAATTACTGTTTTAAAAAGAAGTTTTTTTTGCTTTTTTTTTAGGTTAATTGAGATAATAGCATTAAACAACAATATTTATTTAAAACGAGGGGTACAAAGATGGTAAAACAGAAAAATAAATCGCAGTATTTAGCGACTATTTCTCTTGCGGTGATGGCTTGTGGATTTCTAGCTACTTTGCCCATACGGGATACAATTTTGGGAATCATCCTGCAGGGTGGTTTTGAAGCAGGTCTTGTTGGGGGGCTTGCAGATTGGTTTGCGGTAACCGCTTTATTTCGGCACCCATTAGGAATTCCAATCCCCCATACGGCATTGCTGCCAAAGAATCGTAAAAGAATTATCGCTGGGATTATCTCAATGTTGGAAAATGATTGGCTGACGAAAGAGAGCATTCGAAAAAAAATTGATACGATTAATTTTTCCGAAAAGTTATTTTCGATAATTGACAAGGAAATACACTCACAAGCAGTTCAAAAAAATCTTATCAATCTCCTTCAACATTTGATTAAAACGATAGATACGAAGAGAATTGCTCCTGTAATTGAAAAGGAATTAAAATCACAGCTAAACAAGTTAGAGACTAAGGAATACCTTCCATTGATGATCGATCAAGTTATGGAAAGAAAATACGATGAAAAAACGCTTGATTTGATCCTAAAAGAAATTTATGAATGGGCTGAAAAGGATAGCACCAAGTATAAACTAGGCGGTTTAGCTGTTGATGCAGTGGAAAATATTAAAGCCGATGGGTTTATGCAATTCGCCTTAAAGTCATTTAGGAATCTTGTTAACGAAGAAAAATTAGGTAACATTATCCAAAACCTAATTCTAAAAGGGGTGGACAGTTTTCGGGATCCCTTTAATCAAAACAGAAAAACATTAATCATTCATATTCAAAAAAAGCTGCAATCAGTAAAAAATGATGAAAAAGTTTACGAAGAACTTAATCATCTAAAGACACAAATGATTGAAAAATGGCAGCCACAGGAACAAATTATCTCATTACTAGATCAACTGCAGCAAAAAGTGTATGATATCATCGAAGAACCAAGCTTCTTCGATGATTACATTCTCCCGGTGATCATTGGCGGGCTGGAAAATATTAAAGAAAATCCTGAAAAGGTCAATGCTTTAGAAACCTGGATTAAGCAGCAAATTTCCATTTTTGTTGATAATAATCATTCAAGGATTGGCAAGCTTGTCGAGGAAAATTTAGAAAGGCTTGATGATAAAACCCTGATCAACATGGTTGAAACGAACGTGGGTAAAGACCTGCAATGGATTCGAGTCAATGGAGCTGTTTGTGGATTCTTAATTGGTCTTGTTTTAGTTGGTATTAAAGCCCTATTATAAAATGTAAAGCCACCTTTCTAAGGCGGCTTTTTGTTAGGCAAAAATTCACTTCTTGTCTCTTAAAATTCTAAGTTCTTTTTCAGAATATTCCCTCATATTTAGTACTGTAATCACTATTTATATAATTCAAAGGGGGAAGAAAGATGGCAGTTAAGTTTATTAAAATTTCTGTTGTGTATTTTGTCATTGGTGTTTGCATCGGTATGTATATGTCAATGACAGAAAAATTTGCTTTCACACCCGTTCATGTCCATATTAATTTATTAGGCTGGATGTCAATGGCACTCGCGGGACTCATCTATGTAGGTTTTCCAGCTGCCGCTGAAACCACACTTGCAAAGGTCCATTTCTGGCTGCATAATATCTCCTTGCCCATCATGATGATTGGCCTCGCATTCCTTGTATCAGGTGTGGAAAATGCAGGTCCTGCGGTCGCTGCTGGTGGTACATTAATGGTTTTAGGCATCATTCTCTTTGCAATCAACATCTTAAAAAATGTGAAAAACTAACCTGTCCTTATTATATATTCTAGATCATTCTACTCATATGAAAAGACACCAAATTGGTGTCTCTTTTAATACCCTCTAAATACATATTGTTCTTTTGGAGCTTCAGTTGTCGACCACTTCTCGACTTTTAAGAAGGGAATATTCGTTTTAAATGGCTGATAATAAATCGTAGATATTTTCCCTTTAACTGTAACCCATTCATCATTTTTCAGCTTCGTGCCCTCTGGCATATCAACAAGCATCCCAAAGACACCGGAGTCAGCGATACAGTGGATCACACCAAATCGAAAGACAAAGAGCTGATTCTTATCAATGGTTTCCTTATCGTTGAAAACAAATCCTTTGAATTCAATTTCTTTTCCAAGAAAATCACCTGGATAATTATAAATGGTTTCCATCCCTTTTAGGTAATTTTGATCATTCAGAATCACTTTACTTTGATTAACGTATTTTTTCTTTTCTTTTTTCATTAATGCATCATAATCTTCTTTTCCATAATACACACTTGTATCCGGCCGAAGAAATTGCTGCTGCATAAACGAGTCCCCTTCTCCTTCATCATAAATAGGAAAATGGAATCCTTTTGCCTTCACTATATTGGAATCGAGAGTGGCAATGGGAAAAAATAAACCAGAAATAATCGGAAAAACAAAGATGGGGTAGACATACAACTTTTTATACCACTTGTCTTCTTTAGAATGATTGTGTCCACAATGATCGTGGTCACATCCGGCATCTTTTGACGAATCCTTATTCAGCATCAGAATTTGGACAATCGTTAACACTAGTAAAGCATAACCGGCAGTTGCTGATAGGTAAGAATATTTCATATTTATATATTTATTTATATCTCCGGTAATATGCAGGTGAAAAATTAAATACGTAAAACCAATTAAGATTAAACTTCTTATCATCGTAACAACTCCTTAAAACAGCAAAGAGTAACCAAAAACAAGTGCAAAAACGGCAGCAACAATCATAAAGACAAGGCGTTTTTTAAATGTTGCCAGCATCATCATTAAATTCTTGATATCGACCATTGGGCCAAAAACAAGAAACGCTAATAGTGAACCGGTTGAAAAAGTTGTTCTAAATGAAGAGGCGATAAACGCGTCTGCTTCCGAACATAAAGAAAGAATAAACGACAATGCCATCATGACGAAAGAGGACGATGCAGGCCCATGTCCAATAGAAACTAGCGTTGATGTTTTAACATATGTTTGCACAGCTGCAGCAATAAGAGAACCAATGACTAAATATTTTCCCATTGAGAAAAATTCTTCCACAGCATGTTCAAGTGTACGCCTAACTTTCTTCCAAAAAGTAGTCTTTTCATGATGATGATGGTGGTGATAATTTTCTTTAAAGGGATTCCCCTTATATCGGTAAGCAATAAATACCCCTGTTACAATTGCCACAATGATGGCGCCAATGCCTCGATAAATCGCCATTTTCCAGTCACTGCCGAAAGCGATATAGGTGGCAAATAATACAACTGGATTAATAATCGGAGCCGTCAGCATAAAGGCAATACCAGCTGAAATCGGTACACCTTTTGATACAAGTCGACTAACAATCGGAACAATCCCGCATTCACAAGATGGAAATAATATCCCTAAAAAGCTTGCAAAAATCACAGCAAGAACGCGATTTTTAGGCATAATTTTAGCAATCATTTCTTCGGTAACAAAAATCTGAATAATTCCCGAAATTAAAACTCCCAAAGTAACAAAAGGTAAGGCTTCAATTAGAATTGAAATAAAAATGGTATTCATCTGTAAAAAAGATTGCGGTAATGATATACCAAACATAGCAGTCCTCCTATATAACAAGACTCATGGAAACTACTATACTCTCATCATTATATTTCGTCCAATTAAAAATATGGAATAAACAAAGAAATTATTCATGTTTAGAACCGAAAAACGCCACCGGCCAAATTCTGGCGGCAGCGTTCATTCTATCGTTGGTAAATTTCTAACCATTTCTTTCTAAGCATTGCTTTTTCTTCATCTGATTTTTTGTAATTGTAGTTATATATTGCTCCTTCCCAGTCCCCGTACATAGGGTTAGGGAAAACGATTAGTTTTTTACCGAATTCTTCTTTATGTTTATCAACAGCTTGAACCCTTTCCGAAACCGACAGCTTATCAAAACCGCTAAAATCCCCTAAGTTGTCACCAAATAACAAGACAATTTCATGTGACTTCGCGACTTTCATCCGACGAGTTTCTTTGCCATGTTCACCTGGCTGCTGTAATAAAACATGATCTACATTCACTTGGGGGGCGCCCACATTTTGTAAATTTTTCATTGCTGCCTCTTTTTGCGCTTCGTTACGGTTGGATATGTAGTAAATCGCCACACCCTTGGAATCTGCATACTGCAAAAATTCAACCGCTCCAGGGAGCGGCTTCGCTCCGCCCCGGTTAAACCATTCACTCCAGTGGAATGGTTTTCCTTTTCCATTTAGTACATACCATGCCTGATGTGGGCTGTTATCAAGGATTGTCTCGTCAATATCAAGTACAATCGCAGGCTTTAAACGTTTATTCTTCGGCCGTTTACTCAGAATTTCATCCAATCTCAATTTCCCTAAGTTATATCCTTGATAATATAATGCCTTTGCTTCCGCAGATTTTTGAAACCAGAGAACAGACATTGTATTTTGCTCATGCAAATTTAATGTCGGACTCATTGTTTGTTCAGCGTTTACCTTTACGCTCGTAAGCGAGAGCAATAGTACCACAGTAACTAACCATCCAGATATTTTTCTCATTACTTGACGGACCTCCTTTTTTTTATATCGTTAGTATGTGAAAAAAAGATACATCCAAGCTATGTATTTGATTTGCATTTTATGGAATTAGAAAAGCGGAAGGCGCCCGGAGCTGAAAATTTTCATAGTCCAAATTTATCTTTCTTATCTCAAAAAAACAGAGGGTTCTTTTATAAGAAGCCCTCTGCTTGTTTATCATTTTAGTATACAAATTTAACCGACTCGTTTGTTCTCTGTATTTTCAACTACTGCTCTTTTATGGAAGCCCTTGAAATAATAAACAGCAACCAAGAAAACAATGAAAAGCGGTCCAATTATAACAGCAATTCTTGTATCTCCACTATAGGCCATGATCCCAATAACAAAAGCTAAAAACGCAAGTGACAGGTATGACGAGAAAGGATAAAGCGGAAGCTTATATTTTAATGTTTTCACTTCTGCCGGTTTTAAGCTCTTCCTATATTTTAACTGTGAAATAAGGATAACTCCCCATGTCCAAATCGCACCAAAAGTTGCGATACTTGATAACCAGGTAAATACTTTTGCAGGAACAATATAATTTAACACGACACCGATTAAAAGTGCTGCTGCCGATGCTAAAACTGCTTTACCAGGAACCCCGCTTTTTGATACTCTTCCAAATTGTTGTGGTGCCTCACCATGCTCTGCTAAATTAAATAGCATACGTGCTGTACTAAAAATCCCACTATTACATGAAGACAGCGCTGCAGTTAGAACGACAAAGTTAATAATTCCTGCCGCACCCTTAATACCTATTTGTTCAAATGTTAAAACAAACGGACTTCCTTTCGTACCAATTTCTTCCCAAGGGTAAATTGACATAATGACAAATAGTGCCCCTACATAAAAGATAAGAATACGCCAGAACACGGTATCAATTGCTCGGGAAAGAGATTTTTCCGGGTTTTTAACTTCCCCAGCTGTGACTCCAATCATTTCCAAGCCGAGATAAGCAAACATAACCATTTGTAATGATAATAATATTCCTTTCATTCCATGAGGGAAAAATCCGCCATTTTCCCACAAGTTGGAAATACCGGTAGCAATACCGCCATTACCAAAGCCAAAGAAAATCATGGCAGCTCCGACCGCAATCATTGCTAGGATTGTAACGATTTTAATTAAGGCAAACCAAAATTCTAATTCCCCATACGCTTTAACTGCTAAGAAGTTGATCATTGCCATAATAACTAACGCTAATAGTGCCCAAATCCAGCGCGGCACCGTGGGAAACCAATATTCCATGTAAATCCCAATAGCAGTAATTTCCGCCATACAGGTCACAATCCATAAAAACCAATAATTCCATCCGGTTATAAATCCTGCAAGTGGTCCCAAGTAATCACGGGCATATGAACTAAATGAGCCGGCTACAGGTTTCTGAATAGCCATTTCCCCAAGGGCCCTCATAATAAAAAACATAATAAGTCCTGCAACTGCATATCCAACTAAAATTCCCGGACCTGCCATTTTAATGGTTGTTGCAGAGCCTAGAAATAGTCCAACCCCAATACAAGCACCTAAAGACATTAACGCAATATGTCGTTCTTCTAAACCGCGATGAAGTTCTTTCCTCTGAGTGTTGTTACCCATATATTAATCTCCCCCTGATTAACAAACTTCTAATTTCCCATCTAGCGAACTTGCCCTTTGCTCCTCTTTCCTACTAACATGAAACAAGAAAAAATTATTATTAACTTTGTTAGGATAAAAATAATACTTTTTATAATACAGCACTTAAAATTATTTTTCACCCTCCTTTAGTTGGTGTTAGCGCTTTCAATTAAGAATAGTTCAAATTTTTATTTTTTTGAACTTAATATGAAATTATTTTAACATTATTGTGAACAATCTTTTTTTGTCAAAAAACGAGAAATTATTTTTATTTTTTTGTAAAATTAAACAAAGACAACAGTATTTTTTTTGGCTCATCTCTAAAAATGAACTAAAATAGGTCTATATATATTGTGGAGGTTATCATTTTGGATGCTAGACAACATGACCCCTTTAAAACAGCTTTTGAAAGTTTAGATGAGTTTGCCGACCTCATTAGCCAAGTATTCATGTGTCCGATTACGATTGAGGATGCAAACCATCGCCTCCTTGCCTACAGCACACATGATGAGCGGACTGATCCTGCAAGGATTTCTACCATCATTGGCCGAAGAGTGCCGGAAAAGGTAATCAATCAATTATGGAAAGAAGGAACCATTCCGGCATTACTTAAGACACGTGACCCTATTCGTGTGAAAAAAATGAATGATATTGGACTAAAATCTCGAGTAGCGATCTCTATTTGGAAGCAAGATGAAGTATTAGGGTTTATTTGGGCTATCGAAATTGATAAAAGATTAACGGATGAGGATTTTGATTTATTAAAAAAGGCTGCAGATGCAGTGAAAAATAAACTACTGCAGCTGCAAACAAGAAAAAATAAAAAGGAAGAGCATTCACAAGAATTCTTCTGGAAACTATTAACCGGCCACCTAAAAGGTGAAAAGGAAATTTATGAAAACTTCCATTCTTTGCAAATTACGCCAGCATCTTCTTTTGCGTTAGTAGTATTTCAATTTCAGCAAAATATCACAAGCAAAGAGGAGCAGTCAATATCCTATCTATTAAAAACAAGCCAAATTTTGAAAATTATGCTTTATACGATTGACTGCAATCAACTTATTCTATTGGTATCCCCAACCAATATCGATGAACCTTTTCAGCAGCTTGACCACTTTACCCGGACATTTGTTCAAAATTTGGGTGATCGATATGGTGTTAAGGATATCTCGCCTGTATACAGCAGCATTTATAAGGATTATCAAAAACTGGGCAAAGCCTATAATGAAACATTGACGGTTTTGTCGATTAAAGAAAAATTTCCTTTCGAGACAAAGGACATTTTCAATTATCAAAAACTGGGAATCTATCAGCTTTTTGAGCTTATCTTGGAAAAAAGACGTAATGATGACTATGAAAATGACTCGTTAAAACGACTCCATGAATATGACAATAAGCATAATAGTAATCTTGTTGAAACATTAGAGGTATTTTTAAATCAAGATAACAATATCAATGACGCGGCCAAAGAATTAAATGTTCATGCCAACACATTAAATTATCGTTTAAAACGAATCACTGAAATTGGCAATGTTAATTTCAAGGACCCCAACCAAAAAATGATCCTTTATCTTGATTTAAAGTTGGAAAAATATCAGGGGATTTGAACATTTTGTGAAAATCCCCAAAAAAAATAATAATTTTTCTCCTTTCTTAACAAAGAAATTCTTTGGTAATCATTTTATACTTTAGCCATAGCAAAAATATTTGAAAGTGATTGGGGAGGAATTAGCGATATGTTTATTGGGGTACCTAAAGAAATTAAAAATAATGAAAATCGTGTAGCACTTACGCCTGCTGGTGTCGTTTCATTAGTAAATGCTGGTCATAAAGTATTAGTTGAAAAAGAGGCTGGGATTGGAAGCGGTTTCACTAATGAGGATTACGCAAAAGCTGGTGCTGAGATTCTTGAAAGCGCTGACTTGGTTTGGTCTAAATCAGAAATGATTATGAAGGTGAAAGAACCACTTTCAAGTGAGTATCAATACTTCCGTCCGGGATTAATTTTATTTACCTATTTACACCTTGCGGCAGAGCCTGCCTTAGCACAAGCACTTAAAGAGAAAGGTGTTATTGCGATCGCTTATGAGACAGTTGCGGTAAACAGAACTCTTCCACTTCTTACGCCAATGAGTGAAGTTGCCGGCCGTATGGCTGCCCAAATTGGGGCACAGTTCTTGCAAAAAAATAACGGCGGCCAAGGAATCCTGCTTGCAGGTGTACCAGGAGTAAACCGCGGCAAGGTAACGATTATCGGCGGTGGCATTGTTGGTATCAACGCTGCTAAAATGGCGATTGGCTTAGGTGCTGACGTGACGATCATAGACTTGAGCGCTGACCGCCTGCGTCAGTTAGATGATATTTTCGGAAATCAAGTAAAAACTTTAATGTCCAACCCATTCAACATTGGAGAAGCTGTTGCAGAAGCTGACCTTTTAATAGGTGCTGTACTGATTCCAGGTGCTAAGGCTCCTAAGCTTGTTACAGAAGAAATGGTAAAATCAATGAAACCAGGTTCAGTTATTGTCGATGTGGCAATTGACCAAGGTGGTATTGTTGAAACTAGCGATCATGTAACAACACATGACAACCCTACATTTATTAAACATGGTGTTGTCCACTATTCTGTTGCCAATATGCCTGGTGCTGTTCCTAGAACTTCAACAATCGCCCTAACTAACGTTACGGTTCCATACGCATTGCAAATTGCCAATAAAGGGGTTTTCAAGGCCATTTCTGAAAATGCTGCTTTAAAACTTGGCGTGAATGTTGCCAATGGAGAAATTACTTACGAAGCAGTGGCAAAAGATCTTGGTTATGATTATGTAACAGTAGAAAATGCCTTAGAAAAAGAACTTGCTGCACAATAAAAGAAGCAAAATGAGGAGGTCGCCAAAGGGTAAAACCATTGGCGACCTCCTCCTATATTTATCCCGCATTCGTTTTTTTCTTCCTATGTGTTTTGGGTATTAAAATTATTTCGTTTTCTTATCTAATTCTTTCAAGGCATCAGTCAGTTGATCGTTTAAGGTCCCTATTGCATCTTTATCAAGTGTAGATGCTTCTGAACCAGCAATGGTTGGGTCTAGGTATTTTTCAATTTTTTCATAAAGGTCTTTGTTATCTTTTTTTACATCTTCTTCAAATGAAGACCATTGATCTTCTAATTTTGGACCAACTTCCTTTACTTTTGCTTGGTCGCCACTTTCAATAGCTTTTGATAACTGTTCTGTTGTAGCCAACATTTTATTTACCCCATCAGAAACTTTACTATTAGTTGAATTGCAACCTGCTAATACTAATGCACTTCCAAAACCAATTGCTAAAACCATTGTTGTTAACTTTTTCATAATCATTCCTGCTTTCAAAATTAATTGTTGTTAGCTGTAATAAGTTTTTTACTTTTAAGTTTCTTTGATAAAAGAATATACCGATTCCAATCAGCGATATTGGATTGGCTATGAAGCCAATAACTCATATATAATAACATTACTGCCGCAAAAACCCCTGTCCATCAAGGGGATTTTTTATTACCTAAGAAACCAGAAGCTAGTATTCGGAAACATTTGCACCCTCAAGTCTTTTATTCATGAAATGGCAACAAAAAAGTAGCCAATAATATAATTTGGCTACTTTCATTTATATTCTTTTATTTCATTTATTCGGTTTTGCATCAACATGATCAACATCCTGCTTCGACAAGAAAAAGGTCAGCACACCTGATAGGAGTACTCCTCCTAAAACATTTATAAATGAAGCGATTCCAACCATTTTTCACATATATCCCTTCCCACTAAAAGACTTCCCAAAATGGGAAGCCTAATATTATTTATCTTTTACTCGGAGAAGACGTAAACCATTAAGCGTTACGATAAGTGTTGCCCCCATATCAGCAAAGATCGCAATCCATAAAGTAAGCCAACCAGGAATCACTAGTAACAAAGCTAAAAGCTTAATCCCTAAAGAGAAAGTGATGTTTTGCTTGATGATAAATAGGGCTTTCCTGCTAAGTTTTAACGTAAATGGCAGTTTACCTAAATCATCTGCCATTAGAGCAATATCTGCCGTTTCAAGAGCTGTATCCGTTCCTGCTCCGCCCATGGCAATACCAACAGTTGATGCAGCTAGAGCTGGTGCATCATTTACACCGTCTCCTACCATTGCCACATGGTCATATTTATTTCTTAATTCTTTAATGAAGGTTAATTTATCTTGAGGCAATAGATCTGATTGAATATCAGAAACACCTATCTGCTGACCGATAGCATCGGCTGTCCCTTTATTATCACCCGTTAACATGATGGTTTTTTGAATACCTAACGAGTGAAGTTTCTGAATAACTGATTTGCTGTTCCCTCTAACTTCATCAGCAACGGCAATCAGTGCTAATATTTCTGATGCAGTACCAGCCACCATAACGGTTTTCCCTTTATTTTGCAGGTCATATATAGTTCTTTTTAGATTGGATGGAATCCCACCTGCTAAAATTTCATCGAATAAATTAGGACTTCCAACATAGTACATTTTATCGTTGACTCTACCTTTGATTCCTTTACCTGTAATGGAAGAGAAGTCTTCAATAGCAAGGTCTTGATAAGATAAACTTTCTTGTTCAGCCTTTTTCATGATCGCTGAAGCCAATGGATGTTGAGATCCTTTTTCTAAAGCTGCAACAATGGTAAGAATTTCATTCACATTTGTATTACCTTGAGGAAGATAATCCGTTACAACAGGAATTCCTTCAGTTAAAGTACCTGTTTTATCAAAAGCAACGGCTTTAATTGCCCCCATTTCCTCTAAATGAATTCCACCTTTTATTAAGACACCATTCCTAGCAGCATTTCCGATGGCGGTCACAATCGACACAGGAGTAGAAATAACTAAAGCACAAGGACACCCAACAACTAGGACAGCAAGCCCCTGATAAATCCATTTACTCCAATCACCATCAAATAATAGTGGAGGAATTACAGCCACTAACAACGAAACTAACATGATAACAGGCGTATAATACTTTGCAAATCGATCAACAAATGCTTGAGATGGAGCTCGTTCTGCTTGAGCTTCTTCTACTAGATGAATGATTTTTGCAATGGTGGTATCATCCACATGTTTGGTAACTTTAACTTCAAGAAGTCCTTCTTCATTTAAGGTTCCTGCGAACACTTCATCATCAATTGTTTTGGAAACAGGTACAGATTCCCCAGTAATCGCAGCTTGATTTACAGCTGATAGTCCTTTTACTACTTTCCCATCCATTGCGATTTTTTGTCCGGGTTTTACGATTAAAATATCGCCAATACGAATATCGTCAACTTCTACTGTAAATTCTTGATTACCTCTTCGTATTAAGGCTTCTTTTGGAGCAATATCCATTAAGGAACGAATCGATTGTCTTGCTTTATCCATTGAATAAGATTCTAGAACTTCACTGATGGCAAAGAGGATGACAACCGTTGCCCCTTCTCCCCATTCTCCGATTATCGCAGCTCCGATAACCGCTATCGTCATCAAGGTTCTCATATCAAATTCTAAATGGAATAAATTCTTCAAACCTGTGATAAAAAGGCGATGACCGCCTACTAATATAGAAGCCCCATAAGCTAAAACCGAAGATATACTCTCTTCCCCATTTATTTGTGCTGAAATCCATCCAATAATCAAGAAAACTAAAGATGCTATGACAGATGCATGTTTTTGTAAGAAAGGTTCCTTTTTCTCTTCAAATCTTTGTTTTTCTGGAATGACTTTTATATTTTCAAAAGTACCTGCTTTTTCCAATTCTTCTATTGAGGTTTCACCGTAAACCGTAAGTTTTGAGGCACCAAAATTTACACTTGCATTAGCAACACCATCCAGGTGTTGCACGTTCTTTTCGAACTTTGTCGCACAGCCTGCTCAGGTGAATCCCTGTACACGGTAAACGGTCTTTTCACTTGACTTTTCTAAGACGTCACTCATTTTGTTCCAACTCCTTTTGATGCGTAAAAGCAATTTGAATCAATTGCCTCACATGATCATCATCTAATGAATAAAAGACCAATTTACCTTCTTTTCTATATTTTGCTAACCCTAAATTACGAAGAAGGCGTAAATGATGTGACGCAGTTGCGGTCGTACTTCCTACAATGTTGGCTACATCACAGACACATAATTCATCTTCTTCACTTAGTGCATAAGCAATCTTAATTCTAGTGTCATCGGACAATGCTTTAAATATTTGTGAAACAGCCATTGTATTTTGCTCAAAAACTGATTCCTTAACCCGTTTCACTTTCTCTTCATCCACACAGGTTACTTCACATACATCATTATGATCCATTATTTCACCCCCTATTTAATCAAACATCTATTTGATTATAAGTATATGTTAGTTAATTACAATGTTCAAACATTTATTTGAATGTTTTGATATGAACTATGATGCCACCAACTTCAACATCCTTGCCTGTGACAGAAAAAAACGCTGAAAAAATTTCAGCGTTTTTACGTATAATTCCCTATTCTTAAATTATTTGTGCGTTTTTTATAAATATTTTCGGTGAACACCTTTCCCATCATATGAAAACAGCATTTTCCTTTCTTCAATCATGGTTTCGATATGAACCGGCCGGCCCCACAGCTGCTGGATATATGGCAGCACCTTTTCAAGATATTTTACGTCCAGTTCAACCCCCTCATACCAGTGCTTTAGGTAAAGCTCGCCATTTTTCAAGTAATCACCTTCATTAACGGTGATGTAGGGAAATCCGCCATTCACCCGCATATTTACCAGTTGGTCACGGATATGCTCCCACTCTTTATCAACAATTTTATAATCCCGTCCTTGCTTTTGGAAAAGATACATATCTTCTTTCATAACAAGATCCTTATTTAAGTAATTGCGAAGGAAAGAAATATCCGATTCTACTTCACGAACTTCAAACATTTTTTCCCGGCCTGAATTAGGCTGTACACCCCTTCGTATCATTTCTTCAGTTGGATTGTTATAGCGTTCTTCAATATCTTCAAAGATTTTAATACCTAGATAATAGGGATTGATCCCCGTCTTTGATGGCTGAACAACCCCGGCATTTAATTTGGCAAATTCAATTGATTCTCCGCTTGTTAAATCCATTTCACGTAATATACGTTGATGCCAATACGAAGCCCAGCCTTCATTCATGATTTTTGTTTCCAGCTGCGGCCAAAAGTAAAGCATTTCTTCCCGCATCATGGTCAAGATATCCCGCTGCCAATCTTCAAGCTCCCTACTGTAGGTTTCGATAAATAGTAATAAGTCTTTTTCAGGTCGAGGCGGAAATTTCTTTTTCTTCGGTTGATCGGCCGCCTTTTTGCCTTTGTCGTCCAGCTTCCAAAGGTCATCATACGGTGTTATCACATGATGTTCTAAATCTTCATCTTCCTCATCATCCCCAATAGTCCAGGAAAGCTTTGGCCTCATGAGTGATGGGTCAATATGTTCATCAATAGCCAACACAGCATCTAAAAAGGTTTCTACTTCTTTTTTACCATATTGAATTTCATATTGATGGATTCTATCTGCTGTTGCTGCCATGCTTTCGACCATATCCCGCTTTGTATTTTGGAAACGGAGGTTATTTTTAAAGAAATCACAATGTGCTAAGACGTGAGCGACAATCAGTTTATTTTGAATAAGGGTATTGGAATCAAGTAAAAAGGCGTAACATGGGTTAGAGTTTATAACGAGTTCATAAATTTTGCTTAGTCCTAAATCGTAATGCAGTTTCATTTTGTGAAATTGCTTTCCGAAACTCCAATGTGAGAATCGAGTCGGCATCCCATAGGCTCCGAAGGTATAAATAATTTCTGCAGGACAGATTTCATAACGCATCGGATAAAAATCCAAACCAAAGCCGGTTGCGATTTCAGTAATTTCATTGATGGCATATTCAAGCTGCTTGCGACCTTCTACATTCATTCGTCACTCCCCCTTTTCCTCTTACCACAATGTATGAAGGCAGGGCGGGAATGATGAAACAAGATAGCATAAACTATTTTAAACTATTTCTACTTTCCCTAAGCAGAGGGGTGTTATGTTGGATGAAAGATATTTTTTGCTTCCTCTGCAAGCATAAGTCCTACATAACGATTCCGTTTCCACTCCGTTTTAAACACAGATAAAGGAGGATTAGTTTCCCCAACAAGATAGCTAATTTCAATGGTCATGGCTGGTTTGTGATAAGAAGTGATAAACCAATCAGTAAAGCCGCCTCCCACTGCTTCTTTAGCCGGTTTTGCTAATTTATAGCCAGTTAATTTCGAGATTTTTTTTGCAATTGAATAATCTCGCCAAAGGTGCTTGCCATTTTTATAATTCCAAAAGATCTCTCTGCCTGCCGTATGATAACTCTACAGCAATGGATGGCTTTATTTCTTTAATAAAATTGGTTAAGGCCATGACCTCACTTGATTCAAGTGGTTTTTTCCCTTTGTAAAATTTATAAAACGGGTCTGCAGGTTCTTGATCAAGAGCCTCCCACCCTGCCGGATATTGCCGATTTAAATCTATTCCGAGTCCATTTGCTTTCCATCTTTCAAAATTATTCAAACACTCGTTCATAAGCATTAATCGTTTTTGATGCTCGGCTGGAAAAGGTGTAAGATCATTTTGTTGGATCGCTACACCATCCGGATTTAACATCGGCACAAACCAAATCGATACATCATTAAGGACCGTGGTGGATTTGAACCCGAATTTTCTCTCACCCTGATAGGCCTCAGCGTAAGACTCAAGCATTTTCATTAACAGTGTGCTTGTCAGCCATTCACGTCCATGATGTGAGCCAATTAAAACGATGTTCCTTTCTCCTTTTCCAAGCTTTATAGCCCATATTGGTCTCCCGAAGTGAGTAACTCCAATGGATTTCATTTCAATTTGTTTTTTATATTTTATCTGAATGTTCTTCAGATCTTGTTCAAGCAAATCATATGAATACGGTTTATTCGTTTTAACAATTTTTCCTTCTGCAGCCGTTTCAAATACAAGAAATAATAACAAAAGAGTCCATAAACATTTCTCCAATCCCCTCACTTCTTTCATTTATTCAGGAAAATGTTGAAAACAGCGTGATCAATGGATGTCCAACATTTTCTGTGAAAGTTATCTCGAGAATGTCATACAATAATCTCAACTCCTAATAAGGAGGAGAGAAAACAAATGAATAAATTGGATTACGACAGGGCGTTATACTATACGCACCGATCTGAATGGGATAATTTACTGATATTAATGGTACGAACAAAAGACCAATTCTTATCAAAAAAAATTGAACAATTCCTGCATGCCTACAATTTTGAACGAGATTACACGGTACTTGAAACAAAGCTTTACAATCTTCTTCGTTACATCGACCATGCTAACGAAATCGTTGAACCTGATGCTAATGGGATACCGATTTATAGTCTTTCCTGAAAAAACAAGTGGATACCATTTTTGTTGAGAAATTTCTTTACAACCGGGCCAAAGAATTCCACCAAAAAACGGCTTCCTAAAAGGAAGCCGTTTTTCTATTTGAGAATTGTCTAGCGGAAGCGCCTAGGCGCTTCCGCTTTTTTATGCAATCGGATAATTTTGAACAAATGGGTGTAGGACGATTTCATCAATCATCATATGTTTTGGAGCGGATGCCATATAGATAACTGCACTTGCGATGTCTTCGACCTTTAGCCAGTCTTTTTTCTCCGGAAGGCCTTGAGTTGATTCTGCAAAATAAGTATCGACCATACCGGGATTGATGGTCCCGACGCGGATTCCGTATTCTCGTACTTCCTGGGCAACCGAACCGGAAAAACCCTGTACCGCATATTTAGTTGCGGTATAGGCCGAACCATTTGGGATGGTATAGCGGGCAACATCAGAAGAAATGGTAATAATCGTTCCCGATTTTCGCTCTTTCATATGTGGAAGAACTGCCTTCGTTGCTAGGAACACCCCCTGAACATTCACCTCAAATATCTTCTTCCACTCATCAGCCGTAACTTCTTCTGTTAATTTAAAGAAACCTACCCCTGCATTATTTACAAGTACATCAACTGTACCGTAGGTTTCAATTGTCTTCCTAACGACCCTCTGCATGTCCTCATCTATTGAAACATCTGCTTGAACAGGAAGAATATTGGCATAGCCCATTTTTTTAAAATCCTCCGCAGTTCCCGACACTTGCGAAGAGCTACCGACAAGCGTTAATTTCATGCCTTGCTCAGCAAGTTTTTTGGCGATTTCCCTGCCAATTCCTCGCGATGCGCCAGTGACAATGGCAACTTGATCTTTTAACATATTTTTCTTCCCTTCATGATGTTCTGTTTCGATTGATGGTTACATATTAAATTTGCACCATTTTCACTTTTTTATCTATTAGCTCCATAAAGTCTTTTTCAATAGTTTGAAGTTTTGATTTACTTTCAGCAAGGCTTTCACTATTTACCCCAAAGTAAAATTTCACTTTTGGTTCTGTTCCTGATGGTCGTAGACATACCCATGAGCCATCTTCAAAAGTATATTTTAGGACATTTGATTTTGGTAAATCAATTTTTTCTTCTCCATTTTGCGTTACGCGGATACTTGTCAAATAATCCTCTGTTGCAACCGTATTAAAGGCCCCTAGATTTGTTAATGATTCTTTACGGAAGGATTCCAATAAGCGCTGTATCTGCTCTGCCCCTTCTTTACCTTTTAATGTTAAGGAGCGAAGACCTTCCTGATAAAAACCATATTTTTCAAATACTTGAAGCATCCCTTCATAAAGGGTCATGCCTTGCTTTTTATAATAAGCACAAACCTCTGTTGCGAGCAATGCAGCTTGTACTGCATCCTTATCGCGGGCAAAGTCCCCAATTAAATAGCCATAAGATTCCTCATAGCCAAATAGGAAAGTATGGTCACCCGTTGCTTCATATTCCTTAATCTTTTCAGCAATAAACTTGAAGCCTGTTAAAACATCAACTGTATCCAATTGAAAAGAAGAAGCAATTTTCCTTCCTATCTCAGACGTAACAATTGTTTTTAAAACAACTCCATTTTGTGGCAGGTTTCCATTTTCCTTCTTCTGAGTAAGAAGATAATCAAGTAATAATGCCCCTGTTTGGTTACCTGTGAGAACGACATATTCGCCTTCATGATTAAGCACAGCTATGCCTAAACGGTCTGCATCAGGATCGGTTGCAATTAAAAGGTCTGCCCCTATTCTTTTGCCGTCGCGGATGGCTAATTCAAAAGCAGCGTGTTCCTCGGGATTAGGGCTTTTCACTGTTGAAAATTCCGGATCCGGCAGCTCTTGTTCCTTAACAACCGTTACATTTTTATACCCTAATGCAGCAAGTGCGGCACGTACCGGCTTATTGGCGGTTCCGTGTAAAGGAGTAAAAACAATTTTAATATCTGTATCTTCCGCAAGTCCTGGATTCTCTGAAATTGTTTTTAATTTTTCAATATAGGCTTGGTCAATCTCTGAACCAATGGTTTTAATTAACCCGGAATCTCTTAACTTTTCTTCGCTATCAACCTCAATCAATAATTCATTCTCAATCGCGTTTACCTTAGTAATGACTAAGTCAGCTCCTTCAGGTGGAAGCTGGCCTCCATCAGAACCGTAAACTTTATAGCCGTTATATTCCGGTGGATTATGGCTGGCGGTTATGACAATTCCAGAAAAGGCATTTAGGTATCTTAAGGCAAAAGAGAGTTCCGGAGTCGGTCTTAGTTCATTGAAAACATAGGTTTGAATCCCTTTCGTCGCAAGTGTCTTTGCTGCCTCTAATGCGAATTCCGGAGATTTATGCCGTGAATCATATGCAATCACAACACCCCGTTGTTTTGCTTCAACACCTTGTTCTTCTATGTAAGCGGCTAAGCCTGCTGAAGCTTTACGCACGGTATAGATATTCATTCGGTTTGTCCCTACACCAATTTCACCGCGCATTCCGCCTGTTCCAAATTCTAAGTTCTTATAGAAAGACTCTTCTAATTGCTTTTCATCCTTCTTCAATTTTTCTAATTGATTTTTTAATTCTTTATCCAATCCATAAAATTCAATCCAACTACTTGCAATTACTTTCCAATCCATAAGGTGTCCCCTCCTATTTCTGCCTACTATGTATTGTTTCTAAGTTCTAAATAGTTACTCCTGCAAAAATCGCGCGAAATATACCGACAATTTTCGCAGAATCTACGTGAATGTAATCACATTCTATAATACATCAAATTTACTACCTAAAGGGTAAAAATAGAAAAAAGCCTGAAAAAAATACCAGGCTGTTTCTCCCTCTATATAATCAATTCATTATCCGCCTTTGTGTATATACTGAGCATGGTGTTTTTCAACCTTTTTGCATCAACAAATTGTTCAAATTCGAACGGAAAGAATAGTCCGAAGTCCTTTAGTGTTGAAACATTCTTGTTAAATACATCTTCGTATTGTTCATCTAGCGAGGACTCCAGAATCGATATTAACGTTTGAATGCAAGTCATTACCTGAAAGGCATCTTTTAACGTGCTAAAATCTTCAGATGTATGCAAAACTTTTAACTGCTCAAACTCACATATGTCCTCATCACTATAAAAGAGTGGAAAAATATTTGAATAAATGTACCTCACCAGTCCAATAATTTCTTCTTCTTGACTTGGTGTCGAGGCAAATACTATTTTCACTTGTAACCCACCTTTGCCATCGCTTTTTTCTGTTGAATTTTATATCATAAGAATAACATAACTGCCGAAGGATTTACGGTGGTAATTAGTGGATGACAAAAGGAGAAATTATGCTAAAAACAGTACGAATGGGCGAGTGGTTTCAAATCACAATTCCTAAAGAATGGGAAGGTAAAACAACTGATGAGATTTTCCGCCATGTATGGGAGGCACCAAAAAAGTTAACTCATCTATTCCGAATGAAGAATAAGGTTCTTATGGATGGAAGCCGGATTAATTGGAATTTGCCCCTTGCTGCTGAAGCAAAAATGCAAATCCAACTTTTTGAAGACGAGGACCTCAGGCTCATTCCGAATTTCTATGATATTGACATCCTATTTGAAGATGACCACCTTTTAGTAATCAATAAACCGCCATTTATGAACACTCATCCAAATGACCCTTTGACAGAGACAAAAACACTCCTAAATGCTGCTGCATATTATTTACAATCTAAAGGAGAACTACGGAATATTCGGCAAATTCATCGATTAGATCGGGATACATCAGGGGCTGTTCTATTTGCAAAGCATGCATTAGCGGGGGCAATTTTAGACAAAATGCTAGAAAAAAGGGAAATAAAACGAACTTATATTGCCGCAGTCCATGGATTGTTTAAACAAAAAAAAGGCACAATTCATCAACCAATCGGACGCGACCGGCACCATGCAACCAAAAGAAGGGTTTCACCAACCGGGCAAGATGCCATTACTCATTTTCAGGTGCTAAAAGAAGATAAAATAAAGCATCTTTCTTATGTGAAATGCTGGCTAGAGACAGGAAGGACTCATCAAATTAGAGTACATTTAAGTCACATAGGACATCCGATAGTGGGAGATACATTATATGGTGGACAGCCTGTGGAGAAAAGGCAGGCACTTCATGCCGCTAAACTGGAATTTATCCACCCATTTACGAAAGAAAGATTGGTATGTCACGCACCCTTTATCGGTCCATTAGATATCTTAAAGAATATAGATGTTTATTCAGTTTAACAGAGCTAATAATGGAAAAGCCTCCCGAATTTGGGAGGCTTTCTATACGCCGCTGAACAGGGCACTTCCGCTTTTAATTTAATCTGCTTTTCTAAAGGCTCGCATAATGAAGCTTAGCAGGAGAACCAGTACAGCCGCTCCAATGATTGCCGGTACTATTGCAAAATCAGCCACATGAGGCCCCCAATTACCTAAAACTGCTGTCCCAAGCCATGCGCCAACAAAACCAGCAATGATATTACCAATAATGCCACCAGGTATATTTCTTCCGACAATTAGACCTGCTAACCATCCAATAATTCCACCTACAATTAATGCCCAAATGAAACTCATTTTAGAACACTCCTTTTTAGTATTCGTTCAATCATTTATTAGCATAAATCTCAGGCAGAAGCGGAAAGTTTTTTTTCTTTCTGCCTGTACCTTTAAAGTACCCTATTTTCTTTTTTATACTCATACAAGTATAAAAATCGGACATATTAACCTACATCTTGAAAAATTATGGGTATACATAAATTATTGATTCCAGGCAAAAGTAAAAAAGTGCTTTGCTCAGAGCTGAATATTCCGAAAATTCTTATGTTAAGTTTTTGTAAAGTTTGTTAAGAATTCTATTTTAATCGACATTTTTCAAGTAAAATTATTGAGTTCATTAAACAATTATGAAAAAAAATGGAGGTAACCAAATGGCTCTCAAAAAGATTGATAAATTCTCAATATTACTTAGCAATATTTCAGCAAACCTTAAAGAAAGTGCAAATTTCTTTACCGAATATAAATTAAAAAATGTAAGTGATTTGAAAATTTTTTCAGAGAGAATGAAGGAATTAGAAACAAAGGGAGATACATATGTACATGATGTTATTAAAGAATTAAACGACGCCTTCATAACTCCTATTGAACGTGAAGATATTCTTGCTCTCGCAATGAGCATGGATGATGTCCTTGATGGACTTGAAGCTTCTGCTGCATTATTCGAGATGTATTCTATTACACAGGCAGATGAATTTATGTTGAAATTTGTCGATGCCATACAGGGCAGTGTTCATGAAATCGATAAGGCAATTGCATTACTTTCAAACAAAAAATTACCGCAAATACGTGAACATGCGATCAAAATCAAGGACTATGAATCGAATTGTGATAATATTCTGCGCCAGTCAATTAAAAACTTATTTACTATTGAAAAGGATCCCATTCGTATTATTCAATATAAGGAAATTTATGAAAATCTTGAGGATATCGCGGACTACTGTCAGACAGTAGCAAACACTTTAGAATCAATCATTATGAAAAATGCATAAGGAGCTAAAACATGAGTCTTGTTTTGATTTTAACCATATTTATTGTCATTGGTGCCCTTGCATTTGATTTCATAAATGGTTTCCATGATACTGCAAATGCAATCGCCACTTCAGTTTCAACGAAGGCACTAAAACCCCGCCAGGCCATCCTGTTGGCGGCAATCATGAATTTTGTTGGTGCCCTAACATTTACAGGTGTCGCCAAAACAGTTTCAAAAGATATTGTCGATCCATTTACATTATCAAATGGTTCGGTAGTCATTCTAGCTGCACTAATTGCAGCCATCTTTTGGAATTTGCTCACTTGGTATTACGGGATTCCAAGCAGTTCTTCGCACGCCATTATCGGCTCTATTGCAGGTGCAGCGATTGCCGCAGAAGGATTTCATGCTCTGAACTATAGTGGTTTCTTAAAAATCCTTGAAGCACTTATCCTTTCTCCAATTCTTGCATTTGTAGTAGGTTATATTGTGTATAGCATTTTTAAAGTAGCTTTTAAAAATTTTAATTTAACAAAAACGAACCGAAATTTCCGTTATATTCAAATTGCAACCGCAGCCTTGCAATCTTATTCTCACGGTACAAACGATGCGCAGAAGTCGATGGGAATCATCACCCTGGCACTTATTGCTAATAAGTACCTTAGCCCAGATGCCGGCATTCCTTTTTGGGTACAAGCTTCCTGTGCGGCAGCAATGGGCCTAGGTACCTCAATTGGCGGTTGGAAGATTATCAAAACGGTTGGCGGAAAAATTATGAAGATCCGTCCGATTAATGGTGTTGCAGCAGATTTAACCGGTGCGGCAATTATTTTTGGGGCAACATTTATCCATTTACCTGTCAGTACTACCCATGTTATTTCTTCTGGTATACTTGGTGTAGGTTCTTCACATCGCCTTAAAGGAGTAAAGTGGGATACAGCACAACGTATGCTCATTACTTGGGTGATTACACTTCCGATTACTGCACTAATTGCAGCAATTTCTTTTTTTATTTTAAATCTATTCTTTTAGTTCTTAAAACTGGATAAGTATTTCTCTGGTTTTAATCCAATAGTAAACAACCACCATTTATAAGACTGGTGGTTGTTTTTTGTTTGCTTATTTTTCTTGATTTAATTTAGTTGTCCGGAATGTTTCTGCCATTATTCCATATGACTTCTTTAATCGTTCATGAAAAATGGGATTATCCCAGCTTTTCCAGCTATATAAAAATACATCTTTTTGCTGAATCCTGCCATTTGCGGCTTTTGGCATTGTTTGTTGAACAATTCCGGCTTCTGTAGTGACGACAGCAATCCGAATTCCATTCGTTTCCACACTAGATGATAATCCCTTGTTCCACAAATCGCCCATTACTTCTTTTAAGCTTGGATCCTTAAAATTCAGCAGCTGCCATGGAATTCTTCCCTCAATCACCTTTTTATCGCCGCTGATGCTTATGTCGGTTAAGGAATCAAACTTTTTACTTGCTGGATTAGCATTCCCAAACCTAAGTACTCCTGTTTCATAATCCTGAAATGGAATCGTTGTTTTAGTCGAAGGAATCGTTAGTTGTTTGTTAAGTGCCAGCCGGATGGGATGAAACACCCCATTATCTTTTTGAGCTGCATATGACACTTCCGGAATCATGTGTAAGAGTTTTGCATACTGGTAATAGAATGAATCATAGTAACTATCGACCATAATTCTAGAATCTTTTGGCCCTGTAAGTTTGATAAAAAAATCAATTCCATAATCTGTTTGAACCTTTGTTTTATCATTTATAGCAATCATCGTTTGTCCTTGATTCCCAATTGTATCAACCAGTATGTAGCTTCCTTGATTTGGATATGTCACAGGTCTATTATATTTAAGCAGAAAATACAAATAGCCGCTGTCCGATGTGAACCGAACTTCCTTTAAAGGCTCCTGTTTATCTGTAGACTGATAGCCCTTTTTACCATCTGCCAGTTCCCAATCCGCTGCTGTACCATCCACCAAAATCCCTGATGCCCTTTTACCTGGTTCGAACCCCAGCAACCCAAAATGCTGCTCATTTGTTTGCTGATTATTCCAATAGGGCCGGCGGTCAGGGTTATCAAAATCCATCGTATTCCAAGTACGCTTAAACCATTCATCTTGCCATGTAAAAACAAGCCCGCCCGCATATCCTTCCGAGACGATCGATTGGTACAAACGGCTATCTATTTCCCCCTGCTCTTGCTCTGAATGAAATCCTTGATTCATTCCATACGGATTCTTATGCGTTAACCCCCTTGATGATGGCACACCAAATTCCGCAACTAAAACAGGCATCTGATGGACGGCACGAAATTCATGGAGGTATCCGGCATAATTATTTTTCTTTCCACTTGCATCAACATAATCAAGATATTTTTGTTCATAGTTAAGAAAATCAGGGTAGTAAGGATAAATATGATATGAAGCAAACAGACCCGCTTTAAAGGAGTTTCCGGCCTGAATATGATTCGGGTCAATCGAAACCATATCCTCCTGCTCAAGCGGTTCTGAAGGATGTTGTAGCAAATCGGTTGTTACCCAATTCGTAAAACTCATCGAATGCTGCCAGTTGTATTGTTTTGCTTCGTATGCAGCAGCGTGGTCCATCAGTCCCGCAAGCCAAACCTCAAACGGGCTGGCATCTTTCGTTTTAAAATACTCGCCATTAAATTGGGCAATTCCCGTATGTAGTTCATTCGTGTTCGTCACCATTTTCGGGTCCCATTCTGTTCCAATAATCATCCCAAGTACATACTTGGAGATATCATATTTATATACACCTGAAGCATGTCCAGGGCGCATGGGAAGATCAGCATTTCCATGAATAATATCAATCATATTTTTTATTTCAAGCTTAGCATCATCTAGATTCACCTTTGAAAATGCATCCTGGGTATGGATTAAATTCTCTTCATTTACCCATGTCCCATGGAACAGGTATAAAGGCTTTTTCGCGATTTGATTATATTCATAAAATGCTTCATAAAACTGCGGCGGGTGCAGCGTATATATCCTAATGGCGTTGGCATTCATTGCCCCAATATCCTTAAACCAGCGGAAGTACTCTTCCTTGGTAATCGCTGCTTCACCTGGATAATAACCGGGCTTCCCGATCCCCATATTTACTCCCTTAATTAAAAAATCCTGCCATTTTCCATTCTTTTGAATTTGAATATAGGTATTTCCTGTTTTACTATTTGTCTTTACCCCGTTATGTTCAACTAACTCTACTTTTTCTTGGGTTTCTACATGATTCAGTCCATGTTTTAAAATATCCTTCATCATTGGTACATACGCTTGCCAGTAAAAAGAATCTCTTGCTCCAAGTGTACTTTTCCATGTATCAAAGCCCTTTGTTTGATAAATGCCCGGCACTTCAACTTCATCAGCATAATCACCAGAAAAATAATAGGAAGAATATTTCGCATTTTGATGGTAAATGACAGCCGGAAAATCGGATGTAATCCCATATTCTTCCAATTTTCTCTTTGCATCCGTTGAAATCGGCAGATTATAAGTGACCAAAACCTCCTTCTTATCTCTTGCTTCGATAATATCAAACCAATACTGGTACTTCCCTTTTATTTCTCGAGTAAAATGTTTCTTTCCCTTACCTGTTAATTGAAGCAGGAGCCCATTATCGGTCAAATCTTCTTTTCCAATCACCACAACATAATTATTTCTGCTGACAAAGACTAAACCGTCTCCATTAAAGGCCCATTTTTGCTTTTGCTTCTGATAATTCTCCTTTACCCATTCAGGTACTTCTGAGCTATTAAGATCGGAAAAATAACGGCCGATCCACCCTGACCATTCCACATTAAGTAAAGTAGAAATTTCCGCCTTTGCAGTTTCAGATGTTGGACTTGCAAACGTATTAAATTCCGCGATTAAGGTTTTCCCTTTCGACTGAATAAGTGCTTTTTCAATTTGATTCACTTCACCGGATGTAAGGCCGCCATAAATCTTGGATGATCGATTACCTGAGGAATTCTTTTGTTGAAAGTCCTTTTTATATACTCCATATTGGTCGGTTAAATAAATCACATCATATTGTTTTATGTCCTTCGGTAAGGGGTCAATCGTATATTTCTGGTCTTTTTTCGGTTCAAATCCTATATAATCATTTTTCACAGAATAAGGCGTTGTTCCATTTTTAAAGTATTTAGCATTGTTTAAAATCCAAACCAGCCCTTTATGTTCGCGATAGGATCGATTTGGCACCGTTTTATCGACGATTAACATATTTAATTTTTTTGAAGGCTGGATTTTCCATAACCAGAAGGGGCTTGTCAAAAAAAAGATAAATAAAACAGCATAGATGATTAAGTTAATTTGTTTCTTCATTCTGATACACCTTTTCTCTTCATTTCTCCCCAGCTTTTATCCCCTCTTAGCATTTGCCACACTCCTTCGCAACGCCAAAGAACAGTCAGCGGCCTGTACCAAATGGTTTCTGTTAAAGAATATAAGAAAAGCTTGATGATATCTGAAACCTTTGGATACTTTGTTAAACTCCATTCCTCTAAAAGAACGGCTGCCATTGAAAAAATGGAACCATATAAACACGATAAAAGAAATAATAAAATGGAAAATTCAATATAAATTCCGCCAAGAAATAAACATAGAATCATAAAAATATATCCGGATAATTCAATAATCGGGCCAAAAAACTCAACAATCCAAAAGTATGGAAAAGCTAGGAGCCCAATTGAACCATACTTTGGATTTAAGGTGATTTTTTTATGAATCCATAAGCTTTCAAACAGCCCCCGATGCCAACGTCTTCTTTGTCTCCTCAAAAACTTCGTATCTTCCGGCACCTCTGTCCAACATACCGGATCCGGGACATAGACAATTTTCTTCTTCTCTCCTTTTTCCTTTAACAGCCGATGAATTCTCACCACTAATTCCATATCTTCTCCGACAGTATCAGTTCGATACCCCCCTGCAGCAATCACCCAATTCTTAGAAAAGACACCAAAGGCACCGGAGATAATCAACAAGAGGTTATGCCTGCTTAGACCGATTCTACCCATTAAAAAGGCACGTAAATACTCAATAATTTGCATGACAACTAATGGTTGATCAGATAAACCAATTTTTTGAATAATGCCATTCTGAATTTGACAGCCATTCGCAATTCGTACACTGCCTCCTGAGGCTATCACTTCCTCATTGGAATCAATAATCGGCTTCATCACTTTTAAAAACGCATCCTGTTCCAGAACTGAATCACCGTCAAGAGAGCAAAAATAGGGATAATGTGAAAAATTAAGACCAACATTTAAAGCATCCGCTTTTCCACCGTTCTCTTTATCGATCAGAAACAGATGTGCAAAAATGGCGGATTGATAAATTTTACCTAATGGTTTTGTGTTAATTTGTCTTCGAACCACTTTTGTTATTTCTTTCATTTCATAATGATCAATCATTTTATTTAGAGTATGATCAGTTGAACCATCATTCACCACAATGACTTCAAATGCAGGATAATTTACACTTAATAAGGAGCGGACACTATGGACAATCCCTGCTTCTTCATTATAAGCCGGGACAATTATCGAAACAGGTTTTGTATAGATTTCCTCGATATAATCATCATAGACCTGAACCCGATCGAGCTGGTATTCCTTGTGAAGCTGTAACATAGAAATAACCAAAATAATCGTGTAAAACATAATAACAATAACCATATAAATGGCAATGAACGAAGCAAAAGCCGTTACAATGTCTCCCCAATGAAAAAATGACATCGCTTATACCCCTTTATGCAGCCATTCCCAGGCCATGTCTTTTGCGAAAGCATCCTTAGATGTTTCTAATACCGTCCGTAAAACATCTTTCCCATTGTCAAATTGACTAATTGACTGTCCAGCTTGGGAACGAACCCACCATGCCTGATCATGCAAGAGCTCAATTAATCTTGACATCGCTTTTTCTTCCTTTAATGAACCAACTAATTTAGCTGCAACCAGCCTTTCCTCCCATTTAGTGGAATAGAGCAGATCTAAATAAGGATTAATATTTTTAACATAGCCGATTTGCGCCACTGCCTTTAAAGCTCTTAGCTTTATTTCTCCTGAAAAGCTGGAAATAATATTTTCGACGAACGGAAGATAACTTAAATCTTTCTTAATAGAGATTACTTCAAGTACGGCCTTTTGTAAGGGAAGTTCAGCTTTAAGAAAATAAAGAACAAATTGATCAAATTGATGCTTATTTAAGCGGAGCAAAATATGACGGTAATCATATTCAGCTAGATACTGATATTTAGTAGTAAGCAACTGCAATATTGGTTTAAATTGGAATAAGGAAAGAATTCTTAAAATATGTACAAGCTCTTCATGGGAAAGCCGTTTCCTTTTGGTTAAAGTATATACATCATCTAACAATGAAATCATATTGAAATCCTCAATGTGATAAAGAGTATTCATTCGTGTACTCCATTTTAAGCTTTTAAGCCGCTTTCGATAGTATTCAGTTAAATACAGCGCAGCTAATTCTACTAATCGTTCTTTTTCTTCCGCACTTTCTAATACTTTTATATAACGGCTAAGAAGCTCCTCGAATGCCTTTTGCTGAAGCGCAGTTTCCGGCGTCAGTTTCCTAGAATAAATGTGTTCTGTCAACATACGATAAATGAGTGGATTGTATTTTTCTTTGTAGTTTTCAATTTTTTTTCTATTCCTTATATCAAGTTCTTTTCGTATGATTAAATACACTAATAAAATAACCAATATACATAAAATGGAAATTGTTAAGACCGAAAGGCTAAATAACTCATTTTTCAACATGTTTTATCTTCCTTCTATAAAAAAAGGATCCAATTTTAAAGGATCCATAATCCGCTGAATTATTTTAGGCTTTTTACCTTTTTAGTGCAGTTCTCCATCGCAGCCATAATCGATCCCCGAAATTGCTTCTGCTCCAGCGTTACAATTGCTTCTATGGTTGCACCACCAGGGGTACAAACATCATCTTTAAGTTCTCCCGGATGTAATCCCGTCTCAAGGACCATTTTCGCAGCCCCTAAAACAGCCTGAGCAGCCAGACGGTAAGCTTTGTCTCTAGGTATTCCCTGACGTACACCTCCATCAGCCATTGCCTCTATTAACATGTAAACGTATGCTGGTGAGGAACCGCTTATTGAGGGAACAGCATCCATGAATTTTTCTTGTAACCGTTCGGTTTTACCGAAGCAACTGAATAAACATTCCACTTCAGCTATTTCATCTTCGCTAAGATAATCATTTGAACAAATAGCACTCATGCCTTCACCAACCAATGAAGGGGTATTAGGCATTGTACGGACAGCCTTTATTTGAAAGCCAAATTCCTGTTCAATATCCAATAAGCTAATTCCTGCTGCAATAGTGACAATTATAGCATTTTGTTTAATATCCTTTTTTATTTCTTCAATGACTGATGCATAAAGATCCGGTTTCACCGCCAGAATCAGTATGTCAGCAAACCTGGCAACGTCTTTATTATGTAATGTTGTAAAAATGCCATATGCCTGGACGATTTTATTAATTGTTTTTTCTGTTGCTGCACTTGCCATAATATTTTCTTTCGGGATCATATTGGATGTTACAATCCCTTCGATGATAGCTTGAGCCATTTTCCCTGCTCCAATAAAACCTATCTTTTTATTCATTTGCATAACACCTTATCTTTCCTACTTATACATTTCATTTTCTAATACAATGACATTTTCGGCAAAGGTTGTCCTTCCAATATCTTTTGTGTTTTCAACTAAACGAAAAACATTATCACAGCACCGTTTGGCACCTTTCACTAATAACGGTACACCGATCATATCAATTTTTAACCCTCTGGAGAAAAATCCCCCCATTGACATCACAAATGGAACGGTTGGCGAAGTATTAGAAAAAACAATTTTTTCATCGAATTGGTGTTTTTCTTGGAGTAATAAACTCATTTCTTTTAATGCAGGAACGACATATTTATTCCTTTTCCGTCCAATTGAATAAACGGAGTTGCCTTCCTCATCAACACCGTGAAAGATAAGTTTTCCGAAATCGTCTTTAGTTAATTTATTGAAAAATTTTACATTTAATATTTCTTCCGTAGTAAGTTTCCTCTCGGATTGAGGCAGCTGTTTTAAATGATATGCCGCTGCTAATGAAGTGGTATGTGTCCCACCATAATCATTATAAATATAAATCATGGTATCATCCCTTTTTAATGATCTAAGTATATTATGTTCTTATATACTTTCTTCAATTCTAGAGTTGATACCAAATCGGTAAAAACAATAAAAGAGAAGCTAACCATTAGGAGGGCTTCTCTTTTGCATACCTTTTATTTATTTAAATCTTTAGGTGAAAAGGCACCCGGAAGAAGATCTTTTACTTGAATTCGTTGAATATCGCCTTTTAAATTTGTCAATACGACTTCCATTTCAGCATCACAAAGCTCAGAAATCACCTGACGGCAAGCCCCGCAAGGAGAAACGGGTCCATCCGTATCCGCTGTAATTACAAGTGAATCAAATTGAGTTGCACCCTCTGAATAAGCTTTAAACAAAGCCGTCCGTTCGGCACAGTTTGTCATACCATATGAAGCATTCTCAATATTACAGCCATGAAAGACCTGACCGTCTTTTGATAAGAGTGCTGCACCCACCTTAAATTTAGAATAGGGAACATAGGCAAACTCTCTAGCTTTATTCGCTTCTTGGATAAGGATCTTTTCTTCCATTTTATTCACGCTCCGTCAGGGATTATTAATGCTGGATTATTTTCATAACCCAATCAAGGACAACGCTGCACATTTATATTTTTAATAGGTGCTACTAGAAAGTTCACCTTTAGCAATAGAAACGCCAGAACTTGCACCAATACGGGTAGCACCTGCTTCAACCATTGCCAATGCATCTTCACGGCTGCGAACGCCACCGGAAGCCTTCACACCAATATCAGGGCCAACTGTTTGACGCATTAAACGAATATCCTCGACTGTTGCTCCTCCTGTTGAAAAGCCAGTTGATGTTTTAACAAAATCTGCTCCAGCTTTTACGGAAAACTCACATGCTCTTACTTTTTCTTCGTTCGTTAACAAGCAAGTTTCGATGATGACCTTTACTAATGCTTTTCCCTTTGCAGCTTCCACAACAGCACGGATATCTCTCTCCACCAAATCATCCTGCTTATCTTTTAGGGCTGCAATGTTGATCACCATGTCAATCTCATTTGCACCGTTTTCAATCGCATTTTTTGTTTCGAATGCTTTCGTTTCAGGTGTTGATGCACCTAGAGGGAAACCGATAACCGTACAAACTTTCACTTCTTTTGTATCAGCCAGCATTTCAGCTGCCGTTTTAACCCAAGTAGGGTTAATACATACAGATGCAAACAAATATTCTTTCGCTTCCTCAACAATTTTAACGATTTCACCGCGAGTAGCATCTGCTTTTAATAATGTATGATCAATCATTCTTACAACATTTTGAGTCATATTTATATCCTCCCAAATAAATTAAAATTTATATATATTATGATTCGTACTTATTTATCACAATGTAACTATAACAAAGAATATGAACATTTGTAAATACACATTTGAACAAATGTAAAAATATTTAATAAAAAAAACAGCAATTCCTGCTGTTTCAGTGTTTTATTCCCGTTTATCAAGTAAAAATTTGGCTGTAAATTGATCTGTGACAAGCACATTCGCGTATTTACCTTTTAATGCCCCATAGATTCCTTCAATTTTATTTGGACCGCCTGCCACAACAATGGAATATTCCTTCTTTCTCAATTCATCCAGATTAACGCCAAGAGTCCTTTCATTCAAGCTTTCATTACATATTTCACCATTCTTATCAAAGAATCGCGAGCAAATGTCACCAACTGCTTTTCCATAAAGGGATTCCAAGTCACTTTCTGTAAAATAACCTAACTGAAATAATAAAGAGTCTGTTTTAATCGACCCAATCGTAAACAAGGCAATATTTGCCTGACTGCCCAGCTCTAATATTTTTCGAATATGACGATCTGCCTCCATCGCCTGCTTTACGACAACATGGTCAACAATAGCAGGTAATGGGAGATGGTGTGGGGTAGTATTATAGGTCTTTCCAAAAAGGTACAATATTTCAGAAGCATATGTGTTTGTTTCTGCGTGGCTTACGCCGCCTTTTAATTGAACGACTTTCACATTTTTCACAAACTTCTGTTTTAGCTCGATAGCAATATGATAAAGAGTAGTTCCCCATGTTACTCCAATAATATCATCATCCTTAACAATCTCATCAAGATAATTGGCAGCCTTTTCTCCCAGGTAATTTTTAATGATATGGTTTTCATATTGCGGAATGGAAGCGATTATTGCCTTTTTTAGGTTGAACTTTTTTTCTAATTGAACGGCTAAATTTTCAACATCCTCAGTCGGATCCATTATATTAATCTGGACAATGCCATCGCTCTTCGCCTGCTGTAATAATCTCGACACGGTAGGACGGGAAACACCCAGCATCTTGGCAATCTCGTTTTGGTTATAATCCAATAAATAATATAATTTGGCCGCTTCAATGACCTTGCTTAATTTTTCACGATCCACATGTATCACCCATATCATTTGATATTTTCAACTATATTGTAACAAAAATAGTGAGTAGGTTCATAATATCTTTACATTTGTAAAATTTAATTTGAACATTATTCTATTTTAGATATTTAATCTGACACGAAAAAGTCATCGGATTACCTTCATATTCTTATGTATACTATAATAAAGAACTCGTAAACGGAGGAGATCAAATGCAGAAATTAGGGGGATACATATACCGGTATCGGAAATGGGTACTGATGTTTTGGATTTTAGTCATTATCTTGTTTGGTTTTTTCGCATTGAAATTACCCACTGTTTTAAGTGGTAATGGCTTTGAATATAAAGGGGAATACAATGAGACAAGAAATACCCTGGAAGAAAACTTTGGACATGCCAAATCATCAATTATCCTAGTTTTTGAAAGAGATAAAGCAGTCAATGATGATCAGTTTAGGAATTTTATACAAAACACATTTGAAAAATTAGCTGGCTTTGATAGTGCTGAAACCATTACCTCACCCTTTGAAAGAGAAGGAATGATCAAGGATCAATATGCATATGGACTTCTCTCTTTTGACAAAAAAGCAGAAAGCCTGGGGAAGGAAATTGAGCAATTAAAGAAAATTCTTAAAAACAAACCCGGCTTAAAGGTTATGATGACCGGGGAACCCATCATTGTCCAAGACTTGAATGTTGCGAGCCAAGAAGATTTAGCCAAGGCGGAAATGATTGGTCTGCCGATCGCCTTAGTTGTTCTTATCCTAGCATTTGGCGGACTTATCGCCGCATCGCTGCCACTTGTCATCGGAGTGGTTTCCATCTTAACAACCTTGGGTACCGTTTATTTCTTTAGTTATAGTGCCGATTTAACCATCTTTATTTTAAATATCATACCAATGATTGGTCTTGCTTTAAGTATTGATTTTGCTTTGTTATTTATTAATCGGTACAAAGAGGAATTACAAATAAACTCCATTGAAGAAGCCCTTAAAATTACAATTGCCACCGCTGGCCGATCAATTATCTTTTCAGGACTTTGTGTTTTTATCGGGCTATCAGGGCTTTGGTTTATCAAAATTGATATTTTTCAAAATGTTGCCCTTGGCGGAATGACAGTCGTATTGATTTCGGCCATTTGTGCCTTAACGTTCTTACCAGCTTTACTGGCCATTTTAGGGAAAAACATTAACAAACTGAGTATCCTTAAGATATCAGACAAGCAAACAAGCATTTGGCATAAATTTGCTAAGCTCGTCATGAAACGTCCGATTATTATGGCTATAGCTGCACTTGCCATTCTGTTAGTTGGACTCATCCCAGTAAAACAAATGGTCTTAGCGATTCCTGGGGCAGATTCTCTTCCTGCTAAATATCCTTCAAGATTGGCTTTAGAAACATTTCAAGACCAGTTTATTGCTCCAGAAAGGCGCGATGAGAAAAAGGTAACGGTTGTTCTCGAATCAAATGGTACTATAATTGATAAAAACAATTTAGAAAAGGTTAGTAAGGTGATTGATAAACTTGAGCATGACCACCTTGTGTATACGGTTGATTCACCTTTTTCAACGACAGGTATAAAGGATTATGAGCAGCTATATCAATTGCTCAACAATGGCGACAAAACCATGACAGCTCCTATTACCGACTACTTTATCAGAGACAATCAAATGTTGTTGGAAGTTTATTTGAAAACAGGTGAACATTCCGCTAAAGCTAGACAATGGGTTAGTGATTGGTCTAAAAATGATTTAGGTCTAAAAGCTTCATTCGGCGGTCCAATTAAATTCGAGCAAGAAATTTTTGCGGAGATTTTTCAAAAGGCTCCTTATGGATTATTATTAATTGTCCTTTCCACTTTTATTATTTTAATGGCGGCATTTCGTTCCATTCTTATCCCTATAAAAGCCATTTTAATGAATGTGCTAAGCCTTGCCTGTACATTTGGAATTGTCGTTTGGATTTTCCAGGAGGGACACTTAGGAATAACACCTGTTGATATTGCCTTAATTTTACCGGTATTCGTGTTCACCCTTGTTTTTGGACTATCAATGGATTATGAGGTCTTCCTGATTTCAAGGATTCAGGAGTTTTATTTGCAAACTGGTGATAATAGCGAGGCGACTATATCTGGCTTAACTTACACCAGTAAAATTATTACCTCCGCAGCTGCCATTATGATTGTCGTTACAGGTGCATTTGCCTTCACAGGTGTAATGCCGGTTAAGCAGTTGGGCGTGGGAATCGCCATTGCCATTTTCATTGATGCAACAATTGTCAGGATGGTGTTGGTCCCTGCTTTAATGAAGCTGTTAGGGGATTGGAATTGGTGGTTTTTCGGCTATAAAAATAAACCTAAACGGGAGGTAAGTAAGAAGCCAGCCTAAATTTTTAGGTTGGCTTTTTTTCAGTTAAGTATAAATTTCGACTTTGAGAATTGTCCAGCTCCAGCGCTATTTAAATATTTTCGCATCTTGTTCACTTGGGATTTTACTTAATACTACATATAAGCTTAGCGGTTCACTTTAACTATTATGTCACAGTTATTACATATTTATAGTTAAAGCCAGCCGATTAAACGGCTGGCTCTACTTTAGGTTATTGGAACGGCAATTAATGATGCACCCTTCTGCAATGCCTCTTTGTTGATCGCAATTAAATGATGCTTATCAACTGAAAGTACTTTCTTTAATGATTCTATAACAGAATCGATCGAAACCATTTTTGTCTGCTCCAAAAAAGCACCTAATAAAATCATATTTGCCACACGGGAATTTCCTAGGTCATTGGCCATGTCGGTTGCGCTTATTTCTATGATCTTAATGTCCTTGCGCTCAGATGTCCTGACAACCAGTGAAGAATTTAGCATTAAGATTCCGCCAGGACGAACACGAGGCTCAAACTTATCGAATGAGGGATTATTTAATACAATCGCTGTCGATGGTCTTGTGACAAGCGGCGAGCCAACCGGCTCATCACTGACCACAACCGCACAATTGGCCGTACCACCTCGTTGTTCAGGTCCGTAGGAAGGAAGCCATGAAACACCCTTCCCTTCTAGCATACCTGCATAGGCAATCAGCTGCCCCATTGACATGACTCCCTGTCCGCCAAAGCCGGCAATAATAATTTCTTCAAGCATCGGCTATATCACTCCCTCTTTGTTCTTATAAACATCTAGGGGATAGACAGGAACCATGTTGTCCTTTACCCAGTCAAGCGATTCCTTCGCATCAAGTCCCCAGTTTGTCGGACATGTCGATAGAACCTCAATCATGGAGAAACCTAAACCTTTTTTCTGTGTTTCAAATGCCTTCTTAATCGCTTTCTTCGCCTTTTGGATGTGTTGTATATCATGGGTAGAAACTCGTTCAATATAGGCAGCACCATCAAGTGTAGCAATCATTTCACAGACCTTAATCGGTGACCCTTGAATGCTGGCATCGCGCCCGAATGGGGTGGTTGCTGTTACTTGACCAATCAATGTCGTTGGCGCCATTTGTCCCCCTGTCATTCCATAAATGGCATTATTGACGAAAATAACCGTGATGTTCTCTCCTCGTGCTGCTGCGTGAATGACTTCACTAATGCCGATAGAAGCAAGATCCCCGTCACCTTGGTACGTAAAGACAAAGCGATCAGGTAAGACCCGCTTTACTCCTGTTGCGACTGCAGGCGCACGCCCATGTGCAGCTTGTGTCATATCACAATTAAAATACTCATACGATAACACCGAACATCCCACTGATGCAACGCCAATTGTCTCTTCTAAAATATCCATTTCCGCTAATACTTCACCAACAAGGCGATGAATCACACCGTGCATGCAGCCGGGACAATAGTGTGTAGGCTTATCCGTCAGGCCGTTCGTTTTTTCAAAAACGGTTTTCATTGTCATACCGGTACACCTCCAGCAACCGCCAAAATCTTATCGTATATCTCTTCTTGTGTTGGGACAACTCCACCGGTTCGGCCAAAGAAGTCAACTGGAGCATGACCATTTACAGCCAATCTAACATCCTCAATCATTTGCCCTGCACTCATTTCAACAGAAATATAACTCTTTACCTGATCCCGTGTTTCAATAAACGGCTTTTCAGGAAATGGCCAAAGGGAAATCGGTCTAATTAAACCAACCTTAATTCCATTTTCCCTTGCCCTCGTAATGGCATTCATGGTGATTCGGGCGACTGTTCCGAAAGCAACCATAATAAAATCTGCATCAATGATTTGGTATGTTTCATAACGAACTTCTTTTTCTCTTATCATGGCAAATTTCCGCTGCAGATTCCGGTTTCGCATTTCTAAACTTTCCGCATCAAGCTCAAGCGAAGTGATAATTTTTGGACCTCCATCACCGCGGGTGCCTGTTGTCGCCCAGTCCTTCTTAAACTGTTCCGTTTCCGGGTGTTCTCCAAATTCAACCGGTTCCATCATTTGCCCAAGCATGCCATCACCCATTAAAATCACCGGTGTCCGGTAACGGTCAGCAATATTGAAGGCATCCTGTGTCAATGTAACGATTTCCTGTATGCTTGCCGGCGCTAAAACTGTAATGTTGTAATCCCCGTGTCCGCCACCTTTTGTTACCTGGAAATAATCTGATTGGGCAGGCTGAATATTCCCTAACCCTGGTCCTCCGCGAACGATATTACAGATAACAGCCGGAAGCTCTGATCCGACTAAATAAGAAATCCCCTCTTGCTTCAAACTGAATCCTGGGCTTGACGACGAAGTCATCACCCTAACACCAGTCCCCGCAGCCCCGTACACCATATTAATTGCCGCTATTTCACTTTCAGCTTGTAAAAATAATCCGCCAACTTCAGGCAGCCTTCTTGCCATATAGGCAACGAGCTCACTTTGCGGCGTGATTGGGTAGCCAAAAAAGTACTTACAACCGGCATGTACAGCCGCTTCGGCAATAACCTCATTGCCTTTCATTAACACTTTCCCCATGTCTGTATCTCCCTTCCAATCACACTGTTTGCAAAATTTTTGCTGGCCTGTATACAGAAATGACAGCATCCGGACATATTTGGGCACACTTAGCACAGCTAATACAATGCTCTTGGTCTACCACTGCTGCTGGCCGATACCCTTTTCCGTTTAAATAGTCCGCTAGAAAAATAACATTTGTTGGGCAGACTTGAACACAAAGGCCGCAAGACTTACAACGATCTTCATTAAATACGACTCTTTTCTCCATGTGAATTCTCCCTTTCCCAAGGCAATTTCATAAACCGTTCAATAAAAACAACATTATGATTGCTCATAAAGTCTTCTGCTTCCTTTTTCAAATGGACTGAAATGGTGGAATATAAAAAGGGAATTTCAAGCTTTTCAGCTAAACTGCTGCATAGCTCATACCCTTTCTCAATATCATGTATCGTTGTTTCGGAGCCAATATTTGAGTTGTTAATAATGCCGCTTACTTTTAATCGAGAAGCTTTTTCAATCTGTTCAACTGTATAAAGTGCTCCATCTTCTGTACTGACATATGGACGGTTCCCATTTAAAACAAAGAGTAATTCTGGACGTAACTCCTTCCATTCGTGATAGTATTGTCCTAGTGCCATTGCTCCATCTTTATCTCCTCCGGCATCGACAATTAACCGATACCTATGGTCATGTATGACTCGATACATTTCACCGGACACGATGGGGAGATCAGCAGCTGCCAGACGATTCTTCGGGGCAAGTAATTCAATATCATGTTGTTGAAAGATGCCTGCAGCATCCCGGGAGCGAAAGTACGGGTTAACAATGTCTAAATCATTAATGGCGACTTTTTCATGTTTACGTCTTTCGGCTACCACTAAATTTATCGCAATTTCCGTTTTCCCACTGCCAAAGTGACCAGATAAAATGGTAATCTTTTTAATTTCATTCAACGATAATGTCACTTCCTCTTCTAAAAACGTAAGCGTTTTCAAAAAATACTTTTAAAAATTACTCCATGACTATTTCACCCTCTATTATAAAACACCAGATGTCTAAACTGCCTCGAATAAAGTCACACTTCACTGAATTGTAATATATTATCAAGAAAGACCAATACTAAGATTACCTTAATTCAAGAATATGATGGAGGTAATCTTAGTGGGCAAAAAATGGGTTCCTTTATTACTTATCCTACTCACACTATTTTGGGTTTCTAATTCTTCGCTTGCGTCTGCTGCTGAGTCAAACCTGGAAAATCAAAAAATTGTCGATTTACGAATCCTCGAAACAACTGATTTACACGCTTCCTTACTCAATTATGACTATTATCAAACTAAAAAGGACAATCGCGTTGGTCTAGTCAAAGCCGCGACACTAATCCGCGAGGCAAGGAATGAAGTAAAGAATTCTTTATTGTTTGATGATGGTGATCATTTAAAAGGGAATCCTCTCGGCGAATATCTGGCCAGGATTAGAGGCATGCATAAAGGAAAAACTCATCCGGTATACCGGGCATTTAATTATTTGAAATATGACGCAATTGCCATTGGAAATCATGAATTTAACTACGGTGTAGGATTTTTAAAGACAGCCTTGAAAGGTTTAAATATGCCGGTTTTAAATGCCAATGTTTATTCTGTGAAAAAAAACAAACCTTACTTTACTCCCTACGTGATTTTAAAAAGGAATGTGGTTGACCGAAGTGGTGTACAGCACGAGCTGAAAATTGGAGTTATTGGCTTTATGCCGACACAAATCATGAAATGGGACAAGGCGAATCTTGAAGGTAAGGTCATTGCCAAGCCGATAGTTGAAACCGCAAAGGATTTTGTCCCTCTCATGAAAGCCGAAGGAGCAGATCTCATTATCGCCCTTGCCCACACTGGCATTAGCAGTGAACCGTATAACCCCGATACTGAAAATGCGATTTATTATTTGACGAAAATCCCTGAAATTGATGCGATTTTGGCCGGGCATTCTCATAGCGTCTTTCCTGGCCCTGTTTATACTACCTTACCTAATACAAATATGGAAACAGGACAAATCAATGGTAAGCCCGTTGTAATGGCAGGTGCATTTGGCAACCATCTCGGAATAATTGATCTGCAGCTTGCAAAAGCAGAAGGCAAGTGGAAAGTTTTAAGCAGCACATCATTAACAAGGCCAATTGCAGATGAAAACGGCAAATCACTTATAAAAACAGATAAAGGATTATATAAATTGGTTAAACCAGAGCATGAGGAAACAGTAGATTTTATTAAAAAGTTAGGATTATAATTTCGTCGACGAAATTTTCAGATTTATTCTCACTTTACATCCCATGTATAGTTTTATAAAATAAAGTATAAAGTACATATGTTGAATTTAGGTGGAGTCTGTCAAATCGGGCTCCTTTTTGCATTTTTTCAATGGTATGTTTAAAACTTAGGGAGAAGAGGTCGATATATGTCAACACAAGCAATCATTGCAATTGGTGTATTCCTCATTACGTATGCTTTTATCGTCACAGAAAAAATACACCGCACCATTATCGCAATGGCCGGCGGTATCATGATGGTTTTACTGGGAATCATCGGCCAAGAAAAGGCTCTGCACCATATCGATTTTAATACACTTGGATTGCTGACAGGTATGATGATTATAGTCGCAATCACAGCTGAGACGGGTTTGTTTAAATACATAGCTATTTGGGCTGCCAAAAAAGTGAAAGGTGATCCGTTAAAAATTTTGCTTGTCCTTGGTGTGATTACTGCATTAGGTTCGGCATTTTTGGATAACGTTACAACCGTTTTATTAATGGTTCCGGTAACTTTTAGTATTACAAGGCAATTGCGTGTAAACCCGATTCCATTTTTAATTACAGAAATTATCGCATCCAATATCGGCGGAACGTCCACACTAATCGGCGACCCGCCAAATATTATGCTTGGAAGCGCCGTTAAAGAACTTACTTTTATGGCATTTATTAATAATCTTACGGCCATTTCATTTTTTATTCTTTTTGTTAATATTGGAATTTTAGCTTTTATATATCGGAAACAGCTGAAGACATCAGCCGAATTAAAAGCCACCTTAATGGACTTGGATGAAAAGGAAGAAATCACAGATAAAACACTTTTAATCAAGTCGTTAGTTGCACTTACCGTTACAATATTGGGCTTCTTCCTGCACCAGCTGTTACATATTGAATCTGCTACCGTTGCCTTAACTGGGGCATTTCTATTGCTCCTATTGACTGGCGAAGGATATTTGGATAAAGCCTTTTCTAAAGTGGAATGGACAACCATTTTCTTCTTTATTGGTCTATTTGTTCTTGTATCAGGATTGATTGAAACGGGAGTCATTTCGTTACTAGCAGATTACTCCGTACACTTAACCGGGGGTGACGTGGCCTCAACATCAATCTTAATTTTATGGGTCAGTGCGATTGCTTCTGCTTTTATTGACAATATCCCGTTTGTTGCAACAATGATTCCAATGATCAAGGACATGGGGGAACTAGGAGTCAATAATCTGGAACCACTTTGGTGGAGCCTTTCACTAGGGGCATGTTTAGGTGGAAACGGAACATTAATTGGTGCAAGCGCCAATGTCATTGTTGCCGGGCTTGCAGCAAAGGAAGGCCATTCAATTACGTTTGGGAAATTCTTGTTAATTGCCTTTCCATTAATGATTCTCTCAATCATAATTTGTACGGTATATATTTATTTACGATATTTAATCTAGGGGGCAGACGATGAAGGTAGCTTATAAATTCGACGAAAAGCTTCTCGACCTGAACGAAACAGCTAATGGGGAAGATATTGAATTCTCAATTATCTTATTTAATAGTGAATTAAAGAAAAGCTTGAAAAAGGTTCGAGAATATTTTGAGGAAAATAAGGTTTTAACCGATATTCATTATTACATTCACCCTAATAACAACTATCAAGTGATTGTCAGAAAAGATTTTTACAATGAATTTTTAATTCAATTATTTAGACAGCAACTATTAAAAGAAATAGTGTGGATTTAAAGCATTCGAAAAAATGTGCTGCTTAGTGGAATTCTAAGCAGCTCATTTTTTTATTGCCCCATTGCTTTCCAAACTTGAGCATAGACTTGCTTTAAAGGGATATTATACTGTTGGGCAATTTTTTTACATTCATCATACTCGGGAGCGCTTTGCACGATTTCCCCCTCATATATCCCCTCTTTTACAGTAACCGTTCCCCATTCAGTCGTTACCTTATTAAACATTCTTTCTAATCGGTGCACGGTTAAAGGATAATAGCGGACACCCAGTGTCGTGGTTTCCTTAAAAAGAATTTCCTTCATTTTACTACTATTTTTTTGTGAGCAAAGCAATTGGAGTAATACAGCCGGTCTATTTTTTTTCATATAAATAGGGGTATAAAACACATCATTTGCTCCGGCCTCGAATAGTAAATCCATAACATACCCCAGCCATTCACCTGGAGTATCATCAAGATTCACTTCCATTTTGATCATTTGATCATCGAAATGTTCATGGTCAGGAGGATGTAAGACCAATTATCATTCTCCTTTCAATTAATAGAATAAAACGTGCTTCCTTTAAATAGAAAGAATAACTATTCACCAATAATAACTCGGAGTACATTGGGATGATTCTTAAATGTTTTTGTTCCCGCCCCATAACCAATTGATTTAATTCTCATCGAAGGAATCGGACAAAATTCTTCGGCCAGTACTGCAACGATGGCTGCTCCAGTTGGTGTTGTTAGCTCCGCTTTAATATCCGATTGGTCAATCGGCACACCTTTTAATATTTCAAGTGTCGCCGGTGCAGGAACAGGATAAATCCCATGGTCAATGTGAATTCTTCCTGTGCCAACCGGAATGGGTGATGACTTGATGACGTCTATATCTAATTGGTGAATTAAGATGGCTGCGCCAATAATATCAATAATCGAATCAACGGCTCCTACTTCATGAAAATGAACCTTTTCCAATGGAATCCCATGGATAAGCCCTTCTGCCTCACCAATTCGTTTAAAGATTTTTAAGGCTGTTTCCTTTACCGAATCGTCCAAGCCTGCCCCCTCAATTAATTTTACGATATCTTTATAGGCACGATGGTCATGATGGTGATGATGTTCATGGTCGTGGCTATGGCTATTCTCATGGCCATGGCTATGCTCATGATCGTGGCTATGGCTATGCTCATGATCGTGGCTATGCTCATGATGATGGTCATGCCCATGAACGTGATCGTGGCTATGATCATCTTGGTCAGAATGACTATGTACATGTATCGGATTGTTCAGCAGCACAACATCAAACTTTGTACTCGTAATGCCATTCTTGACAATCTTTTTCCAATTTAATTCATATTCATCTTCGATTTGAAGTTTTTTTAATTCTTCTATTAATCGATTTGGATCTGCTCCGGCATCGATAAGTGCCCCGATTACCATATCCCCGCTTATTCCTGAAAAACAATCAAAGTAAAGTGTCTTCATTTTTTCCTGCCCCTTTTTGTGCCAGTTGATGAATTAATACCGCGTTATATCCCCCGCCAAAGCCATTGTCGATATTGACCACACTAATTCCTGATGCACATGAATTTAGCATCGTCAGAAGGGCGGATAGGCCATTAAAGTTGGCTCCATATCCAATGCTTGTTGGGACTGCGATTACGGGATGGGAAACAAGCCCGCCTACCACACTGGGGAGCGCCCCCTCCATTCCCGCAACAACAACCGAAACAGTCGCATTTTGGATTTCTTCGGCATGATTCAACAGGCGGTGAATCCCAGCAACACCCACATCATAAATTCGATGTACCTTGCTCCCCAATACTTCAGCGGTAACAGCTGCTTCTTCCGCCACTGGTAAATCAGACGTTCCTGCGGCAACCACTGCAATGTATCCATGCCGGTTTGTCCTAACTTCCGGTTCATTTTTCCAAAAAAGAATTCTTGCGATTTCGTTATAAATAAATTCAGGATGTTCGTTCCGGATTAATTCAGCCTTCTCCTTTGCAACTCTTGTTACAAGAACTTCGTTATTACGCGCCCTTAAAGCTTGGATTATCGAGATAATTTGTTCCGCTGTTTTCCCTTCCCCATAAACAACCTCTGCAAAGCCCTGTCGTTTTTTTCGATGGTGGTCGACTTTCGCAAAACCTAAATTTTCAAAGGTAGCTAATTGTTCTTTGGCAGCTGAAATACTAAGGGTTCCATTTTGAACCTGCTTCAAAATATCCTCAAGCATTCGATTTCCCCCCCTTATTTTCACTTAAAATACTTTACCATATCCGTCGCTAACATTTCATAGTTTTCATAAATCTTCTTATAAAGCTCACTGTTTTCTTTATTCGGAATAGTGGGTTCCCCCATAGGAATATTCTGTTTAATCTCTTCGAAAGAATCTACTTTTTTAATGGCGATTAATGAAGTCCATGCTGCCCCCCAGGCCGCACTATGATGGCTTTCCGAAACATAAATTTCTGCATCAAAAATATCTGCCATCATTTGCAGCCAAAGCGGCGATCTCGCTAATCCACCGTTTACATAAACTTTTTGCGGCTGACCTGCTAACCGTTCCAAGGCTTTTCCAATTTGAAAGAGGTTAAACGTGACTCCCTCTAGGACGGAACGAATAAAATGCTCCTTTTTATGTGTAATAGTCACCCCATAAAAATTTCCTTTTGCCTGCTGATTCCAAATTGGAGCTCTTTCACCATTTAAATAAGGGAGGAAGAGTAAACCATCTGCACCTGGTGCCACTTGACCGGCATCGGAAAGAAATTCGGTAAAACTTCTTTCATCGTTCAAAAGATCCTTTAACCATTGTAGGGCAATTCCTCCATTATTCGTCGGCCCGCCAATGATAGATGAATCCTCCGTAAAGGAATAACAAAACGTTTCCCGATTTTCACTAACCTTAACACCTTTTGTGACCTGTCTGATGGCACCGCTAGTCCCAACAGATACAGCGACCTCGCCTGGTAGAATCGCACCATTTCCTAAGTTTGCTAATTGGCCGTCTGCCGCACCAATCACTATTGGCATTTCCGGATGAATCCCCATTGCTTCTGCTTTTTCTTGTCTGAATCCTGTTAATACTTTTGTGGGAGGAACAATTTCAGAAAGCTGCTCTTCGGTAATTCCTGTTAGTTCTAATAGATCAAGCTCCCATTTGTGCGTTTCAGGATTGAATAGCCCTGTTGCGGATGCCATTGAATAATCGATTACCCGTTGGCCAAACCAGCATTGGATTAAATACTCCTTAATGGACATGAAATATTTTGCCTTTTTATACGGTTCATACTCGTTTTCCTTCATCCACAATAATTTAATAAACGGTGTCATTGGATGAATCGGTGTTCCCGTTTTGGCGTAAACCTTGTTTCCAATTGTATTTATTATACCCTCAGCTTGCTTATAGCTTCTACCGTCAGCCCAAATAAGTGCAGGTGAGATTGGTGTACCCTCTTCATTGACGCAAAGAAGCGAATGCATCGCAGCGGAAAAGCCAAGTGAAACAATTTCATCCTTTTCAATAGAAGCTTTTTCTATGGCTTCTCGAATTGCTAGGATAGCAGATTGTTCAATTTCATCTGGGTTTTGCTCCACCCAACCCTGCTGCGGGTAATTCGAAATAATTACTTTCTCAACGTCAGCTATTAATTTCCCATGTAAATTAAACACACATGCTTTAACGCTTGTTGTTCCAACATCAAGCCCGATTACAAACTCTCTTGACATATTTCATCTTCCTTTTCAGCTTACAATATGTAATAGTTTTATAATTATCTTTTTCGGCTATTTCTACTCTTAAAACAAAAGGCTTTGGATTATTCCAAAGCCTTTTGTTTTATCAACTACTCCTCTTACTCTTGAAACCGGTAGCTATTTAGATAGAACCTTGTTCATACTGCCGCTCTGATATCCTATTAAATCTAATGTAATATATTTGTATCCGTACTCTTGCAGCTCTTTTACGATCGAATCATGATGTTCCAAAATGGTACTCATATCAGCCGGTTCTACCTCAATCCTAGCAATATCCTGATGTGTCCTAACCCGAACCTGGCGAATATGAAGCGATTTTAAATAATCTTCTGCTCGTTCCACTTTTGTCAGCTTTGCTTTTGTAATAAACTCACCATAGGCAATCCTTGATGAAAGACAGGCTAATGATGGTTTATCCCAAGTTGGCAAATCTAAGTTCCGTGAAAGTTCTCTAATTTCTTGTTTAAACAATTCTGCTTCCTGAAGCGGTCCGCGGATCCCCTTTTCCTTAGCGGCTTGCATACCGGGACGAAATTCATTCATATCATCAGCAATGACGCCATATATGACATTTTGAAAGCCCTTTTCTTCCATGACGGGGATTAAATGTTCAAATAAACTGCTTTTACAAAAATAGCATCGATTTTTATTATTTTCTGCATAGCCGGGAATGGCCAATTCAGATGTTTCAATTACTTGGTGCCTGACACCAATTTTTTCAGCAATCACCTTTGCTTCTTTAAGCTCACTTGAGGGATAGCTTTCAGAGTCTGCTGTTACGGCCAGAACGTGATCTGCACCTAATGTGTCAAGCGCAGCCTTTAGCAAAAACGTACTATCTACTCCTCCTGAGAATGCTACAACAACCGATTCCATTTCACGGAGAATAGACTGTAATTTTTGATATTTCTCAGTTAGCATTGTCCTTTTCTCCCCTCCCCTTACATAAATCAATGCCGCCATTGTTACCATATTTCTTAGGGAGCAGAATTATGTGATTCCTTTTAGAAATAGCTAGCTCCAGCGCCTAGGCGCTTCCGCTTTTCTTTTTAAATTGTCATACTGCCGAATCCGCCATCGACCCGAATCATTGCACCAGTTACAAAGCTTGATGCCTTTTCTGAAGCAAGCCAAACAGTAGCACCTTGTAATTCTTCAGCTTCACCAAAACGTTTCATCGGGGTATGGCTCATGATGGATTCGATTCGTTCTTTGTCTAAAATTTTCCGATTTTGTTCAGCAGGGAAGAATCCAGGAATAATGGCATTCACACGAATTCCATTAGGTGCAAATTCACGTGCTAAAAACTGTGTTACGCTGTTAAGCCCTGCTTTTGAAACGGAATAAGTAAATACTCTTGATAGTGGTGTTGTCGAAGAAACAGACGATATGTTAATGATACTACCTTTTCGATCCTGCTCAATCATTCTTTTCGCAAAAATTTGGCAGGTAAGGACAATACCTTTTAAGTTAATATCCATAATTTTATCATATTCATCCATATCAAGCTCAAAGAAAGGTGTTGCACTATTTGTACCCGGTGCATTCAACAGAATATCCCAGCCACCAGACCATTGTTCAATTTCATTCGCTACTTGAACCAAGGAGTCTTTTGAGCTAACATCTGCGGAAAACGCCTTTGCTTCACCGCCGTTATTTACTATTTCCTTAACAACCTCTTCTGCTTTTTCCAAATTACGGCCAACAATCGCCACTTTGGCACCATGTTCTGCCAATCCTTTTGCCATCGCAGATCCTAATACCCCATTTCCCCCGATTGCAACTGCTGTTTTTCCTGTTAAATCAAATAAATTTGCCATGTCTCTCTCTCCTCGTTGTTAAAATAAATTTCCGTCTTCATCAAATGGGAACTCATAAAGTTCTGAACCCAGCTCCATATTTGGATGATTTGTTATATAGTCAAGCAACGGTTCGGATACTTCAATTTCACTTAACTTTAAAGTATTTTTAATGCGAACCAGTTTGACATTTCTAAAATCTAAGATATTACATGTTTTGACTGCCGCCTGAATCGCCTGTTTATCGTTTGGCAATGTCGTAGCTATTTTTGTTGGAGCTACGACGGTTGAAGTTAAACCGTTAGCATAGGTTCCTTCTAAATCCATTTTGTCTAGAAGCCGCTTAGTTGTAAAATCTGCAGTGCCAACCCCATTGGCATTGCCCTCTGATTGATGTGTTACATCGAGCACCACCATTTTGTTCACATCAGGGCCACCGGATGCATATGGAGTGGGATAACGGCCTGTAATATTTGGATCCATGCCATCACCGCTAATATTTTTGCCAATTTCGTCAATCACCAAGACATCTAATTGATCAAAAAATAGCTTTGGCAATAGTGCTTTCGCTTGTGTCTGTAATCCAGGTTCTTTTTCAACAATCTCTTCTTGCGTTAATGCTTCAACAATTGCCACTTTGTCAAAAGCATTTTCAACAGTAGCCACTCCAAAAAGAAATGGTGTTTTCTCCATAATGATTTTCGCCATGGCTGGCACATTTTCAGCCATATACTTAAAGCCCATTTGATGGCATGCTTCGGCCCCTTTTTGTTTCCCTAGGCCGATACTAATCATCTTCATAATTCCGCTTTCAACAGGACCCCGAAATGCCGTATGTGGTTTCACTCGATTGATTACCACAATGCCATCAGCTTCTGAGGCATATTTATCGACATATACAGGCAAACCGTTTGGCAATTCACTAATCTTAACTACTTCCATGGATGAGCGAATCTCACAACCGGCGCTTTCCTCTGTAACCCCAAGGTGTGCCAACACTTCTCTCTGACCTTCCGCAGTTGCACCCCCATGGCTTCCCATGCTTGGAACGATGAATGGCTTTGCCCCTAAATCTTTTAAGAACTGAACCGTTACGGCAGTCAATTCCACGAGGCGGTCAAGCCCCCTGCTGCCGACAGCAATGGCAATTTCCATTCCAGGCTGTACGGTCTTAGTAATCTGTTCCTGCTGCAATTTTTCCTTTAAAGCAGCAGATAGATCATCAATCATCTTGTCATCAAACTTCACATTGACTTTTGCCATTTTCGGTACAGGAATATCCTTTAATAATTCTTGAAGTATACCCACGGAATAACACACTCCTTTTCATTATGTAAGTGTTCCTCACTGGATTAATTTCCATGTAAAAAGTAAGAAAAGTACCCTTAAATTTTCACATCTGTAATCCCTTTCAAAAAATTAATTGAAATATTTATTATTATTTTCATTTAATTTGTTTACCAAACAAACTAATTACCTGTATAATATCATTATGCATACTTTACGTCAATAAATATGTAGCATTTTTACCGAATTTACGATCAAGGAGGAATTAGATGATAACTGGAGATGCTGCATTCATCAAAAAAATCAACCGATCATTAATCATCAGCAAAATTTTTGAAAATGGGATGATTTCTAGAGCAGATCTAGCAAAAATTACAGGTTTAAATAAAGCAACTATCTCTGTTCAAGCAGCTGATTTGTTAGCGGAGGATTTAATTATCGAAACACAGCAAGATCATAAGAATCTCGGAAGAAGACCGATCATGCTTTCAATAAACCAACAGGCAGGTTTTGTTCTTGGAATTGACCTTGATAAATATTCGATTACCTTTGCAATAGCTAATATTAGCGGCCTTCCTGTTCAGACAGATACAATTCAACTCGATACCTCTGATTATGCTGTCATTCTTGGATTTATAGCCAAGAAAATCAAGGAATACAAACAACAATGTTCGCATGCTCGTTATGGCCTTGCTGGTGTGGTAATTGGAATCCATGGGATTGTAAATAATGATGAGATGATTTATTTTGTTCCGCAGCACGGCTGGCACAACAAAAATTTAAAAGATGATTTACAAACCGAAACCGGTGTGAATATTTATATCGAAAACAATGCTAATTTGTGTTCATTTTCCGAAAGAGTGTACCACCATCATCAAAGTGAGAACTTGTTATCAATAAGTCTGTATTCCGGGATTGGTCTTGGAATAATGGTGAATGGCGATGCACTTAAAGGCTATCATGGCTATGCAGGTGAGATTGGCCATATGATTGTCGTCCCTGATGGAATACCGTGCAGCTGTGGGAATTTTGGTTGCTGGGAACAATATGCATCAGAGTCAAGCTTTATGAAACAATTATCTGAAAAGCTGAATACGCCTGATTTAAAGTATGACGATATTCGAAAATTAATCATGGAGCAAGAAACGATTACGTGTAAACAAATAAAACAATATATTAAGTACCTATCAATAGGACTAAATAATATTATCAATCTTTACAATCCCGAGATTTTAGTACTTAATAGTGAATTGCTTCGAATCTATCCGAATGCTGTAACAGAGATAAAAAATAATCTCACTTCAACCGTTAGCCATTATTGTGAGCTGCTGGTATCCGAACTAGGAAACCGAGCATGCGTAATGGGTGCATGTGCTTTAGCGATTAAACACTTTTTGGAAGTTTCTAATATTTATTTATCTCTTAATGAAGGAAAGGTATCCTAACACGAATAAGAACGAGGACGACCAATTCACAAAAATGAAATGTGAATTGGTTTTTACCTTTTAACTCCATACGTTATAACCATCCCAATTTCCCATTTCTATATTCAATCGGGGCCAAACCCTCTAATGATTTAAAGGTTTTATTAAAATAACTCTGATTCTCATATCCTAACATATCGCTAATTTCAAGAATGGTATAGTTTGTTTGCTCCAATAAATCCTTGGCCCGATTCATTTTCAGCTTCACAACAAATTTAACAAAATTCTCACCGATTTCCTTTTTAAATAATCGGCTAAAATAACTGGAATTAAGGTGCAGGTAATTTGCCACTTCATCTAAAGTTATTTTTCGGTGCAGATTATCTAAAATATACTTACAAGCATTTTCAATTTCTGCGTTAGAACAGCTTTTGGAAACATTACATTCAATCAGTTTCATCATTTGCAGTTTTAAATCCCCTGGATTTTCAGCAGGATTGCCCTTTCTAAATGAAAGTGAAATTCCAAATGTGTCATGAAAAATACTTTGTATCTTTTTAATCAAGCTGTTTATTTTTAGAATTTCCTCGTTTTCCTCCGTGCTTAATGAAACAAATAAAAAGGATTTCTCTTTTTCAAATTGACCATGAACTGCATTTACTGCCTCATTTTCAACTACTTCTCCGATGACATGGTGAACAAAATAATTAACCAAATCGGTTGATTGAAAATAATGTAGTACTGATTGAAATTGATTAATTAAACAAAGGATAACCATATAACGTTGATTTGGCTGCAAGCCTAGTAAATAAGCTTCATCCTGCCAAACATTCTGATTATGGATTGGATGATGAATGGTTTTATTAATAAACCTTTCTAACATTAGACCCTTGTTTTGTTCAATGGTCTGAGCCATTTGCAATTGATTCATTTTATTCTTCTTTTCATTGTTAAGTGTCTCTACAAACTGGCGTAGTAAATGGATTATATCATTTACATCCAACATATCTTTGAGAATATATTCTTGAACATTTAATTTAAGCGCCTGTTGTGCAAATCCGAATTCATTATGGCACGATAGGATTGTAACTAATAACGCGGGGTGTTTTTCCTTTAATTTTTTTGTTAGTTCAATTCCGTTTAATTTTGGCATGCCTATATCCGTTATAAGGATATCAGGCATATTTTCTTCCGCTTCTTTTAATGCACTCATTCCATTTTCATGTGTACTTTGCAAAATCAGTCCAAGCCCATCCCAGTCGATCATTTCTGAAAGGAATTCCAACACTGGATAATCATCATCTACTAACATCACTTTATACATGCCTTTCCTCCTCTGGAATTGGGATTAACATGGATACTTTGGTACCTTTGCCCGGTTCACTTTGGACCTGCATCAAAAAGCTATCACCAAAGGTTAATGTCATTCTTTCATAAACATTTGATAAGCCAATACTTGAAAAACCTCCGCTTCGTTTATCTTTACCGGAGGACTCTGCCATCGAATTACTGAATCCTTCCTGAATTCTTTTAAGTTGCTCCTTCCGCATTCCTGTTCCATTATCTTCAATTTCAATGGTGAAAATAGGATGGGAAAACTTTGCTTTAATCAAAATGTAACCTTCTTGCTCATTTAACCCATGGATGATAGCGTTTTCGATAATTGGTTGTAATATTAATCGTGGTAATTTAATGTTGGATGTTTCGATGGAAACTTCCATTTTCAATTCAATTTCATGTTTTTTCCGCATATTCATTAAACGAATATAATCTTTATTGATTGCTAATTCTTCATGAAAAGGGATCATCCCTTTTTGTTTATCGATAGTAATTCGTAAAAGTTTTGATAAGGAACTGATCATACCGGCACTGTCGTAATCACCTTTCATCATCACTTTCATACGAATCGAATTTAAGACATTAAACAAAAAATGCGGGTTTATTTGCGCTTGTAACATCGCCAACTCTGCTTGGCGTTTTCTCGTCTGGGTGAGAGTATTCTCCTCAATTACTTCATTAACCTTATCTAACATAAGATTAAAAGATGTGGATAGTGTGGCAATTTCATCGTTTCCTTGTGCTTCTGATCGGACTGATAAATCGCCATTTTGAACTTTCTTTGCTAAATTTTTCAAATCCACCAGACGATTTAATACTTTCCGTAAGAGATAGACAAGTAAAATTAAAAACAATACATATGCGATTGCTTGAATGAGGAATACCCGTTTGAAAATTGCGTTAATTTTCGATATCGCATGATCATAAGGATTAAGAGAAATTAATTTCCATCCTGTAATAGAAAGTTCACGAGTGTTAACCAAATACTTTTCACCTTTTATGGTCATCACATCTAATGTATTGCGCCCTAATCTTTCCGTCAATTCTTCAGTAAGTTCCCGATCAAAATAATGATTCTTTGCAATTAATTTATTTCTTTCATTAAGCAGGACCATGCTATGATCGGTATTTTCACTATTCAATATATCTATGATTCTATTTTCCATAACGGTAACTACAGCATAACCGTAGACACCAAGATGACTGTCACGTAAAGGTCTTGCTACCGATAATTGAAATTGATTGTTTCTTCTTTCAGATGCAATCATAGTCGGCTGGGGTGCAATCCAAATGGAGCGGTATCCTTTTAACCTGCTTAATATTTTAAACCATGGTTCCTTTTTTAGGTTAAGTGGATTAAATTCATGAAATGAATAGTTCGTGTAAAATTTCCCGTTTTTAAGCAGGATTGTAACATATGATTTCTGATCTAATAATGTAATTGTATCTAATTTCTGTTGTACCTTTTGATCATTTATGAATTCTTCATATTCTGTTCCACCCTCTATTGACGCTGAATGCCTGCTTGGATATTTAAAGATTGTGTTTAGCTCTGTGTCAAGCTGAATAAAATTCAGCGTGTATAACATATTTTCAAATTCCTTTTTCAAGTATTCATTTGTTAGTTTCAATTCATTTTGTGCACTACTAATAGCCTGTTCTTTCACAGCATCTTTTGTTAAATAATTGTAGATGGTAAATGTACTTATGGCTGGAAGGATTAAACATGTTATCGCAATTAAAAGCACTTTATCACGAAAAGACAGGGACGATACCATTTGTATCACTCGCATTTTCAACCTCCAACCTCCTTGCAATCAAAAAGATCGGGGCTGGAAAAGCGGGTATCGCCCCTGTCCCTATTATATACTCAACTTTATTAGTGAGATAGTTGAGAATTATCTATTTACTTGTTTTTATCGATTATTTCTTGTACAACCTTCTTAGAGTTCGCTACTGTTTCATCAAGGCTTTGCTTACCAAGGATTAACTTTTCAAACTCTGTGGAAAGTGCTAGGTCAATTTCCGATTGATATGGTACAGGTTTTCCAGATTTTGCTGAAATGATTGTTTGAACAGAGTGTATTAAAGACTCCTTATCAACCTTCTCAGGGCTCTGTGCCTCAGCAATTGTATCATTGATTAGTTTAACAACTTGGTCGTCTGTCGTTTTTTTCCAAGACGAAATATTTATGCCTTGAGCAATCTGACCTTCCGTTGTATACCATCTAACAAATTTATATGCTGCCTCTTTATGTTTGGAATTTGCAGAAATACCAACTATATCTCCATCAGCTATTGAATATGCGCCTTTTTCATTTGCTGTATTTTGCGGGAATGGAGCTACAGCAACATTAAAGTCAGCTGGAAAACGCTCTGATCCCCCCAGTTCTGGAATTAAAAAAGTACCCGTAACAATCATGCTAACTTGTTGTGTAAAGAATTGATCACGATAATTCATTTTTTGTGAAATCATTGAAGAATATGGGACCGCTGACTTGTCTTCCCTCTCCATTTTTAAACGCATTGCTAAAGATTCCTTATAAAGTGGGCTATCCATATTCGAAGTCCCATCTGTTTTCAAGAAACCAGCATCTTTTTCCTGGGATTGCATTTTCAAATTGATATAGTTTGACCATGCACCTTGCCACGGACCATGAAAGTAGGTTCCAAACTTTCCGTCTTTAGTCAGTTTTTTAGCATATTCCATGTACTCGTCCCATGTCCAACTTTTCGGAACTTCAAGTCCTGCCGCATCTAACCGGTCTTTATTTAACAAGACAAACCATGAAACATATTTACCTGGAAGACCGTAATATTTACCATTGATCTTTGTATCAATTTTATATTCATCTTCCATTTTATAGCCGTCTTTTTTAATAAATTCGTCTAGTGGTTCCAGCATACCTAAATTTACTCGCTGTGCGTAGTTAGGGGTATTTGTGAACATCACGACATCCATATCTTCCCCTGAGGCAGCAGCTAAGTCGATTTTTTTCAATGCTTCTTGACCATCTTGTTTTTCACTTAGTTGAACAACATCAACTTTGATATTTGGATATTTTTCTTCAAAAGCCTTGATTGTCCTATTCCATGCGTAGCCATCTTCATTACCATGTGTATGCAATTTAATTGTGACCGGTTCTTCCGTTTTTTGATCCTTTTGGCCTTTTTCAGCTGAACTTGAAGATTTTTCAGGCTTGCTGCAGGCAGCCAGAATTCCTAAAACTAAACTGAGGCTTAAAAACAATAATAGAATTTTTTTCATTTCCCTACCCCCTACTTGTTTTTTTTTATTTTTTGCTGCTGTGAAACCAAATTAACCTTTAACACCGCCAAGTGCAATTCCTTCAATAACCTGCTTCTGCCCAATAATGAAGACAATAATAAGAGGAAGAATTGACGATACAGCCGCCGCCATAATCAATGAATAAAATTCGCCATTTAATGATGTGAATTTTTGCATGGCTAATTGTATAGTGTACAATCCATCAGTCCGCAAGAAGATCAATGGATTTTGATAATCATTCCAAGTCCAAATGAAGCGTAGGATCGCATATGTAGCAATTGCCGGGCGGACGATTGGCAAAGCGATCGACCAAAAAATTCTAAAATGACCTGCCCCATCAATTTTTGCTGCATCGATATATTCCGAATGAATTCCCATAAAAAATTGTCTTAACATAAAGGTTCCTAATACACTAAAACTCCCCAAAATAATTAATCCTATATGACTATCAAAGAGCCCCAAATAACGATATAAAATAAACTGAGGTACCAAGATTGACTGTTGGGGTACCATGAAGGTAGCCAAAACGATGATGAAAAGGAATTTACCTGCTGGAAAATTCACTTTTGAAAATCCATAAGCAGCCATCGCAGATACAGTTACGGAAACAACCGTTGTGATGACAGTTATTTTAATTGAATTCCAATAATATAAAGCGAAAGGATATTTACCTAACCACACTTCTTTATAGTTTTCTATCCCATTCCACCTTTTTGGAATCCACTCGATTGGAAATTTAAAGACATCTGCCTCTATCTTAAATGAGGTCGATAGCATCCAAAAAAAGGGCAGCAAGAAGGCGATGCTTACAATAAAGGAAATAATCGTAATAATAATCTTCCGAATGTTTATTTTTTTCTCCATGGATTTTCCCTCCCCCTGTTGAGCTAGTTAATAATTCACCCATTTTTTCTGTCCAACCCACTGCACTAAGGTTATGATAAGCACGAAGAAGAATAGGACAACCGCAATCGCCGAGGCATATCCAATCTTTAAATTAACAAAAGCACTTTCATACAAATGCCATACAAGCATGGTGGTAGAATTAATTGGGCCACCCTTAGTTAAAACAGCAATTAAATCAAACACTTTAAAAGTACCAATTATTCCTGTGATTAAAAGGAAGAAGGTGGTTGGTGATAAAACTGGAAGCATAATATGCTTAAATTTATCCCATGCTCGTGCCCCATCCATATCTGCTGCTTCATAGAGCTCCTTTGGAATCGACTGCAGTCCGGCTAAATAGATGATCATGCTAAATCCAATTGACGCCCAAATTTGAATGACCATAACTGAGATTAGTGCAAAATCAGGATCTGCTATCCAGGTTGGTGGATTTTCGATGCCAAGGGAAAATAACAATTGATTGATCGGCCCCTCAGTGGGATTAAATAGAACCTGCCAAACAACGGCAATGGCGACGATACTTGAAATATAAGGCATAAAAAATGCTACTTTAAAATAACTTTTAGCATACACATGTTTATCAATGACAATGGCAATGATTAAAGCGAATAACATGGATAATGGAACCGTCAGTAGAAAGAGTAAATTGTTCAACACCGATTTTAGAAACACATCATTTTCAAAAAGCGCTTTAAAATTATCCAATCCAACCCACTTGATTGATTTAAATCCAACAATGAAATTCCAATCTGCAAAGCTTAATAGGAACGTTGCCAGGATAGGTAAAAGCGTTAATACACTTACACCGATCAACATAGGGGAAACAAACAAAATACCTGTCCAACTCTCCCGTTTTTCAAAGGCACTTTTCCTTTTCTTGACTTTCACCTCAACCTCTACTTTTTCAAGAACTGTTTTTGCTTCAATATTCATATTCCTCACCTCTCCTAATCTGTTTCAACATTGCTGGTTAGTTATTGATGACCCATCGCGTCCTTTCCTTTTTTTGTAGTTTCACTGATTGAACCTCTATTTTTTGAAATAACCGCAAAGTGAAAAATGTTATAATACATGCTAAACCACTTGCAAAAAAGAGATAACCCGCCATTGGAAGGAACACAAATAAAAATAGTAAGGAAATAATAGAACTAAGCATCATAAAAGTATAAAAGGGATACGTTATTCCGATAAGAAACGCCATTTTCAAGGTAGTAAACACCTTCTTGTTTACCTGAAGATAAACCGGGAATACATAAATCAGCGTTATCCCATATAAACAAGTACTGCCAATGAGAATTCCTTTAGCAATCATTTCCATGGTGCCGGATAGATAGTTGGTAAATAGCCAATCAGTATACAAAATTATTGGTATGATTAGTAGAACGATTCCCAACCGGTTTGCTCGTTTAAATTCCTCTTTATACACCTTCTTAAACGAATTGAAAACCCTTACATTTTCACCAGCAAGATAACCTTTCATAACTGTAAACATGGCAACCGTTGCAGGAAATATCCCTGCCACCACCAGCCCAGCGATAGTAAATAGAATCCAAAGGAGATTAAGATAAAGCAATTTAACAACCCAGTCACAAGCAGTATTTATATTATTTATTAGTCTGGTAGTTTCCATCGTTCCTCCCCTATTGATTTATATTTTCATTTGTTTAATGACTATATTAACAATTGTATGAAAATTATAAAAATAATCATATAGAATATTTTTACCTATTCGAAAATATTTTGACATTTCTAGATGCTCTGAAATAAACTTACTGCAATATCTTGAAAAAGGGATATGAAGAAGAGAAAATGTTTGATACATTAACGGAGAAACTCCAATGTGAGTGCTATATATGAAAAAGGCAGCTGTTTCAACAGCTGCCTTTCTCTTATTCTTAAAACCAATCACCAAATCCTAATTCTTTTAAGTGCTTCGCAGAAATATCAAGGCAATCAAAGGGATCGCGGCCATAGGTGTTATCTTGTTCAACTAAGAAATACTGTGCCCCACTTTCAAGTCCAGCTTCCACAATTGCTTTGATATTAAGGTTACCTTCACCAAGCTCTGCAAATTCAATGGTATTCGTAAAAATATCCATGAATTTAGCCATGTCATTAAAGTCTACTTTACTTAAATCCATTTGTCCGATACGATAATCTTTTAAATGCAATAACGAAATCCGGCCTGCATATTGTTTAACAAACTCGACAGGATTTTCGCCAGCTCTTTGAATCCAGTGAACATCCAATTCAAAGCCAAGTTTAGAAGTATTATTTTTAATAAGATCTAACAGATAGACACCATCATATTTTTGGAATTCGAGATGGTGAGTATGGTAATACAATTCGATACCGTACTCAGCTAATTTATGAGCCATTGCCTCTGCTTTTTCAATAAATTCCATGATTTTATCTTTATGGCCCATAACGGTTAATGGAAGCATTCCGATACGCAGGAAGTTACAATCAAGCGCTTTACAATCACTCACAATTTTATCAAAATCATTTGTTAGAGTCTCACCAGGTGCACCAGGAAGCATTGGCTCTAAAGCAGCTGACATAGCAGCAATTTTAATATCAAAGTCTACACTCGCTCTTCTTAATTCGGAAACATTTTCTGGAGTCATAGGAATTTGCGAAACTTCTACCGCATGATAGCCAAGCTCACTAACTTTTCTCATTGTTTCATAGGCACCGAGTTCTTCCACTTTGCCCTTAAGCATCATCATTTGTACGCCAATTTTACCTTTATTCATAGCTTATCCCTCCATTTTGACTGTTTGTTTTGATTCAGAAGACTTGCGAATAGCATCAATCATTTGAATCGATACAAGTGCATCTTTGGCATGAACATAGTTGTCCGAATTCTCTTCAATACATTGATGGAAACGGTGAATTAACTTCTTATGGCTGGCACCGTAATAAAATTTAGTTCCTGGGACTTTTGCATCCTCAACTAATTCTTCTTTCTTTCCGTCTTCATTTACTCTAGTTAAAGTACTATCTTTAATCGTGAATTTGCCTTTTTCAAAAATAACTTGAAGTTCGACGCTTGAATTCACGGCATTTGCATTCGTAGCAAAGAACAAACCAGTGGCACCGCTTTCAAATTGAATTCGTGCTGATGCAGTGTCTTCTACTTCGATTCCGAAGTCAAGCAGCTGATCCACACTGCCGCGGATTGTCTCAATCTTTCCGCCAAGTAATTGCATTAAATCCATTGTATGAAGAGCTTGATTGATCATCACCCCGCCGCCGGCATATTTCATTTGCCCGCGCCATGGCTTCACTTCATAATAGGATTTAGGTCTATGCCATGATACAAGCCCCTTAATCCCCTCAATTCTGCCAAACTCGCCGCTGCCTGCGATTTCTTGAAGCATTTCAAACGATTCATTGTATCTGTTTTGAAAACAAACGCAAATTTTTGTATTCGGATGTCTTTGCTCCAGTTCCACAAGCTCCAATGCTTCTTCCGTATTTAATCCGAGCGGCTTTTCAAGAAATACATGGACACCTTTTTCAACGACTGCCTTTGTCACCGGATTATGCAAATAATGCGGAAGACAGATATGAACAACATCAAGTTCTTCCGACTCCAACATTTCTTGATAGTCTGTATAAAAGCGCGCTTCCGGGACAATGTTTCTAGCACCTTCGTCTAAATCACAAACTGCAGTCAGTTCCACATTCGGGTTTGCTTTTATGGCTGGCAAATGGATATTTGAAATGTCCCCAAGCCCAATTAATGCTGCTTTTAACATAAGCTTTTCCCCTTTTTGAAACGAACTCAGGCGCCTTTTTATGCGCCCTGAGTTCGTTTCATGTGATTGATTACTTTCTAACCGGATATTTACCTTCTTCGGCAATACGTTTATTTAATTCTTCTAAGAATAAATCCTCATCAAATGGCACTTCAATTTCTTTTCCTAACCAGCTTGACAAGTGCATGGCATTTGCAAGTCTAACCCCATTAATGCCGTCGCTGCCAGGAGCTAATAATGGTGTGCCTTCTACAATTGCAGAAGCAAAGTCTTCTAATACTGCAATGTGCTGTTCGCCCCAAACATTGCCAAAATCAAGTACTTCCTCAGTGAAAATATCACCAGCACCGCCGCCCATAAACAGCTTCATAACATCTGACATATCCATGGAATTGCTCATTTCATTCTCAGATTGTTTCAGGCGCTTGATGGTAACTTTCTTACTATCATCTACCACGATTTTTCCTTTATCGCCATGGATTTCTAAACGGTCTGTCCCTACTACATCGTGTGTCTTAGTTACAAATACACCAGTAGCACCATTTCCATAATCAAATACTGCAGTTACATCGTCTTCAACCACAATATCTCTTTGATAACCATAGTTTAATTTTGCATAAACCTTTTTCGGCATACCGCAAATCCATTGAAGCAAGTCAATTTGGTGTGGCGCTTGGTTTACAAGGACACCGCCGCCTTCTCCGCCCCAAGTTGCTCTCCATTCACTTTGATTGTAGTACCCTTGAGGTCTCCACCAGGTAGTAATAATCCAGTTGGTACTGCGAATGTTGCCAATCTCACCATTATCAATAAGTTCTTTTACTTTTTTATAAAGTGGATTTGTACGCTGGTTAAAGAAGATTGCAAACTTAAGTTCAGGCTTTGATGCTGCAAAGTCGTTTAACTCTTTCACTTGTTTTGTATAAACACCAGCTGGTTTTTCCACTAATGCATGAATGTTTCTTTTTAGTGATTCGATTCCCATTTCAGGATGTAGATAATGCGGAACAGTTGTAACGACTGCATCAACATCACCACTTTCAAGCATATCGATATAATTATCGTAGAAAGGAACACCAGGATACTTTTCTTCTGCCACTTGTTTTTTAGCAGGATCATTATCACAGATCGCACCAATCACCATGTTTTTAACTTTGCCTTCAGCGATGAAATTAGTGTACATACCACCTTCTGCACCTAATCCAATAATCCCTAATCTTACATCTGCCATAATTAAATTCCCTCGCTTTCAATTTTGTTAAGAATTTCTAATAACGCTTCATATTGAAGCTTGTAGCCGCCGGCACCGTCTAGCCCTTTGTTGTCCTTAATAATTTCGGTTGCATCTTCAAGTTCTAAATCCTTTAAAGAATCAAAGAGAACAAGATGTGGCTCAAGAGTTAAAAAGCCTTGATAGCCGCTCTTAATAAACTGAGCTAACAATTCAGGTATTTTACCTTCACCCGTTCCACAGACAACATTTTGACTATTCTGTGTTACAGCATCCTTTATGTGTATATAACCAACCTCATCTTTTAAGAGATCGTAACACTCCTGTGTATCTTCTCCGCACTGTACGAAATTAGCAAAGTCAAAAATTCCTTTGAAGTAAGGAGATCCTACTTCTGTTAAAATCTCATGACAGCGTCTACCGATATCACCAAAGATATCCTTTTCATTTTCATGCAGCAAAATCACATTGTATTTTTCTGCAATAGCTGCAAATTCCTTTAGCTTACTAACTACCTCATCACGATACTGATCTGCATCCTCACCCTTAGGAATATAGAAGCTGAAGATTCGCATATATTTGCAATCGAGCAAGTTGCTTATTTGGCAAAGCGTGTCCAACATCTGCTTTTGCTTAGCAAAGCCTTCTTCATCGTTGATGAATACTTTACCGATAGGTGAGCCGACGGAAGAAACACCAATTCTAGCTTTTTGAAGCCTTGGCTGTACCTTTTCTTTGATTTCATCAACTGTAAAATCACCAATATTTTTTCCATCAATACCACGTAATGATAGATACCGCATGCCGAGGTTTGCAACCACCTCAAGCTGTGTATCAAAATCTGACGAAATTTCATCAGAAAAGCCTGAAATCAAATAATCTTGATTCATTTACACTGAATCCCCCTTCGCTAAAGATCTGCTGGATTTAAGTTTGTTTTTTCGATAATGTGATGGTGTCACACCAACCTTTTCCTTAAAAAAACGGCTGAAATGGGCGACACTTTCAAAGCCTGCTGCACTTGATACCTCAGCCAAGGAAAGATTTGGTTCCACTTCTAACAAAAACTTTACCTGATTAAGCCGGCAGCCCATTACATATTCCATCACAGTAAAACCAGTTACTTCTTTAAAAACATGTGAAATATAATATTTACTTAAATTTAGTTCAGATGAAATTCGATCCAAGCTAATTTTTTCAGCAAAATGGAGATTAATCCATGATGCAATTGCCTCAGCATGGATTTCCTTTTCTGTCTTATTACTTGGAACATGTGCTAATTCTTCTTGACTCATTTTATAAATTTTGACGAGCATTTGAACTAGTTCGAGCTTTACTTCAGCCTCTAACAGATCATTATTCGTATCAGCCTGCTGCATTTCTTCATCCATCTGTGCCAGGAGCCCGACAATTTTCTTTATCTTTCGGTCAATATATTGGCCAGATTCATTGTATCCAGTTCGTAGTAGATAATTATTGAGCTTTTTAAATGGATCCAATAAATTAGGCATCCCTAGAACAGCAGCAATTTCTGCAATCCAAGTTGGTGAAAAATGAAGCATACTTCTTGTATAGGTGCTCTCTATTTTCGGATTTGGTTTATGCAGTGTCATGCCATCCAAAAGGATGATATCACCCGGCTCCAGTTCGTAAATCCGATTACCAATCAAATACTTACAATCGCCTCCACAAAAGAAATAAATTTCATATTCATGATGGGAGTGATACTGAAAGGAATAGGAATGTACACCTTGGACTCTGTAAGCTGCAGTGATCCATTTATTCATCATGCTTTGATTTTTTAGAGCTGTTTCCAAATCCATAGCACCCATACCTTCCTAAGTAAGCGGTATCAATTTACAATTTAATTTTAGACCTTAATACCTTAAAAATCATTCTCTCGAAATGCTTGATTTGAATTTTTATTTGACTGATATTGCTTTTTACAATGAAATCTTAGTCAATAATAAAGAAAAAAGAGACAAAACAAGCCTTTTCATGCCTTGTTATGTCTCTTTTAAGAAAAATATGGGTAAGCTTATTTTTCCATCCAGTTTGTATGGAAGATTCCTTCTTTATCAACACGTTGATACGTATGGGCTCCAAAGTAATCACGCTGTGCTTGCAATAAGTTTGCAGGAAGCGTTTCAGTACGATAGCTGTCATAGTAAGCAATTGCGCTTGCGAATGATGGTACTGGGATTCCGCGCTCAATCGCAACAGCAAGTACTTGACGTAATGCTGATTGGTACCCCTCAACAATTTCTTTAAAGTATGGATCTAATAAAAGATTTGCTAATTCTGCGTCACGATCGTAAGCATCTTTAATTTTTTGTAAGAATTGGGCACGGATGATACAGCCGCCGCGGAAAATCATCGCAATATTTCCGTATTGAAGATTCCAATCATATTCTTCAGATGCAACACGCATTTGGGCAAAACCTTGTGCATATGAAACAATTTTGCTCATATATAATGCTTTACGAACTGCTTCAATTAATTCTTCTTTATTTCCTTCAAATGGTTTTACCGCTGGTCCATTTAGAACTTGACTAGCCTTAACACGTTCTTCTTTCATTGCTGAGATAAACCGGGCAAATACAGATTCTGTGATAATTGGCAGCGGAACACCTAAATCTAAGGCGTTTTGGCTTGTCCATTTACCTGTTCCTTTTTGACCAGCAGTATCTAGAATCAAGTCAACCATTGGTTTACCTGTTTCTTCATCAATTTTTGTAAAAATATCTGCTGTAATTTCAATTAAGTAGCTGTCTAGCTCTCCTTTATTCCATTCAGCAAACACATCATGAAGTTCTTCTGTACTTAAACCAAGTACATTCTTCAAAATAAAGTAAGCTTCGCAAATTAATTGCATATCACCATATTCAATTCCGTTATGAACCATTTTCACATAATGACCTGCACCGTTTGGTCCAATATACGTACAGCATGGATCTCCTTCAACCTTTGCTGAGATTGCCTCTAAAATTGGTTTAACTAAATCATATGCGTCTTTGTTACCGCCAGGCATAATGGAAGGTCCTTTTAATGCCCCTTCTTCACCACCGGAAACACCAGTGCCGATAAAATGGAACCCTGCATTGGCTAGTTCTTTATTACGTCTAATTGTATCTTGGAAGAAGGTATTCCCGCCATCAATAAGGATATCGCCTTCTTCAAGGAATGGTTTTAATGATTCAATCGTTCCATCTGTTGCATTACCAGCTTTAACCATCAATAAGATTTTGCGTGGTTTTTCTAATGAATTAACAAATTCCTCAACTGTACGGGCCCCGACAAAGTTTTTACCTTCTGCTTCATTTTTTAAAAATGCTTCTGTTTTATCATATGAACGGTTAAAAACGGCAACCGAATAGCCGCGGCTTTCAATATTTAAAGCAAGGTTTTTCCCCATTACCGCTAGGCCAACTACACCAATTTGTTGTTTTGACATATTAAATCCCTTTCCTTTCTAAAATCAATATTATCCTATTCTAACCTATTTTTGATATTAACTCATCTAATTAAACACTTATTTTACATATGTAATCAAGGGGGAGAAACCTCAAAGTGGCTCTCCCTGGCATTTAAGAAGCCATTATCTTTCTAAAAAGAATTTGTCGGCATTATGATAGCAAATATTCCGTACCATTTGTTCCATATGCTTCATGTCATTCGGCGCCAAGCCTTGCTCTACCCATCCACCTAGAATGTTACAAAGAATGCGACGGAAATAATCATGACGTGCATAGGAAAGGAAGCTTCGTGAGTCTGTCAGCATACCAATAAAGTGGCTGAGTAAACCAACATTAGCAAAGTCCTTCATTTGTCTTTCCATGCCATCGATATGGTCTAGGAACCACCAGCCAGAGCCTAGTTGGACTTTTCCTGGTATACCTTCTTCATAGAAGTTCCCCATCATCCCTGCTAATACGACATTATCTTTTTGATTTAAATTAAACAATACTGTTCTTGGTAAGGCATTTTCCTGATCAAGTGCATCTAGGAAGCGGGACAAGCCTTCCGCCATATTGGCTTCGCCAACCGAATCAAATCCTGTGTCAGGGCCAATAAGTTCTTTCATTTTGGTGTTGTTGCTTCTCATTGCACCCATATGCAGCTGCATTACCCATTGTTTTTCAGCATACATTTTTCCTAATTCTTTCAAAACAAAAATCCGATACGCAACTAATTCTTCGTTTGTAAGTTGCTCCCCGCTTATACGTTTATTGAAAATGGCTTCAACCTGATCCTTCGTTGTATCCACATACTCCATTTTTTGAATATCATGATCGGAAGCACGGCCGCCGTTTTCATGGAAATATTCAACCCGCTGTTTAAGCGCAGCTAAAAAGCCATCGAATGTATCCACATTTACACCTGAAACCTGAGCTAATTTTTCAATCCAGCTAGTGAAAGTAGGACGATCAATGAAAAGCGCACCATCAGGACGGAATGTTGGAGCGATCATCGTTTTAAATGAATCATCATTTTTTAATAATTGATGGTATTCAAGGGTTGAAATCGGATCATCTGTTGTACCAATAAATTTCACATTAGATTTTTCAATGAACGCTCTTGCGCTAAATTCGGGCTTTTGTAATTTTTCGTTACACTCATCCCAAATCTCGCGGGCTGTTTCCGGACTTAGTAATTTATCAATGCCGAAATACATTTTCAATTCTAATTGTGCCCAATGATAAACAGGATTTCCGATTAAATGTGGCATCGTTTCTGCCCAAGCTTCGAATTTCTCCCAATCAGAAGCATCACCGGTAATGTATTTTTCCGCTACACCATGCATCCGCATTGTCCGCCATTTATAATGGTCTCCCCCAAGCCATATTTGGGTTATATTATCATATGACTTGTTTTCCCATACTTCCTGCGGATTTAAGTGACAATGAAAATCAAAAATTGGCGCCTCGGCTGCGGCATTTTCATATAGTTTGATCGCTGTGTCTGTGTTTAACAAAAAGTGTTCGTCTAAAAAGGACTTCATCATAATTCCTCCCGATTTACTGAAATGATTACTATTATCGTGCTTTTCTGTAAACCCTTTCAAGGCATTAAAAAAAATAAAAATTGCACTATTTTCTTTAATTTGTTTATTAAACAAATTAATTATATACTTACCATATCATGTTTAGGTTGCTTCGTCAATCGACAATTTATGAATTAATTTAAATATGCTAAACTATGCTTGTCATTACCTGTTATAATGGTAGTAGATTGAAAAAAAGGGAAACTCGCTGTTTGGTAAGTCCCTAAGATAGGAAAGTTTCCTTTCCTATCCGCTTAGAAATGGAGGAAAAGAATGGTTACCGGTGATGCGGCTTATATAAAAAAAATTAATCGCTCCTTAATCATCCGAGAAATTGTAAAAGAAGGAATGATTTCAAGGGCTGATTTATCAAAAGTCACTGCTCTAACACGAGCAACGATTTCAGCACAAGTAGCAGACTTACTAGATGAAGGATTAATTATCGAAACACAACTAGAGCATAATCATGTCGGCCGGAAGCCAATCATGCTGTCTTTAAACGGACAAGCTGGCTATGCACTTGGAATTGACCTGGATTATGGTCAACTATCATTTACCCTTTCCAATCTTCTAGGTCAGCCTATTTCTTCTACTACTATTGAAATAGATACTACAGACTACTATAAGATTCTGCATCTCCTACTTGAGCAGATTCAAAAATACAGATCTGATTGTACTGACAGCCGCTACGGGATTGTTGGAATTGTCATTGCTATTCACGGCCTTGTTGCGACAGACGAACATGTTCATTATGTCCCAAGGTTTAATTGGCATGATGTACATTTAAAAAATGATTTAGAAAAAGTACTGGGTATAAATATTTATCTTGAAAACAATGCCAATCTTTCTGCTTTTGCCGAGAGAGTGTTTGTTCACCATGAAACGAATAATCTTTTATGTGCTACCCTCTATTCTGGTATCGGCCTCGGGATGATGATGAACAGCGAATTTTTTCGCGGTCATGATGGGTACGCAGGTGAAGCTGGTCACATGATAATCATGCCAGGTGGAAAGCCATGTAATTGTGGTAACAAAGGATGCTGGGAAAAGTATGCCTCAGAATCAAGCATTTTTGAATATCTTTCTGAACAAAGAAAGATCAAGAATCTAACTTATGAACAAATTCAAAGATGGATTGATGAAGGTGATGAAGAAGTGCACGAATTGATGGAGCAATTTATTTACTACCTATCAATTGGATTAAATAATATGATTAACATGTACAATCCTGACGTACTTATATTGGATAGTGAATTGCTTCGGATTTATCCGAACTCTTTAGAAAGAATTAGTAAAAATCTACATTCTTCCATCAGTCACTATCGTGAATTATTGATATCTTCGATTGGGAAAAAATCCAGTAGCCTTGGAGCATGCGCACTTGCTATTAAACACTTCCTTGAGGTACCGATGCTGAATTTTTCTTACAATGAGCAAAAGGAGAAAAATGTAAGCGCAATCAGCTAATACATTTCTTTAAAAAAAAGAACCCCCTATAGCTGCGAGCTAAAATAGGAGGTTCTTTTTATTATGCACTTTTTAAACTAGTGTCTTTTCTGGTTTTCAATTCTTCAACGATCATATTATAGCGTTCGTCTGATAAATTATAAACTACAATTAAAATAACACATGCAATCAGGTTAAAACCTGCTGGGATAAGGAACATTAAGCTTTTTATTCCTAAAAGCGCTTCAGCAGTCTGCTGTGCATTTGGTACATAGCCAATTAATCCAAGAGCAACACCTGGAATAAATCCGGCAAGTGCTTGCGCCAGCTTTCGGAAGAAACTGTAGGAAGAATACACAACACCCTCCGTACGTTCTCCTGTTTTCCATTCATGGTAATCAATTGTATCTGCTACCATAACCCATGGTAATCCAAGTGCAAAGCTCAATCCAAAACTTCCGATTGAAAGTAGGGTAAGAAAAGTTGGAACACTTGCAGGAAGAACAAAGTTCAAGGCATCTGCAACTATGCCAATAACAAGGCCAATAATGAATGTTTTTTTCTTGCCAAACTTTTTAACAAATGTTGGAATAAAGAATGACCCAATAACAGCTATTCCTACACTAGTAAATGAAAGTAATGTCATAAGACCTGTATTATTTAAATTATATTGTAAATAGAAAAGCTGTACAGCGGTGCGAAGGTTACTTGCTGCCACCATAAATAAACAAACAAAACAAAGGGCAATAAGCGGTCTATTACTTAATAATAATTTAAACAAACGTGACATCGGAATTTTATCCTTACCCGTTTTAGGCTGACCAACAACATTTTCTGTTGTATTGCGATAACAAATATAGTGGAAGATTACACCGACAACAGCCATAACCCCGATTCCAACTGCATAGCCAGCTTTTACATTTTCAAAATGTGAAATGATTGGGATTACGGTCATCCCCGAAATTAACAGGGCAAATTGGCTGCCAATCGCTCTAAATGATCCAAGGGAAGCACGGTCAACCGAATCCTGGGTCATGGAAGCTGCAAGCGATCCGTAAGGGATATTGACAATCGAGTATGCAAGACCGAAAAGCATATAAGTAATAAAAGCAAAGGCTATTTTGCCGCCGCTGGAAAAATTAGGAGCTGTGAACGAAATAATAGTCATAACAGCTAGTGGAATAGATCCGAATAATAGGAATGGACGGAACTTACCACGCTTGCCTATTTTCCGTTTATCAACAAATGCGCCAACACTTGAATCGGCAAACGCATCAAAGATTTTCGAAATTAAAAATACTAAACCGCCCCAATAAGCAGAGATCCCCAATACGTCCGTATAAAACTTAAGCAAATAAATTTGCCCCATATCAAACATGAATCCGTTTCCAACATCACCCAAACCATAGGAGACTTTTTCTTTTACAGTTAATTTCTTTGCGCTATTACTCTCCATGAAACTGCGCTTCCTTCCCTTTTCAAAGTTAGTGAATTTTTCCACTTGTAATCCTTTTCAAAAATAGTTAAACCAATTACTTTTTAATCAAATTATTAAGCGCTTAATTAATTTGTTTAATGAACTAACTAATTAATTTACAGTAATTAGAATACCACCTTCGACATTTTTCGTCAATAAATTTTGTAAGCGGTTATCTTAAAAAGTTATGCAATTTTTGAAAGTTTTTTTATTAAATAAAAAGCCCCGATCTCATATTTTCATGAGTAATCGGGGCTTTTATTATTGAATCTTAACTAGTTCCAATAAAGTGATTTAGTTTTATACCTTTCTTCTTTCAGCTAAATCAGTAGATAGTTGAAGTGTACGTTTCTTATTCAAAGGATATAAGAAAACTAAAATTAAGAAAATCACTGCTAAAATAATGGCTGGTACTAATGTACCTAATGTATGAATCCCTTGTAAAGCCTCTTGGGTTTGCGTTGCACTTTTTGAGTTATATCCAACTGCTGCAATTGCAACACCACCGATTCCCCCTGCAATCGCCTGTCCAACTTTACGTGCAAAGGAATAGATTGAGTAAACGGTTCCATCTTCACGTAAGCCTGTTAAATATTCATGGTAATCGATTACATCGGTAACAAATGCCCAAACAACTAAGTTAAAGAAGGCATATCCAAACATTGCTACAGTTAAGATTCCAATAAATTGATTTTCATGTAAGTTAGGTAAGAAGTATAAAAGCGCATACACAACAGTTGCAAGTAATAGACCACCTGATGCAGTTTCCTTTTTACCAAATTTAGCTACTAACGGCTTTACAATTGGCATTGCGACAAGAACAGTTGCGGTTTGTAATAGTCCAACCATACTTAATGCTTTAGCGTTTCCAAAATAATCTTTAAACAAATATACGTTGACTGCACCAATCATCATAAAACAAACCATAAAAGTAAGCGATGCAATAAGGATCCATAACAATGGTTTATTTTTTCCAAGACCTTTAACTGTTTTAGCGAAATTTACCTTTGGCTTTTCGTTTTCATCCGCCACTATACGTTCAGTCGTCATTTTATAACATGCCATATAACAAGATATTGAAAGGATACCGAAAATAATAGCGCCCATTAGGAAATGGTTGGCATCTGCCTTGTTGTCAACAAACAAGATTAATGGTCCGATTACGTTGATAATTAATCCAGCCAAGGTACCGCCTAACGTTCTGAAAGTTGAAAGAGTAGTACGTTCTACTGGATCATTTGTGATAACTGACGCCATTGATCCGTATGGGATATTAACTGTGCTGTAAAGTGTTCCCCATAAAATATATGTGACAAATGCCCATGCAAGATAAAATCCATTAGACATTCCAGGAATATGAACGAACATTAACACACCTGAGATGACAAGCGGGAAAGACATTCTGAAAATCCATGGTTTAAACTTACCATGTTTTCCAGCCTTTCTCGTATCAATAAAACGCCCCCAAGTAACATCAGCTACAGCATCCCATAAACGAGCTACTAAAAAGAGAATTCCAACAATGGCTGCACTAATATGATAAACATCTGTATAGTAAACCATTAAAAACGAGCTTACAAGAATAAAGAAGAAATCATTACCCCAATCACCAAACATATAACCCAATTTATCCCTCATCCCAAAGGGACGGACAGCATTTCCAATGATATTTGTTGCTGAAGTATCCAATTTTTTAGCAGGTTGACCCATTTCTTACCCCTCCATTTGATTAGCTGTTTTTGGGAGTTATCTCCTACAAAATACGCTAAATTTTCTTTAGATTTTCCTTTTCCCTAAACATGTAACCCTTTTCAATTATGTTTAAAAAATTTTTCCAACTCGAGATTGGTTTTATATACCATTAATTTGTTTATTAAACTTACAAATTAATTTGTAAATTTAGAATATCACCCTTCTTTCTATTCGTCAATAACTTTTTGTAAGCGCTAATATAAAAATTCTTTTGAATCTTTCGGTACAGTTATAAAGAATAAATGAAAAAAAGGATGTACATCGTAAAATTTATCACGACAAACATCCTCTATTTCTTTTAATCTAAAAAAATTCTGCATTTCCGAATAATTATTACTTCTTATTTTGAGCTAAGCCAGTGGTTTTTCCTTCCATTATGACACGATCAATATCAAGATATGGCTTGCCTCGTATTGCCTCATTTGTAACAATTTTTACTGTTTCTTTCTTCTTCTCCTTCATCAATCCATACCTCCAATGTTCACTGTTAAAAATAGTTTGTACAGTTTGTTAATGGTTAACTCACATCATTGTTAAAAGTCACTTAATGTTCAAGAACTTCACGCTTTGTTCAATATTGAGCAAAGGTTTCTTTTCTATAATAAAAGTATTAACGAAAATTAAATAGATGGGTTGTGTTGGAATGGAAAAGCTGCTTTATGTTACTGCGAATCCAAAGGGGTTGGAGAAATCAAAGGGGCTGCAAATTGGGGAAGCCTTTCTTGAAGCTTTTCAGCAAGAACGTCCAGACGTAGAAATAATGAAAATGGATTTGTTTACTCTAGATTTTGCACAAATGGATGCTGATTTGGTTTCGGCAAGAGGAAAATTAGCTGGTTATGGCTATACATTGGATCAGCTGACAGATACAGAACGGGCAAAAATCCTAAAAATGCATGCTCTTGCAGATGAGTTTGTCACGTACGACTATTATGTTTTTGTTTCTCCCATGTGGAACTTAAATTCACCTGCCGTTTTAAAAGCATTCCTTGATAATTTATTTGTATCTGGAAAAACCTTTGCACATACATCTAATGGACCAAAGGGACTGCTATCAAATAAAAAGGCCATCCATATTCAAACAAGAGGCGGGCAATATACCGGCACCCCATTGCAGGAAATGGAATCAGGCGACCGCTATTTAAAAATCGCCCTTCGCTTCTTGGGGATTGAGGTAATGGACACTGTAATCGCGGAAGGCTTCGATTTATTTCCACAAAAGGTACCAGAAATCATTGAAAAGGCGAAAGATAATGCTCGACTGGCAGCTAAAGAATTAGCTAAAGGCATTGCAGTTCAAGTGTAATAATTAACAATCATGAAAGCTTCCTTATGGGGAGCTTTTTTCATTTCACATTCTTTTACTTTCTATCTTTGTCAAAAATATCAAATTCATAGTATAATTGGAATGCTTTAAACTAATATAATAAAATTATTTTTGTACAAAAATAAAATGTCTTTTCATTAATATCCCAGGAGAATATGCATGTTAAAAGATTTTGTCTCAAATGCCACACTATTAATTGCTTCCTTTTCTATTATGGGAGTGTTATTTAAGGATAAACCATTACACTTTTTTTCACCTTTATCAACAAAACTATATTGGGGACTTACTTTTGGGGTTTTAGGAAATATTCTGATGTCGTTTAGTATTCAAGTTAGTCCAACCATTATTGCAGACTTACGACACTTGGCCATTGTTATTGCTGCCGCCTTTGGTGGTTATATCCCTGCACTCATTGCTGCATTTCTTATTGCGATTGGGAGATTAATATTATTTGGCTTTAGTCAAGCATCCTTACTCCCATCTATTGGTGCACTGCTCATTGGAATATTATGCGGCGGTATCTCAAAAATAAGCATTCATCGCACCTTGAAGGCTTTTATCATGAACCTGATCGGATTGTTCATTATATCCATTATCTTCATTATGAGGATTGACGATTTCCAAATCCTCAAAAATGTGTTAACCCTGCATTATCTTATCTCTTTACTTGGTGGTTTAATAGCCTATCATTTTTTTGTGTTTGTTGTTGATTCAAATGAAGCACAAAGTCAATTAAAACAAAGCTTAATTAAAATTAAAGAAACAGAGGAACGTTTCCGGTTAATAGCTGAATATTCCAGTGACATGATTACGATGCACAATGAAAAAACGGAATATATTTACATTTCACCGGCAGTGGAAGAAATTATTCATTTTGAATATCCAGAACTATTAGGGAAAAGAATGGAGTATTTTATTCATTCCGATGATATTGAGCATACCCATGAAATGTTTGCAAAAGCCCTTCGTGATGGTGTTGCTGAATGTACTTATAGGTACCTTTCTAAAACTGGGGAATATGTTTGGATTGAATCTACGCTAAAAAGTGTTCATTTCGAAGAAGATGGCAGTAAAAGGGTTATTATTGTATCAAGAAATATTACTGAACGGAAACTTACTGAACAAAAGTTACAAGAGGCAAATGAGCTTCTAAATCGACTCTCCTATATGGATGGTTTAACTGGGATCTCAAATAGGAGATATTTTGATGAGATACTTGAGAAAGAATGGTCAGAATCACTATTATCTCATTCACCAATATCCTTGATCATGTTCGATATTGACTATTTTAAGAAATACAATGATACATATGGTCATTTAACTGGTGACTTTTGCTTACAGTCGATTGCTCAAGCCATTAAAGACCTGATTCCTGATAGCTCTGGTTATACTTTTTGCCGTTACGGAGGTGAAGAATTTGCCCTTATCTTACCTGCAGCCAAAACAGTGGAAGGAATAAACACGGCTCACATGATTCAGAAAACAGTAAAGTCACTTAAAATTCCCCATATTAGTTCGGAAATCTCTGAATATGTCACATTAAGTATTGGGCTGGCTACCATGGTCCCTTCTTCATCTTCAAAGCCTCAAGACTTAATTAAAGAAGCTGATACTGAATTATATTTATCTAAAATAAAAGGTAGGAATACCATCTCAATTAAACAATAAAAAACAAGGAAGGAGTGAATTTGAGAATCCTTCCTTGTTTTCATTTACATATTTGTAACAAAATTTGCCTTTTTTCTAAATATTTCGCAAATTTTGTTGTAACTTGTGGAAAATACATGTAAAATTTCCCTATTAGCCCTTTTGTGGAAAAGGGGCGGAGCGCCGCAAAAGTGTAAGCTTGCACAATAAATTCTGGCATGGAACGCTAAACAAGTTTTGGATGGTGAAGAAAATGGAAATTACGAAACACCTTTTCTTAAATCTCTCCCTTTTAATTATACTACTATTTTTTTGTTTGATATTTCTTGAAAAAAGTCAGAAATTCACTCTTTCAAAATCTTCATTAATCATTTTGTTAATCGTAACTTTATGGTTATTTACTAAATTCTCCTACAACCCCATTCCATCTGCGAGATATGATTTAAGGATAATTCCTTTGGTTCTTGGCGGCCTTTATGTAGGAATCGGCCCAATCCTTGTTGGAGCTATTATAATCTTAAGAAGTTTCTTCGGATTGGATAATGGTTTTTTTCTAACGCTTATCCTTTATGCTCCTCTCACTATCGTACTCTGGAAATTATATCCTTGGTTTTTAAAACAAGCTCCTGAACGCAGGATTTTTGTTACGGTTTGTATGGGGATGATCCTTGGTGTGCTAACAGTATTTGGAATGAGTTTCACTACTTCACACTCCAGCCTGTTCGATGCTTGGTTTGCTTACCTTGTCATCCCATCGCTCGGAATTGGCATCATTTCATATGGGATTGAATTTGTTAGAAAAAATAATGAAATGCAGCAGCAACTAATTAAAGCAGAGAAATTAAAAGCAGTTGAACAAATGGGAGCTGCCATTTCCCATGAAATTCGCAATCCGCTGACCGCGGCAAGCGGATTTGTCCAGCTCCTGCAGGATGATTACCTTTCAAGGCAAAAAAGAAAAGAATACTTATCCATCGTTAAGGAAGAATTACTTTCCGCTGAAAGGGTCATTCAAGATTATTTGACCTTTGCGAAGCCATCTTTGGAGACGCTTGAAGAGTTAAATGTAAAAAATGAACTACGGCAAATTATCAATATTCTTCAGCCCTTGGCAAATCAAAATTCTGTTGAGATTATTACGGACTTTTCCATTATAGGGTTTATAAAAGGGGACGGACAGAAATTCCGCCAGTGTTTTGTAAATGTCTTCAAAAATGCAATTGAATCAATGCCTGCAGGCGGTTATTTAACGATTTCAACTGAATTTAGCCAAAGCTGTGTAACAATAAAGGTGACGGATACTGGTGTAGGAATGACAAGTGAGCAGCTTGAACGCTTAGGGGAACCTTTCTATTCCACAAAAGGAAAAAAGGGAACGGGTTTGGGAATGATGGTCGTGTATAGTATTATTCGTGCAATGGATGGTTCTATTTGGGTAGAAAGTGAAGTGGGGAAAGGGACAACGTTTCTTTTTGAATTTCAAACCATTACTACAAGTGTCAAAAACCAACAAACCGTCAGAGCTTAAGCAAGCATCTGTCGGTTTGTTTTTTGTTGGTTCTACCGCTTAACCAGCGCTAGCACTTTTCTTATTTACCAATGAACATTTGCGTCCAGTGTTTCCCAGACTCTTCAAATCCTACCCCAATATGGGTGAAATTTGAGCTTAAAATGTTTTTGCGATGACCTTCGCTGTTCATCCAAGCAGTCACAACCTCTTGTGGCGTCCGCTGACCTTGGGCGATATTCTCGCCTGCTGATTTATAGGTCACACCAAAATCTCTCATCATGTCAAATGGAGATCCATAGGTTGGACTTGTATGTGAAAAGTAATGATTTTGCTGCATATCCAGTGACTTTTTCTGAGCAACACCATTCAGCTGGGTATCTGCTTTTAATCCTGGAAGGCCGTTTTTACTCCGCTCAGCATTTGTTAAATTGATTACTTGTTGTACATATTGGCTGACCGTTCCAGTGGCTGGTGCATTATTTTGCGTTTGACCCGCTGGTTTCGGTGCAGGTGCTGGTGCTGGTTTTGTCTGCTGTGGTACTGGTGCCGGTTTTGGTGCTGGTACTGGTTTTGGTGCTGGTACTGGTTTTGGTGCTGGTGTCGGCTGTGTTGGCTGCGGCGCTGGCACTGGTGCACTTGCACCAGGGTTTTGCTGCTGAATAAATGGCTGTCCTTGTTGGATTAACCCCGTCTGAAACCAATTGCTTTGTCTAGGATCGGTGCGGATAAACTGATATTTTGCATCTCGGATTAATACTGCCCTAGTATGTGGATATTGATCACTATTCAAAGTCGTTTGATACGCAGAAATCATATCGTTATTATTTTTTCGAATCTTATGCTTATCATTAAAAAAGTTTACATCTAAATCACTTTGACTGTTGTTACGATTTGTATAATCCTCGGTAAGCAGTCCATTGTGGTCGATGCCGTCATCCCTTCCATTTCGGACATCAAAAAAATGGTTGTTCCTGTTGGTGGTATTCATGCCTACCTGGTTAGTGTTCTTGTCATTTATATGATCATTATTATTGTTATTACAAGCAGAAAGTCCTACTGTTAGGACCGCTGTTAAAAGTAACCCCACTGGTTTTTTTATCAATTGAAATACCCCCCTTTGAAAAAATTCTCTTGCCTTCTTATTTTTCATTTTTTCAAGGAAGTTATTAGTGGAAATATTCGACTGTGTCGGAAATAAAAAGGTTTGTGGGCAAAAAAAACAGATGCACAATGCACCTGTTTTTTCACACTAATCATCTTTTCATTTGAATCATAAATTTATAGCGATCTGCGCGGTAAACAGATTTTACAAATTCTACAGGAGTGCCATCATTCAAAAAGGTATTTTGTTGGATGTGCATCACAGGTGCCCCAATTGCAATATTTAAAAGTTCTGCCTCATTTTGACTGGCGATTGATGACTCAATAATTTGAGAAGCACTTTCGATACGTAAGTTTAATGTACCTTCAATATAACCATAAAGCGATTGATTGACAATTTCTTCTGTTAATCCATTAATAAGAATCGCTGAAAGATAATTCGTTTCTAGTGCCATCGGGACACCATCAGCTAAGCGAATTCGCTTAATTTCATAAACGGGCTTATTTTCAGAAATCTTTAATTGACCGGCAATCTGAATAGTAGCAGGAATAATTTCAAATCTAACAAGATTGCTCTCCGGCTTGAGTCCTCTTGCTTTCATGTCTTCGGTGAAGCTTGTTAATCCCTGGAGCGGCTGTTCAATTTTGCGCTCAGCAACAAAAGTGCCCTTTCCTTGCAGCCGGTATAAATACCCTTCATTTACTAACTGGGTAAAGGCTTGTCTAACTGTCATCCGGCTAATTTGATATTTTTCAGCATATTCCCTTTCAGGTGGAAGTGCATCGCCGGGACTCAAATCATTATTTTCAATTAATCCTTTAATGTGTTCTTCAAGCTGATAATAAAGTGGAATGGGGGAATTTTTGTTTATCATTCCTTACTTACACCCTTCTAATTAAACTAACAATAACAGGCTATAAATTTTTCTTTCATGACCGAAATAAATTATTGAGAGTGGATCATTAAACCTGAAACTGCTGCTTTATCAGCAATAATTGTAACACATGGATGATTTTTCAACACAGAAGCAGGAAAACTTTCTGTTACGTTTCCGTTTAAAAGTTTGCCCATCGCCTGTTTCTTGGTTTCACCAGAAACTAACAGCAGTATTTCTTTGCTTTTCATAATGGTGGAAATCCCCATTGTAACCGCTTTTGTCGGTACTTCTTCAATTCGATTAAAGTACCTTGCATTTGCGTTTATAGTCGAAGGAGCCAATTCGATCACATGTGTTTGAGAGGTAAAGTTAGTCCCTGGTTCATTAAATCCTATGTGGCCATTGCTTCCAATTCCTAAAATTTGCAAATCAATTCCGCCATACTTGGCAAGCAATTCTTCATAACGCTGGCATTCTTCCTCTATATCTTTACTATCACCACGTGGAATATTTGTGTTTTGTCTATTAATATCAATATGATTAAACAACTGCTCATCCATAAAGTAGCGATAGCTATTTTTATTTTCGCCCGAGAGACCAATGTACTCATCCAGATTAAATGTTGTAACATTTTGATAAGAAGTCCCGTTTTTCTGATGATCTTCAATTAATTTTTTGTAAGTTCCAACAGGTGTTCCACCCGTTGCAAGTCCCAGTTTAATCGTGGGATTTTGACGAACCTTTTCAAGGATATATTCAGCCGCTTTCTGACTCATTTCTGTGTAATCTTTTACTTCAATAATTTTCATTATCAGTTTTCCTCCCTTTTATAAGAAAGTGATCCCCGGCAAAATGTCATATAGACTTCCATATTTCCATCGAGGATCACGATGTCTGCATCCTTCCCAACAGCAATGCTTCCCTTTCTGTCAAATACATTCAACTGTTTAGCCGGATTGACAGATGCCATTTGTACCGCTTCCTCAAGTGAACAACCTGTATACGTTAAGATATTTTTTACAGCATGACCTAATTTTAAAATACTCCCGGCAAGAGTTCCGTCAGCAAGAACTGCCTTTCCATCTTTGACAATAACCTCTTGGCCGCCAAGGTCATACATTCCATTTTTCAAGCATTTAGCACGCATGGAGTCAGTGATTAAAATCAATCCATCGCTCTGCTTATTTTTGTAAGCGAGATTTACCATCTCCGGATGAACATGGACACCATCGACAATAATTTCTGCTATTAATTCTTTCCGCAAAAATACTGCGCCAACTACACCCGGTTCACGGTGATGCAGCCCTCTCATTTGATTAAATAGATGGGTCACATGATTTGCTCCTGCTTCAATGGCTTCGCCAACTTGTTCAAACGTAGCATCAGTATGACCGATCGATGCAATGATGCCATTTTTCTTTAGATAGCGAATCATTTCTAATCCACCCGGCTGCTCTGGGGCCAATGTAACAAGTTTTATTGTTCCCTTGGACAGCTCCTGCCACTCTTTGAATAATACGAGGTCAGGGTCGACAATATGTTGAATCGGCTGGGCTCCTGCTTTTTTTGCATTCACAAACGGCCCTTCAAGATGAAGACCAAGTATTTCAGCTTTTCCATGTGCAGGCTGTTGTTGGATATATTCTCCGGCATTTATTAATGCCTTTTCAATTTCTTTGCCTTCTTGAGTCATAGTAGTTGCTAAAAAGCTGGTGGTTCCTTCTTTAGGCAGTGCCGTAACCATTGTATCCAATGCTTCCGTAGTTCCGTCCATTGTGTCTGCGCCATTCACACCATGTATATGCACATCAATAAAACCCGGTACTGCCTGAAAATGGGCCGGTACTTCTACCACCTCAAAGTCTTCTTCCGTGATAAGTTCAGCCACCCCGCCGAGTTCTGCTATTTTTTGATCTATTATTTTTATATACCCATTTTCAATTATCGTATCATTTGAATAAATTTGAATACCCTTAAGTAAAATATGATTATCTTTTGGAATCATTTTCAGATACTCCTTTCAGGTTATAACATTATCTTACACTTAAAAAGTATAGTTGTCTATACCAATCATTAACCAAAAAATGGCAGGCTTGTAACCAATTTTTATTTACATATTAAAGTGGAAAAATCGACAGGCACCTGGTCCTGTCGATTTTGGTTAAGCATATAATTGGGATTCTTCATTTTGAAAAAAGCTTTTCATCGCATGAAATACATCTGCTTTTTGCTTGAGAATATAATAGCGGAAATGTTCATCCTTGATGTTCTTGTAGGCAGACATTAAGGTAGAGTGCCTGTTGTATTGATTTACCTCGCCATAGCCGAACATGTTGGATACTTTCATTAATTCTTCTACAAGCTTCACACAGCGGGCATTATCCGACGTGAGATTATCACCGTCTGAAAAGTGGAATGGATAGATGTTGAACTTTCGCGGATTGTATTTATTGTCAATAATATCCAAAGCCTTGTGGTATGCGGATGAACAAATGGTTCCACCGCTTTCTCCTTTCGAGAAGAAGTCTTCCTCAGTCACCACTTTTGCCTCTGTATGGTGAGCGATAAATTCAATTTCAACTGTTTCGTATTTTGTTCTTAAAAACCGTGTCATCCAGAAGAAAAAGCTGCGGGCCATATATTTTTCCCATATTCCCATACTTCCACTCGTATCCATCATCGCAATAACGACAGCTTTAGAATCCGGTTTTACTACTTCATTCCATGTCTTAAATTTCAAATCCTCTTTGAAAATGGGGTGGAATGCCGGCTTTCCAGTCATGGCATTTCGTTTAAAAGCAGACATCATCGTCCGTTTTTTATCAATATTCCCCATTAACCCTGTTTTTCTGATGTCGTTGAATTCTATATTTTCAACGAGATGTTCTTGCTCGTCTTTTTTCTTTAAATTTGGAAGCTCTAACTGCTTAAATAATGCTTCTTCGAGTTCCATTAATGATACTTCTGCCTCAAAATAATCTTCTCCGGCTTGATCCCCTGCCCCTTGGCCTTTACCGGGACCTTTTTGACCACTGGAACCGTCACGTGCTACTACATCTCCGACTTGACTGTCACCATCACCCTGGCCCACGTGTTTGTTTTTGTCATAATTATAGCGGATTTTATATTCATCCAATGAACGAATCGGAATTTTTACCACATCTCGACCATTCGACATAATTATGCTCTCTTCTGTAATTAGGTCTGGAAGATTGTTGCGAATTGCCTCCTGGACTTTTTCCTGATGCCGTACTTGGTCATCGTGGCCTTTGCGGTGGAGGGACCAATCTTCTCGAGAAATCACAAATTGATGGTTATCGGTTGACATTATAAACCCCTCCCTATTAAATTAATTTATTCAGTCTATACTGCACACTTTTTTAGCAAATACATAAGATAACGCGAGTGAAAAAAATCATTAAAAATATGGATTACTTTATCCTATGCAGAGATAGAGAATAATTTACAAATAATTTCGACAATTGGGTTCTCGCCTATGAAATTGGACGAGTTCTCCAATTAATGAAAAAAAGAGACTGACAGATTCGTTCTGCCAGTCTTCCTATTTTAACTCTAACCTTCATTATCTATTTAGTAAGCTTCCAACATACCGTAATAATTCATTAGCCGAAGTAGAGTTATAGCCATGTTCATCGACTAAACGGGCAACAACATCATTGATCTTCTTCAACTGCTGCTCATCTGGTGTTTTCGATGAAGTCGTAATCTTGACAACATCCTTCAAATCAGCGAACAACTTCTTCTGTATGGCCTCTCTTAGCCGGTCATGGGAATTATAATCAAATCGCTTGCCTTTTCGTGCGAAGGCTGAAATTCGGATTAATACTTCTTCTCTAAAAGCCTTTTTCGCATTTTCAGAAATACCAATCTGCTCCTCAATCGACCGCATCAGCTTTTCATCAGGATTGATTTCTTCTCCTGTTAATTGATCGCGGAGTTTATTCTTATTGCAGTAAGCTTCTACGTTATCAAGATAATTATCCATTAACGTTTTTGCCGATTCTTCATACGAATAAACAAATGCTTTTTGGACTTCCTTCTTGGCAATATTATCATACTCTTTTCGTGCTAAAGAGATATAGTTCATATAGCGATCACGCAGCTCAGTGGTAATCGATGGGTGCTGGTCAAGCCCATCTTTTAATGACCGTAATACATCAAGGGCGTTAATGGATGGTACTTCTTTTCGAATAATCGTTGACGAAATACGGTTAATCACATAACGAGGGTCAATACCGCTCATCCCTTCATCAGGATATTCGCGCTTCAGCTCTTCGACATCAGCCGTATTAAATCCCTCTACATTTTCACCATCATACAGGCGCATTTTCTTCAGTAAGTCAATATCACCTTTTTTCGGTTCCTTTAAGCGTGTTAAAATGGTAAACATTGCTGCTACTTTTAACGTGTGCGGTGCAATGTGAACATCGGATACATCACTTTCGTTAATCATTTTTTCATAAATTCTTTCTTCCTGTGAAGCTTTTAAATTATATGGAATTGGCATGACGATAATTCTTGAATGGAGCGCTTCATTTTTCTTGTTGGAAATAAAGGAACGGTACTCCGTTTCATTGGTGTGGGCTACAATTAGCTCATCAGCTGAGATTAAGGCGAACCGGCCCGCTTTAAAGTTTCCTTCCTGGGTTAACGATAATAAATGCCATAGAAATTTCTCATCACATTTTAACATCTCCTGGAACTCCATCATCCCACGGTTCGCTTTATTGAGCTCACCATCGAAGCGATAGGCACGCGGGTCTGATTCGGAACCAAATTCTGCTATGGTTGAAAAGTCAATACTTCCTGTTAAATCAGCGATATCCTGGGATTTTGGATCGGAGGGACTAAACGTTCCAATTCCTGTTCGTTTATCTTCTGAGAAAAAGATTCTCTCCACTAAAACATCTTCGATTCTACCACCGAACTCCTTCTCAAGCCGCATCATATTAAGCGGCGAGAGATTCCCCTCAATCCGGATGCCATACTCCTCATGGAAATCCTTTCGCAAATGATGCGGTATTAAGTGAAGTGGGTCCTCATGCATTGGACAGCCTTTAATAGCAAAAACAGAACCTCGATCCGTAAGTGAGTAGGCCTCCAGCCCTCTTTTTAACATCGTAACAAGTGTGGACTTCCCACCGCTTACCGGACCCATTAACAGTAAAATACGTTTTCTAACATCTAATCTTTTTGCTGCCGGATGGAAGTATTCCTCAACTAACCGCTCAAGCGATTCCTCTAAGCCAAATAATTGATTACTAAAAAATTCGTACTTCTTCGTCCCTTTTTCTTCTGTGATTCCAGAATCCTTAAGCATATTATAAACTCGTGAATGTGCAGATTGTGCCACCCATGGCTTCTCTTTTAACAACTGTAAATAATCAGCAAATGATCCTTCCCAACGTAGCTTTTCTTCTTCTTCGCGAAACATCTCGATTTTTTTTAAAATATCCATATGGCCCTCCCCCTGTAGCTTAATCAGAGACGATTAATATACTCTATGCACTTAGTCCTTTGAACATGCGTGACCTTATTGGGTTACTGTCTATCTTTTTTATTTTTGGAAAAGGGATATTGCACTTTTCATTTTCTAAAGATAGGCTATAATAAAACTATATGTATAAAATGAAAATTGGATGAATTAAGGGGGCACTACATATCATGAATACGTTCATCGTTGTTTTAGTTATGATCACATTTTTAGCGGCAATCTTCACTGCAGGTTACAACGACAAACCAGGTACTAATAAATAATGAAAAAGGCTGCCGATAGTGGCAGCCTTTTTCATTATTTATTTTAAATGCGCAAAATTTTGCTGGCGTAATGCTTCATAAATGAGGATTGCCGCAGTATTGGATAAATTTAAGGAACGAATATTTTCAGTCATAGGAATTCTGAGGGCAGTTTCTTTATTTTTTTCGATGACCTCTTTTGGAAGACCAGTTGTTTCACGTCCAAAAATAAAATAATAATCTTTGCTTGGATTCCTATAATCAAAGCTGCTATATTGTTTTTCCCCAAATTTTGTAATATAGAAAAATTCTCCGCCAGCATTCTTGTCATAGAATTCTTCTAAGGAATCATAGTACCGAATATTTACAAATTCCCAATAATCCAATCCCGCCCTTTTCAACATTTTATCGTCTGTAGAAAAACCTAACGGGCGGATTAAATGTAAAGAAGTATCTGTTCCTGCACAAGTGCGAGCAATATTCCCTGTATTAGAAGGTATTTGTGGTTGATATAAGACTACATGAATGGACACGTATTTCACCTCGAATAAAAACTCTAAAGGCAATTATACCACTTTGATTGATTCATTCAAGGGAAATCCTTATTCATCAAAGATAGAATAAAACTTATATCTAATATTAGGTGTATATGCGGAGGAATCCTCATAGGCCCAGTACCTCATTCGGCTGTTGTAGGTATTGGCATTCACTAAAGGCATCCCATTCGCATCCCTGCCTGTGACCATCGTATTATGATTGAACCGGCCGTCCCCTTCGAAGTCATAGCAAATAACGTCCCCCAAAATCAGCTGGTCTGGACTGCTGACTTCCTTAGCCCTTAGACCGCTTTTGGAAATGCCTAAATAGTTTTTAAGTGAATGCGCTACTACCCAGCTATAGCTCCAATTCGTATGTTGGTACCACCAGCCATTTCCGCGGTTCGGATGTCCCCTCATAGGTGCTTCCCCCGCCCTAAGACACTGAGAAATATAGTTCGTACAATTATTTTCAAATTTTTTAAAGGCAGGATTATTCGTATTCCACCAGCGTTCTGCGTATTGAACAGCCTTTAAGCGATTGTATTCATAGCTAATCCGTTCATCATGTTCCGGCAATACCGGTTCTATGACCTCCTGAGATACTGATTGATTCTGAATTGGCTTAACTATTTCTTCATCCATCACTAATGCACCTTTATAAAACTTTGCAATTCGTTCTTCAACTTCTTCTTCCAAATATAGGAGACCCTTTTGTTTTATTAAATACTGATAATGGGCAGCATATTTTAACGTTTGAAATTGCTCTTCTTCAGCTTCCTCAACAATCTTCCCTGAAGCGTTAATTTTAACAATTTCTGCAGACCGTTTTGCTAACGCCTCTTGCTTCCTTTCAGCCTTCGGAAAAAATAGTTTGTTGCTTCTTTTTTCAGAAACAAACAATCCCATCCTTTTTTCAAATAGGTCTTGAAGTAATTCACGCATTTTGGCTTCACCCCTTTCTTTTTATACATATGAGAGAAAGGTGAATTTAATTAAAAAAGAGCAAAACCTATGTGATTTGCTCTTTCTTATTTATAAAAATTCAAGGCCTTTTCTATTTCCCCCTGAACTTCGGAATTTGTTTCCACTTCTTTTGCTTTTACTAACGCTGCAAATGCAGGATCACCGCCAATTTTTCCAAGCGCCCAGGCTGCCGTTCCCCTCGATACAGGACTTGCTTCTTTTACTAATACATCGATTAATTCTGGAACTGCCGTTTCATCTTTAAAATGGGCAAGAGCGATTATTGCGTTTCGCTGAATGGGTTTCTTTCCTCTCCATGATCCTGCTGCATTACCAAACTTATTTTTAAATTCGCGGTTGCTTAATGTTAAAATCGGCTTTAATAATGGTTTAGCCACCTCGGGATCCGGTTCCATTTCTTCGTGAAAATGAAAGTTCTTCCCCTTGTTATGCGGGCAAGCGGTTTGACAGGAATCACAGCCATAGACACGGTTCCCAATCTTTTCTCGAAATTCATCAGGGATGAGCCCTTTTGTCTGTGTTAGAAAAGAAATACAGCGCTGCGCATTAATCTGACCCCCTTGGATCAAAGCTCCTGTAGGACAAGCCTCTAAACACTTTGTGCAGGACCCACATTGATCTTCTATTGGTGTATCCGGTTCAAAAGGGATACTCGTAACCATTTCACCTATATAAACGTAGGAGCCAAACTCCGGGGTAATAATGGCGCAGTTCTTTCCGCTCCAACCAATACCCGCTCTTTCAGCAACTGCTCGGTCTGAAAGCTCCCCTGTATCCACCATTGATTTCAATCTGGCATCCGGTACCATCGTTTTGATGAATCCTTCTATCTTTTTCAGCCTGTCTCGAAGAATATGATGGTAATCGAGACCCCATGATGCCCTGCTGAAGATCCCTCTTCTCATGCCCTTCTTACTTTCCACCCGTTCGTTCATTTTTGATGGATAGGCTATGGCAATCGAAATAATCGAATGGGGCTCTTCAAGCAGCAAAGAAGGGGTAACTCGCTTCTCGATATCTGGCTCCTCGAAACCTGATTGATAGCCAAGTTCTTGCTGTCTGATTAATCGGCTTTTCAATTCATCGAATGGGTCCGCTGTGGTGAACCCAATTTTATCAATTCCGATTTCTTTACTATAGGTAATTAGTTCCTTTTTTAATTTGTGATAATCCATATGAACCCCTCCTTACAAAACAAGTTCATCTATTTAAGTTGTTACATTATTTGTAGCACATCTATTTATGATAAACTATTTTCAATGAATTTTGGAGGTGGAATCGTTGGAAAATCAAGTCTCATCGGAAATATTGGAGCAAATCCCCGGTTTTAAGCTGGGAGTTATTGAATACAGGGATATCACGGTAGGGGATTCACCACAAATGCTAAAGGGCCGACTCCAGCTTTTCCAAGAGTCTATTTATTTTGATTTAGAAAATAAACAAGTAACGGACCTTCCCGGAATAAAAGAATGGCGAAACATTTTTAAAAAGACCGGTAAAGACCCAAACCGCTACCGGCATTCTGCAGAAAGCTTATTTAGAAGGGTACAAAAGCAAAACTATCTTTCTTCCGTTCAAAGTGCCATCGATATCAATAATTTTTTCTCACTGCAATATCAAGTGCCGATTGGAATTTATGACCTAGATCTGGTACAAGGACCAGTTGAAATCCGGATTGGAAAAGAAGGCGAAGAATACATCGGATTAAATGGAAGGAAAAACTCCTTAGATCGGCTAATCGTGGCTGCTGATAAGGAAGGGCCGTTTGGAAGTCCTTTTGTCGATTCCGAAAGAACACCCGTAACTTATGCTACGAAAAATGCTTTACAAATCATATATTTGCGACCCTCAACGCGTATAGAAGATGCTAAAAAGTTAACTGAATCCTTAATGAACATGTTTACGCAAATACATGGTGGGGAAGCTTCATATCGAATTTTTGGGTGCCAATGAGGCATCTTTTTTTTAAAATGAAAAAACGCAATGCATCGTTCTCCTATGTAACGATACACTGCGTTAGTTAATATGTATGGAGCGGGTGATGGGAATCGAACCCACTACATCAGCTTGGAAGGCTGAGGTTTTACCAGTAAACTACACCCGCATGATTTAATAAATATGAATATTTTATGAACGAACTTGACCTTTACAATATTACACACTATTTTTTTATGCGTCAAGAGATTTTTGCGAAATTTGTCGATTTTTCCTCCCTTTAATAAAATGAACGCTTAATTGTAGGTTTTTCTTGTGCGATTTGTCCTTCATATGAATAAAAACACAAAAAAAGTTTTTCACATATAATATGAAAAACTTTTTTATCAAACAAATTTGATACCGGTGGTCGGGGTCGAACCGACACTGGTCACCCAACACGATTTTGAGTCGTGCGCGTCTGCCAATTCCGCCACACCGGCGTATTAAAATGTTTTTAAAGCAATGCCGAGGACCGGAATCGAACCGGTACGGTAGTCACCTACCGCAGGATTTTAAGTCCTGTGCGTCTGCCAGTTCCGCCACCCCGGCGAAATCTTATTACCTGTTCATATCCATACTCAACAATTGTTTTATGGAGGCGGCAACCGGATTCGAACCGGTGGTAAAGGTTTTGCAGACCTCTGCCTTACCACTTGGCTATGCCGCCGTATATAATGGAGCGGAAGACGGGATTCGAACCCGCGACCCCCACCTTGGCAAGGTGGTGTTCTACCACTGAACTACTTCCGCAAATTGGCTGGGCTAGCTGGATTTGAACCAACGCATGTCGCAGTCAAAGTGCGATGCCTTACCGCTTGGCTATAGCCCAATGATAATATGATTTTTATAAATATTCAATAAAATATTATGGGGCGACTGATGGGAATCGAACCCACGAATGCCTGAACCACAATCAGGTGCGTTAACCACTTCGCCACAATCGCCACAATTTAATTGGCAGGGGTAGTAGGAATTGAACCCACACCAAAGGTTTTGGAGACCTTCGTTCTACCTTTAAACTATACCCCTATAAATGGTGGAGGGGGACGGATTCGAACCGCCGAACCCGGAGGGAGCGGATTTACAGTCCGCCGCGTTTAGCCACTTCGCTACCCCTCCACATATAATGATTACTTTGTCAGCAACAATGCCGACGAGAGGAATCGAACCCCCAACCTACTGATTACGATTCAGTTGCTCTACCAATTGAGCTACATCGGCACAGTAAATTTAAATGGTGGCTCAGGACGGAATCGAACCGCCGACACAAGGATTTTCAGTCCTTTGCTCTACCGACTGAGCTACTGAGCCACTTTAATGGCGGTCTGGACGGGACTCGAACCCGCGACCTCCTGCGTGACAGGCAGGCATTCTAACCAACTGAACTACCAGACCAAATTGCGGGGACAGGATTTGAACCTGCGACCTTCGGGTTATGAGCCCGACGAGCTACCGGACTGCTCCACCCCGCGATAATAAAAATATTAGGTTTTAACCATGCCCAATGTATTCATGGACTGTATCAATCTCAGTAAGCATATTCAAGTAGCAGCTCGATTGATACAACTCGCAGTTTATTCATTGAAGCAACGCTCGTTGCTCCACCCCGCGATAATAATATTAAGAGCAATATGGTGGAGGATGACGGGATCGAACCGCCGACCCTCTGCTTGTAAGGCAGATGCTCTCCCAGCTGAGCTAATCCTCCAAATGGTGACCCCTACGGGATTCGAACCCGTGTTACCGCCGTGAAAGGGCGGTGTCTTAACCGCTTGACCAAGGGGCCATATTGTAAAGTAATTTATGGCGGAGAGCAAGGGATTTGAACCCTTGAGACAGGGTTACCCGCCTACACGATTTCCAATCGTGCTCCTTCGGCCACTCGGACAGCTCTCCATAAAAATGGCTCCGCAGGTAGGACTCGAACCTACGACCGATCGGTTAACAGCCGATAGCTCTACCACTGAGCTACTGCGGAATAATTTTACAACAGCCTGGCAACGTCCTACTCTCACAGGGGCGCATGCCCCAACTACCATCGGCGCTGAGAAGCTTAACTTCCGTGTTCGGTATGGGAACGGGTGTGACCTTCTCGCCATTGTTACCAGACTATTTATTCGAC
>NZ_JBIWDU010000011.1:199284-229822 GCF_044762155.1 Neobacillus sp. NPDC097160 | reverse complement strand
AAACTCTTTTTTAGGGAGAAGTAGTATGAAAATCATTATTTTTGGTACAGGGGATCTGTCAAAACAATTATATTACTATATAAAAAAAGAGCAAGAGTATCAAGTTAAATACTTTTGTGTTAATAAAGAGTATTTCATCGATAGTGAATTTATGGGAGAAAAAGTAATTACTTTCGAAGAATGTATAAAAGAGTTATCTCCTACTGAATATAAATTCATCATTGGTGTAGGGTATAAAAAGATGAGAATGAGAAAGAAAATATTCAACTTAATCAAAGCGGCTGGCTTTGAATTAATAAATTATGTTAGTCCCTATGCAATAGTACACGGTCAAATACAAGGTGAAGGGAATATCATTTTATCCAATGTAATTGTAGAGCCCTACACGATTATAAATGATAATAATATAATTTGGTCTAATTCAACCATATGTCACGATGTTGTTATTGGAAAACATAATTTTATTGCAGCCAACTCAGTAGTTGGTGGTTTTTCAAAAGTAGGAGAAAATAATTTTATTGGTTTTAATTCTACCATTAAAGATAATATTGTCATTGATAATGAAGTTTTAATTGGTGCCAACAGCTTAGTAGTAAAATCTCCTGAAAATTTTAGCTTATACTATGGGTCACCGGCAAGAAAAATTAGTGAGCATTATGAAAATGGAATAGAGATATAATAAGTCAAAATTAATGAGGCTTTTTTGAAAGGGGAGTGGAGAACATAGAAAGACTTGTTATTATTGGAGCGAATGATTTTCAAAAAAAATTAGTTGAAAAAGCTAATGCTTTAGGATACGAGACACATGTATTTGCATGGGAAGAAGGAGCGGTTGCTAAAGATATAGCTGATTTTTTTTACTCGGTAAGCATTACCGAAAAAGATGAAATTTTAAAACATGTTGTTCAAATAGAACCTATTGGAATATGTTCTATTGCATCAGATCTTGCCATGCCAACAGTTAATTATATTGCAAATAAATTGGGGCTTGTAGCAAATAGCATAGAGTGTACTGAAGTCACAACAAATAAGTTTGAAATGAGAAAAGTTTTAAGTTCAAATAGATTGCCATGTCCAAAATATCAATTAGTAAATAGTGCGAGTGAATTGAATTATGATGATTTGAAATTCCCTCTAATAATTAAACCGGTCGATAGATCAGGAAGTAGAGGGATTTATAAAGTAGAAAAATATGATGATATTGAATATGCCATTCAAAATGCGAAGTATGTATCCTTCACTGATAGAGTACTGGTAGAAGAGTATGTAGAAGGTAAAGAATTTAGTATAGAATATATCAGCAAAAATGGTCTGCATAAGTTTTTGCAAATTACAGAAAAATTTACGACGGGGTCACCGTATTTTATTGAAAGAGGACACCTATCCCCAGCTAGATTATCCGATGATAAGAAAAAAGAGATTAGGGATATAGTTGAAAAGTCTTTAAATGCATTAAAAGTTAAGAACGGTGCTTCTCATTCTGAGGTTAAAATTACATCCGATGGAGAAGTGAAAATAATTGAGATTGCCGCAAGGATGGGCGGAGATTTTATTGGTTCTGATATGGTTTACATATCTACACGTTTTGACTTTTTAAGTGCTGTAATAAATGTAGCTACTAGGAAGACAATTGATTTAGATTATCAATTGACAGAGTACATCGCTTTAGTTGGCTTTGTATTCAATGCAAAAGATAAAGAAAGATTTGAATTAGCACAAAAACAATTTCCCTATATTGTAAAAGAATATGAAATAAAGAAAGACATGGGTACTGTAAGCGATAGTTCGTCAAGAAATGGTTATTATATCTTAAACATTCATAATGATAAGGAATTGTCAGATGTATTAGGAATTCTTGGTTTGGAGGAAACGACTTATGATTTTGTTTAATGTCCCCCCATTTGTTGGGAAGGAACAGGATAATATAAAACAAGTAATTGAAGGTAATCAGAAAATTAGCGGAGATGGTCCTTTTACGAAGAATTGTAATCGGTGGTTTGAGGAAAACTTCGATACACCTAAATCATTATTAACTACATCATGTACACATGCATTAGAAATGGCAGCAATTTTATTAGATATTAACCCTGGTGATGAGGTAATTGCTCCATCATACACATTCGTCTCAACAGTTAATGCTTTTGTTCTTAGAGGGGCAAAAATTGTATTTGTCGACATTCGTCCAGATACAATGAATATAGATGAAACTTTGATTGAAGCTGCCATAACTGACAAAACAAAAGCAATCGTTCCCGTGCATTATGCGGGTGTAGCCTGTGAAATGGATACGATTATGGAAATTGCAAGGCGTTATAATCTATATGTAATTGAAGATGCGGCGCAAGGAGTAATGTCTACATATAAAGGTAAAGCTCTAGGGACAATTGGAGACTTAGGTTGCTTTAGTTTTCATGAGACAAAGAACTATTCGATGGGTGAAGGTGGAGCTTTGCTTATTCAGAATGAAAAGTTTTTTGAGAGAGCGGAGATTATTCGTGAAAAAGGAACTAACCGTAGTAGATTTATCCGTGGTCAAGTTGATAAGTATACATGGGTAGACATAGGTAGTTCATATCTGCCAAGTGAACTCAATGCAGCTTATTTATTTGCTCAGTTAGAGGAAGCTCATAAGATTAACGATAATCGTCTTAAAAGTTGGTATCTGTATTTTAATTCCTTAAAAGAACTTGAAGACAATGGGTGCTTAGGACTACCGGTTATACCTGAAAAATGTAACCACAATGCGCATATGTTTTATATTAAATGTCATGATATAGAAGAAAGAACTCGTTTGATTGAATGGTTGAAAAGTAAATCAGTTTTAACAGTCTTTCATTACGTGCCACTTCATTCATCTGAGGCAGGATTAAAATATGGAGAATTTGTTGGTGATGATCGATACACAACTTTAGAAAGCGAAAGATTAGTAAGACTTCCTATGTATTACGGATTAAGTGAGAATGAGATTAAGTATGTATGTAAACGGATTAATGAGTTTTATTTGGGATGAGAAAAATCAATGAAAAATAACTTATTCAAGAATTTCTTAACATATTTTTATGGTAGTGGTATTGGATTGGTGATTGGGTTATTCACAACTGTAATTTCAACTCGGTTACTATCGCCTGAAGATTTTGGTAAGGCTTCGATGTTCACACTTGCAGTTAATGTATTAATGATTTTTATTATATTTGGGACAGATCAAGCATTTGTTCGTTTCTTTTATGAAGAAGTAAATGGACTACGTAGTAAACTTTTATTTAATTCGATGAAAATACCCGCTATATTGTTGTTTTTTGTAATATTGTTTCTCATTATTTTTAAAGATGCTGTTATGATGTTTTTATTTGATGAATACAATTCGCTGGTATTTATTGTGATAATTATTAGTATTGTTTTTCAAGTAATTTATCGATTTTCTATACTTGTTATTCGTATGCAGCAAAAAGGCCATTTATATTCTTTAATGGAAATTTTTAATAAATCATTTAATTTAATTTTTTTAGTAATTTTATTTTACTTGATGGGGTCAAAGTATGAAATTCTAATTTATTCGGCAGGAATCTCTTTCGTTATACTTACAGGAATTTCAATTTTTTTGGAAAAGAAATTCTGGAATCCTCTTTCTCACATATCTTCTAGAGGTCACCACTCACAACGGGAAATATTTCAATTTAGCTATCCGTTAGTACTTACAACATTAATTAGTTGGTTATTTCAGTCGTTTGATAGGATTGCTTTACGACAATGGAGTGATTTTGATGAATTAGGTTTATACTCTGCAGCATTTAGAGTTGTTGCTTTATTAAATGTGGTTCAAGCTTCGTTTACTACTTTTTGGTCACCTGTTTGTTATGAACATTTTGAAAAGAAGCCTGATGATCGAGAGTTTTTTTCGATAGTGAGTAAAATAATTGGATTGGTTATGTTTTTGGTGGCTGTGTTAACAATTTTATTTAAAGATATTATTGTAATGCTTTTAGGTTCAGATTATAAACAAGCTGCTATTATTATGCCGTTTTTAATTTTTATGCCTATGATGTATACTATGTCCGAAACAACGGTTATCGGAATAAACTTCTTTAAAAAAACCAAGTGGCACATAATTATTTCAAGTGTAGCTTGTTTTGTGAACATTTTAGGAAATTTCATTTTAGTTCCACCATATGGAGCAGCAGGAGCAGCTGTTTCTACTGGATTATCATTTATCGTTTTTTTTGTTCTGAGAACGCACCTTTCTCAGAAATACTATCCTGTGAATTATGGTCTAAAGAGGGTTTACTTTTTAATATTTTGTATTTCCAGTTATGCTCTTCAGAATATGATCTGGCCTAATTATTTGATTACCTATTTAACCGGTATCTTATTGATAATGCTAATTATGGGATTTTATAAAAATGAGATTAAGAGAATTTTTCAGATATTAACTAATAATAGAAAGGTTGCAAAGTGATGAAAGGAATAATATTAGCGGGGGGATCTGGTACTCGTCTTTATCCATTGACACGAGCAGTATCAAAACAGATTCTCCCAGTATATGATAAACCGATGATTTATTATCCTTTATCCATACTAATGTTAGCTGGAATAAAGGAAGTACTAATTATCTCAACACCAAGAGATGTTGTTGGTTTTAGGGATTTATTGGGAGATGGAAGTAATCTTGGTATGAAATTTGAATATATAGTTCAAGATCAACCAAATGGTTTAGCGGAAGCATTTATTCTCGGAGAAGAGTTCATAGAAGATTCACCAGTAGCACTTATATTAGGAGATAATATTTTTTATGGTTCAGATTTCGGAAATAAATTACAAAAAGCAGCTACATTGCAAAATGGTGGTATTATCTTTGGCTGTTATGTAAAAGACCCACGGGCATATGGGGTTGTTGAAGTCGATGAATTACGAAATGCTATTTCAATTGAAGAAAAGCCTGAATATCCTAAGTCATCACTTGCTGTTCCTGGTTTGTATTTCTTTGATAATGATGTAGTTGAAATAGCCAAAAAGGTTCGACCATCTGCGCGTGGTGAAAAGGAAATTACATCAGTTATTGATGATTACTTACAAAGAGGAAAGTTAAAAGTTGAAATAATGGGTCGTGGCCTTGCATGGCTAGATACAGGTACTCATGAATCATTACTTGAAGCATCAAATTTTGTTGAAGCAATTCAAAAAAGACAAGGTTTATACATTGCGTGTATTGAAGAAATTGCTTATAGAAGAGGATATATTTCACGGCAACAGTTATTAGATCATGCCGAACCACTATTAAAAACGGAATATGGAAAGTACTTAGTGGATGTTGCAAATCAATAATATGAAAAAGTAATGATACTGTAATTTAATTTTAGTTGCGCAATGAATACTATTTGAGAGGGAAAATAGATGGAAAAGAAAAAACTTCTTGTCACTGGTGGTGCAGGTTTTATTGGTGGAAATTTTGTGCAATATATGGTAAATGAATTTCCGCAGTATGATATTTATAATTTAGATTTGCTAACTTATGCTGGAGATTTGACGAAACATCGCCAAGTGAAGAAAAAGAATAATTATCATTTTATTAAAGCAGATATAGCAGATCGTAAATTTATTATTTCTCTTTTTGAAAAGGAAAAATTTGATTATGTCATTCATTTTGCTGCTGAAAGTCATGTAGATCGCTCCATTTCAGACCCAAGTATATTTGTTCAAACCAACGTTTTAGGAACGCAAATATTACTAGATGCGTCAAAACAATTTGGTATTTCAAAATTTTTACACGTTTCAACAGACGAGGTGTACGGAGAACTTGATTTTGACCCAACTACTTTTTTCACAGAAGAAACACCATTACAGCCTAATAGTCCTTATAGTGCAAGTAAGGCGTCATCAGACTTCTTAGTACGAGCCTATCATGAAACATATGGTCTCCCAATTAATATTACTCGTTGCTCAAATAATTATGGACCATATCATTTTCCTGAGAAATTGATTCCTTTAACAATTTCTCGCGTATTGAATAATGAAAAAGTCCCTATATATGGCGATGGTAAAAATATCCGTGATTGGCTTCATGTTTATGATCATTGTGCCGCTATTGATTTAGTACTACATCAAGGTGTAAATGGAGAAGTATATAATGTGGGTGGTCACAATGAGCGAACAAACTTAGAAGTTGTAAAAACAATTATTCGCACTTTGGGGAAATCAGAAGACTTAATAGAATTTGTTACAGATCGTCTAGGGCATGATAAACGTTATGCTATCGATCCAACTAAGTTAGAACGATTAGGTTGGAAACCAACATTTAATTTTGAAACGGGAATAGCTCAAACTATTCAATGGTATATTGATAATAAAGAATGGTTAGAGCAAATAATTAGCGGAGAATATAAGAACTATTTTAAAAATCAATATTCAGTCAAGCAAAAGCTATAGAACATAGTAGAGCCATAAAAAAGGATTTTAGGGTTGATTTGTTTTATTGTGTTTGGGACTGTTTAATGTAAATATGGAAGGAAGAGTAAATATGTCAATTGTTAATATAATTGGGCTAGGGTATATTGGTCTACCTACAGCCCTAATGTTTGCAAAAAGCGGGGTTAAAATAGTAGGTACTGATTACAATGATAACCTAGTAAATTCATTAACTGAAGGTAGGCTGACTTTTAAAGAGGATGGATTAGAGGAGTTATTCAAAGAAGCTCTTTCTAATGGAATTGAATTTACTACTGAATACCAGAAGACAAACACTTACATTATTGCAGTTCCAACCCCGTATATTTTAAACAGTAAGAAGCTTGATCCGAAGTATGTTATTTCAGCTGTAAATAGCGTTCTTGATGTTTGTGAAAAAGGCTCAGCATTAATTATTGAATCAACAATTTCACCGGGTACAATTGATAAATTTATTCGCCCCGAGATAGAAAAAAGGGGTTTTTCAATTGGAGAAGATGTGCATTTGTTACATGCTCCGGAAAGGATTATTCCTGGTAATATGATTCATGAACTTGAATATAATTCAAGAACAATAGGGGCAGATAATCCAGAAATTGGTGAAAAAATTAAAGGACTATATTTAAATTTTTGTAAAGCAGAGATCGTTGTAACAGATATTAGATCAGCAGAAATGTCTAAAGTTGTTGAGAATACGTATAGGGATATCAATATTGCATTTGCAAATGAGCTAGCTAAAATTTGTCGTACAGATAATATGGATGTGTATGAAATAATAAGAATAGCAAATAAACATCCACGTGTTAATATATTACAACCTGGGCCAGGTGTTGGAGGGCATTGTATTTCAGTAGATCCGTGGTTTCTTGTGGGGGACTATCCAGATCTTACAAATCTAATTTTGACAGCTCGCAAAATAAATGATTCTATGCCTAGACATGTACTTGGGCGAATAAGAGATATTATGAGAGAACATGGTTTTAAAGATATTTCAAAGGTTGGTCTTTATGGACTAGCATATAAAGAAAATGTCGATGACGTTAGAGAAAGTCCTACACTTCAATTATTAGAAAGAATGGATGAACATTTGGCTTTTGGCGTTAAAGTATTTGATCCGTTTGTAAAAACAAGAATAGTAGAACATCAATTCCTGAACTTTGAAGACTTTTTAAATGAAATAGAAATTCTTGTAATAATGGTGGGGCATGAGCATATTAAAAATAATATGGGTCTCATAAAAGATAAACTGGTTCTTGATACAAAAAATATCTGTGTATTTGATGAAGCATATAAATTATAAAGTAAAGTTGGTAGATCTAAAGTAAAGAAAAAAGTCATGGTAATATTTGGGACACGACCAGAAGCAATTAAGATGTGTCCATTAGTTAATGAACTAAAATCAAGGGATACGTTAAAAACTGTTGTTTGTGTTACGGGGCAACATAGAGAAATGTTAGATCAAGTCTTAGATGCCTTTAAGATAGTCCCTGATTATGACTTATCCATTATGAAATCAAAACAGACATTATTTGATGTTACCATAAATATTTTAGAAAAAATGAAGTCTGTGTTGGAAGAAGTAAATCCTAATGTGGTTCTAGTCCATGGTGATACTTCCACTACATTTGTAACATCATTAGCATGTTTTTATTTGCAAATCCCAGTGGGTCATGTAGAGGCTGGATTAAGAACTTATGATATTTATTCCCCGTTTCCAGAGGAATTTAATCGTCAAGCCGTTGGAATTGTAGCGAAATATAATTTTGCCCCAACGGAGATGTCAAAGGCGAATCTTATAAAAGAGGGGAAAAATCCTTCTACTGTATATGTAACGGGTAATACTGCTATTGATGCACTCAAAACTATGGTTAGAGAAGATTATTCCCATGAGCAACTTGATTGGGCAGCAGGTAGCAGACTTATTATGGTAACTGCTCATAGAAAGGAAAATCTTGGCGAACCTATGAGAAATATGTTTAGAGCAATTAAAAGAATTGTGGATGAATACTCAGATATAAAGGTAATATATCCTATTCATATGAATCCAGTAGTAAGAGAAGCAGCTAATGATATTCTAGGAAATTGCGAAAGGATAAAAATCATTGAGCCCTTAGAAGTCTTAGATTTTCACAATTTCCTTTCAAGGTCCTATTTAATACTTACTGATAGTGGTGGTATTCAAGAGGAGGCTCCAAGCCTAGGAAAACCAGTATTAGTAATGCGTGATACGACTGAGAGACCTGAGGGTATAGCAGCAGGCACATTGAAACTGGTTGGAACAGAAGAAGAAGTTATTTATCAGACTTTTAAACTGTTACTTGAAGACAATGCAGAATATGAAAAAATGAGTCAAGCTAGTAATCCATATGGAGATGGATTCGCAAGTAATAGGATAGCTGATTTGTTGGAGGAAAAAAATTAGGTTTGTATTCATACTAATGGAAAAATTAAGGGACATATATCGGTGGCCCCAATCAGCTTAAGTTTAATGCAGCAAAGTGTGAAATTAGTTCAAAGAGGTGAGGCCACTCTGTTTTTTATCTCTTGGAGCGATAAGTCTTTATGCGGAAGATAACGAAGTCATCGCTTGTGGAAATCATACTTAAGTATAATTTCACAAGCGATGACTGTATTCCTTCTTTTCTAATTTAAAACATATTTAATCCTTGTAGTTATAAAGATAAGAGTTCCATTGTCTTAAAATAGGCTTATCCTTATTAAGATCCTTGGAGGAAATTTAATGAATGGTACAGGTGTTAGGTCATTCTTTTCCAACTGAAAATATTTCAAAGATTGCTTCATGGTTAAATAATTTTATTTATAGTTTCCACATGCCCTTATTTATGACTATGTCGGGATTTCTATTCATTTATTCCGGTGGAATTAAAAATAATTATAGTAGTTTTATTCAAGGGAAATTTAATAGATTAATAATACCTTATATTGTATTAAGTTCAGTAGGTTTTGTCCCAAAGAGTTTTTTATCGCAATTTGCAATGAGACCAATAGATTTGAGCTTTAATGTATTTATAAGAAATTTATTCATACCAGAAGAAAATGTAATAATATTCTTTTGGTTTTTACCAACATTATTTTTAATATTCTTAATAAGTCCTATTTTTTTGAAACTATTAACAGAAAAGTCCTATATTATATTATTTACTTTATTATTAGTTTTAACAAACATTTTAAATCCGTTTATTAATATTAGTCATTTTAACTTGAACGATGTAGCTTTTTACTTAATATACTTTTGGATAGGTTATTTGCTTGCCAAATACTATGAATTTATTAAGTTTATTATAAATAAAAGCTATGTGTTAATATTAAGTACATGTATTATGATAGTTGCAACTTTTAATCAATATGATTCAAGTTTTTATAAATTGTTGATAGCAGTAATAGGTATTACTATGTCACTATCTTTTGTAAACTTTTTGGAGAATTATAATACAAAAATTCTAAATTACATTGATGGTTATTCATATCAAATTTACCTTTTATCTTGGTTCTTTCAAACGTTCTTTATGATATTAATCGGTAATGTATTTGACATTAATTACTGGGTAACACCTTTATTTATGTTTCTAGGAGGGTTAATTTTGCCTGTATTAACTACGAAGGTAGTTAATGCGTATTTGCCGAAGCTAAATATTTTAATAGGGATGAAATACAAATAACCCAATTAAATCTAACTCTTCTCTTAACAGTAAAAAGTACACAAACCTCTCCACCTTGCCCTATCTGGGGGCTAGTGGGGTCAGACCACTAGCCTTGCTCGCATTGAAAAATAATACAAAAATGCAATGAAAAGTATTCACTTAAAATAAAAAAACTCCTATTGTAGAAGTTGTTGACCTTGTTTTGTTCCCTTAAACAAACAAGTCTTCTACAAAGGAGTTTTTACTTTGAGTAATAAAAGTATAGGTCAAGAAATGCTAATATTGTTTTTGACATCCTTAAATTACCTAAAGTTGACGGTATTTCCAATCCAGAAATTGACAAGTATAATGACCCTATATTGTATAATTCTGGAGACGTCCCACAAAAAAATGTATATTGCCATTGAAATGTGACACGAGTGCCAAATCTCAGAGCCACTTAAGACAAATTCTAGTGACAATCCGTGCCATCTTAAGAACCTCGCTGGCATAATGGTGTTACTGACGTCCGATAATGTCTTGAAATTGCCGGTGTCCATTGTCTGTAATCTGACTAAAATTCAGACCGAAAGAATGGGGGGGGGCTCGCAACCTGCCCTAGCTCCCCCTAGTACTAAATATACCTGATAGATTTCGTTTGTCTTTAAATAAAATTTTGTGTCATTTCGGCCAACGATAATATGCCATTCCCTTCCGAGTTCTATACGGCACGATAGCTTTCTTCCATCCCCAAGGTGAAGCTCAAACCAATCACCATCAAGTCCCTCTCCTAGTAATGGGGAAATAAGTTGAAAACGATGTACTGCAATTTCTTCTGCTTTTTTTTGATCCCTCATGTTAACACTCTTCTCAATGTGTATACCATGAGTGTAAATCAGCTTCTTTCGGACAAAAATGCAAACGGGTATGTCACCACAAATTAATATTTACAATTGGACGGACAATTCGCCCCAGCCATCCAGAGGCATCGCCCACCAGCCGTCCTAATCTTTGAAGTGCTGTCATTGAAGTTGCGGATGGCAAATCCAATGGGATATTTTCCTGTTTTGTTCGAAGCATGATAGAAACTAGGCAACCAATCCAATAATCTACAAAACTGTTAAACCAAACTTCCCACCTAAAAAGAGTAAATTCATCCGCAGGAATATCGTACAATAACCATAGTTGTTTTTTTGAGGGACGTCTCCCGTATAACCGTTGGTCCGGTTATACATTATGGGAGGCGTCTTTTCCTTTCTACAAAATTAGACAATATAAGGTCAATATACTTGTCTAATTCTGGACAGGCAATACCGTCATCTTTCGGTAATTTTGGGTTATCAAAAACATTTAAGACATTGTTCCAAATGAAAAAAGGTATAATTCTATCATCTAATGGGAATTATACCTTTTTTCATTATTAGCAATTTATAGTATCTCTTTTTTCAGTTCTAGTTTAATTCTAATTGAGTCTTCAATTCATTTTGAACGCGTTGCTTTTCTTCTCCTGAAACCAGTCCATAATATATTTTATCTATTTTGGTTCCTTGTTCCTTTATCTCCATTTGCTGAATGTTTTTACTAGCTTCTTTGTAATTTTTTTGAATGTCCATTAGCTGATCGAATGTTAGGTTTGTCTTTACATTTTTGCCTAGTGCAGCGAAAATATCTGAGAAGTTAGTCAAGCTTGATACACTTGCCCCTTCTTGAATGACTCCTTGAATAATTTGGCGCTGTCTTGTCTGACGGCCAAAGTCGCCTCTAGGGTCTTCGTATCTCATTCTAGTATAGGCTAAGGCCTTTTCTCCATTAAGATCTAATTGTCCTTTTGTAAAATGGATTCCATCTTGAGTAAAATCTAAATCATTCTGGACTGTAATACCACCAACAGCATCTACAATATCTTTAAAACCTTCCATGTTTACTTTCATGTAATAGTCAATGGGAATATCAAGGAAGTTTTCAACTGTATCCATTGCCATTGGAATATCGCCAAAAGCATATGCATGATTAATTTTATCTTCTTTCCCTTTCCCTACTATTTCAGTCCTTGTATCACGTGGAATACTGAGCATTTTTACCGATTTATTGTTTGGATTGACGGTTAACACAATAATGGTGTCAGAGCGACCCTTATCCCCTTTTCTTTCGTCAACACCAAGCATTAGTACAGAAAATGGGTCTTTTTCCTTGAAAGTAACTGGAGCCTTACGTTTTTCAGATTGTTTACGATCAATTGGTTGGTGCATCGTATCGACAGCATTTTTAAAAGATTTATAAACGGTGAAGGCATACGCTCCCCCTCCAATTACTAATACGAGAAGAATAATACCAGTAATTTTCAGCCATTTTTTACTTTTCTTTTTTTGAGACTTCATTCGATTAAATCCTCCAATATATCTATAAATATTTCAAACCTAGTAAATAGATTACCAGAAAAATAGGAAATTATATATAGAAAAAATGTGTAAAATGTCGTTTTGAATTTAGAAGGGACGGCTTTCATCCAATATTAAAGCTGCTTTTTTACTATTAATTATGTCGAAAATGCAGAAATGTATTAAATGAAATGTTGAATGATGGTGATAGTCGTTGAAAAAGGAATTGTTACCGTCATTCCAAAGGTACTCTAGCTGGTACCATTGCCAATATTGCCTTTGTAGCCATTGAGAATGTAAAGATTGTTGGTAAGGTCGCCAAAGGTGAAATGACTGTATTAGAAGGCCTAAACAAAATGGAGATTACTACTACATCTATTGTAGCAGGGCTTGCAGCGGGTGAGAAGATACATTAATTGGTGCTCAAATAGGAGCTGTCTTGGGACTATTCGGTGTGGACATTGGTGGTTTTGTTGGCAGAACTGTAGGATATATGGTAGGGTCTAAATTTGCAGAGACCGTCGTTAAGGGAGTACAAAAGGTAAGGGGAAGTAGCCACTACTACAGGTATATCATTTGTTAAAAGTGTTTCATCCAATGTCAAAGAAATTAAAGGTTTAGTCCGTAGCCTTTTTTCATGATCTTCCTTAACATTCCGAATTTCAGGGGCAGAACCAGTAGCTATCAAGTTAAGAAAAGTAGCTGGCTTAAAGCTTATTCCCTTAACCATTTTTCGTGTGCTTAATGATGAGAAGGTACCAGTATATGGTGACGGCAAAAATATCCGTGACTGGTTGCACGTACTAGATCATTGTGCTGCTATAGATCTTGTTCTACATGAAGGTGTAAATGGTGAAATCTATAATGTTGGCGGTCATAATGAGCGAACAAATTTAGAAGTTGTTAAAACTATAATTAGCACATTAGGAAAATAGGAAGAACTAATAGAATTTGTTATTGACCATTTAGGTCATGATAAGCGCTATGCTATTGACCCTACAAAGTTGGAGAAATTAGGTTGGAAACCGACTTATACATTTGAAACGGGAATTGCTCAAACCATTGAGTGGTATTTAGATAATAAATGGTGGTGGGAGCAAATCATTAGTGGGGATTACAAGAATTATTTTGAAAAACAATATACGTTTCATCAAGATTAATTAATATATTTGTAGGACTGTCTGTTTTTTATACAGACCGATTACTTGATACAAGCATTTCTTGGGGCAAAAAAATCTGCATCTTACATACATAATGCAGATTTTTTTTCATCCAGATTGTCATTGATTAAGTACTTACTAATGTTTTCTTGATTTGATCGGATAAAGTTTTGTAGGCTGTCCGGGATAAGCTTGTCCACACACTCTAGAGTATGTGGATTCAAGGAGACCTTTAACAATGCTTTTTCTTGCATATCTAGACATTTAACTGATACCTTTAGTTTTTTATTTGCTATTTCTACGATTTGATATCTCATTGGGCAGTCGCACGTATACTTGGTTTGAATAGTCTACAGAATGCCTGTTTAAGATTTTCAAGGCATTCTACTCGTATTCTTTCTTCACAGACAAAGTCATTAAGCAATTCACTTTTTAACCTAGAGTAAGTCATCGAAATTTGATCATCTGCTTGCTTATTTACATGATTTTGTTTTGCTTCATGTAGTAATTCTCTTTCATAGTACTCAACAGAACCGAATAAAACAGTCATTCTGGTTTCCACCCTTCTTCGAACTAAATTTAAAAAGGTAATTTTAAATACTAGCAAAACTCTACTGCTTTCCTTTTTTGTACTCCTATTCTCTTTAAAAAGAAAAAAAGCCCACAAAAAAGATTGGTGGCCAAAATGTATGTTAGGCTAATAAAAAAGCTTTAGCTGTATATCCAATCCATTTGGCAGCCCGACTATCATAGCACTTTCGCCTTAGATTCGCAGCTTTGCGTCCCCGACTTTCGAAGGGTTTGCCTTTTTCTTATTGATACTTTTATACTATTACTAAGAAGTGCATTTTTCAACAAAATTCATCATTTTTTGCAAAAATATACAGGACGTTAGGATCAGACCCCCACTCAGCTAAAGTTTAAAGCGGTAAAGCACAAAGGTTTAATCCAAGAGCTAGTCTCTATGGTTTTGTTCTTTAATTTGTCAGAATTTATTATCAAATTTGGTAGGAATTTAGAGGTTTTTGTTGAATTACGTATTTGGTAAGGAACTTAGTTGAGAGGGGTGCCCTAGTTGTCAAGAAATCACCGCATTTGGTTTCCTGGTGCCAAGTATCATATTACGAACCGAGGTAATCGGAGGGCTGCTTATTTTATGATGATTTTGATCGTGAAGTGTACATAGAGCTCCTAGAAGAAACACGTAATTGTTATCCTTTTTGTCTCCACACCTACTGCCTCATGACCAAGCACATTCATCTTCAATTAGAAACCCTTCACCATCATCCAAAAGATATTATAAAAATGCTGAATTCTAGATATGCAATGTATTTTAATAAACGTCATCACCTTGTAGGTCATGTTTTTCAAGGCAGGTACGGAGCAGAACTAATTGATACTGCGGAGTATCTATTGGAAGTTAGTAGATATATTCATATGAATCCAGTTGAAGCGAAAATGGTGAAGTTTCCTCAAGATTATCGGTGGAGCAGCTATATGGCTTATATATCGAACTCCACAAATCCACATGTTACAACCTCAAAAATATTATCTCATATTCTTGAACCGCAGAAAGAAAATTACCGCAAATTTGTTGAAGGTGCAGTAACTATAATTCCTTCAAAATCTTAGTGTAATGGAACATTTTAAAAAGTTTGATAAGAAATAGTAGGAGGTTATTTTCAATGGCTGTAAAAGCGTTCAGTATTGGATTAAAGGGGCTAGAAGGTTATCTAGTGCAGGCAGATGTAAGGATCAAACCTGGTACGGAATCGATGGTGATTGTTGGTTTGCCGGATGCCTCAGTAAAAGAGTCGAGGGAACGTGTCATTGCGGCACTTGGTCATTTTGATGTTGATGTTACCGATCGAAAGATAGTCGTTTATCTTTCACCATCAGAACAAAAGAAAAATGGGCCACTATTTGATTTGGCCATCGCGATTGCTGCTTTAAAAGAGCTGAGTTTGATAAAAGTGGCGATTCCAATGGATACTGCGTTTATTGGTGCATTATCTCTTGATGGCATGGTTGTAAAAGCTGAGGGGATGCTGCCGGCTCTGATTGCTGCCAAAGGTTTGAGTTTAAAGAAGATCTATTTGCCGTATGATCCTGCAATTCCTATCCAAATGTTAAAAGATTTGGATTGTATTGTGGTTCAGCATATCGAAGAAGTAGTCCAGCACTTAGAAGGGCATGAACTACTGCCTTTTCTCCCTAATTTAACTTCAAATGATCACATGTCACTTTTTTCGATTCACCGCAAAAGAATTTCCGATCGCCACAAAAGAATTTCCGAAATGTTATTGGCCACGAGCAAGCAAAACGGGCACTTGAAATTGCTGCCGCGGGTGAACATAATGTGCTCATGAGCGGCCCGCCAGGGTGTGGGAAAAGCTTGCTTGCAGAAACCTTTCCTTCCATATTACCGACCCTTACAAATCAAGCGCAATTAGAAGTCATGAGCCTGTACCAGTTGGCAGGGGAGAGCAGAAACCTTCATCAAAATGCATCCCCATCATTCAGCACCTTCGGTGGCCATTATTGGCGGAGGCTCTTAACCGGGTTCAAATAAAGATTATTCGACTGGCAAGAACCATATCAGATCTAGCAGGAGAGGATAAAATAACCGACACAGCCATTTGGGAAGCAATGACACTAAGAAGATAGGGATTTCATAAACAGCAAGCTGTTGCGAGGGAGACATAACTTTTTCCAATACAGTCTAACCCACTGGCGACATCTAGCATTTCTGCTTTACCGCATTAAACTTTAGTTGAGCGGGGGTCTGATCCCATAGCCCTCATAAATCATTGAATTTTCCTTAGATAAAAATTCTTTATCGCTCCAAATGCTGGTATTATGGTCCCTACGGCTACCATAATATTTTCAAAATAAACATATAAAGCCTTTTTTCGTAGCTCCATAAAATACTGATTTCCATCTAAGTATTCCATAATAACGAATCCTAAAATTACCAGTACCCACGCGTAGATACCAATTAAGGCCCGCCAAACAGGAATTTTATAAATAGTAATCTCTTTATCTCGTTTCTTATTAGCATGAGGTAAAAGTGAAATAGTTAATAATATAACCGTAATATCACTAGCATCAATTAAAAACTTGGATGAAAAAATACGATGATATATTTCTTTAAAAAGGAATAGTAGGAAGCAAAATAGAAGGATGAAAAGTAAATATTTTGCTAGTCTTTGCATTATTTCTTTCGTTTGATCAAAGGCAATTATTAATGTTTTACGAGGAGGATAGGATTGGCAACTATTTACTCCATAAAGCAAAAATAGTAATAAAGTTGAATTTCCAATTAAAAATATGGCTAAAAAAAATAAATAAATCATAATTTTTGATATCACCTAAATGAAAGTTTTTGATTTCCAATAAATATTATAACCTTTAATGGTATAGAATTTTAGATAAAATTTTAACTGATCGAGATTGAAAGAAAAAATTATAAGTACATTTAAAATATTTTGTAATTATTGGTAACGATTGGCAGACAATGGGGGATAAAAAATAGACTCCCCCCAAACTTGGGCGGGGGCCTATTCGTGTTGTCTTCATATTTATACGCACTTTTATGCGTACCATTACATTTAGTAACTGGTGCTAATTCTTTTACTGCTCTATTTTCTCAATAGATAGACCAGGAATCGATATTTGACCACCCATTGTAGATTTATAACTAATTAAACCAGATGATACTCCCATAATTGTAATTACATCATCTTCTAAAATTCTGGAACTAACAACCGATTTGTCAAATTCTCCGAAAAGAATAGTGTCGTAATCCTTATTAACAGCAAATCTAATTTGAGTCGTACTGCTACCTTCAATTACTTGCACCACTTTTCCACTAAATTTGGCTTTTTGACCAACATAATCATCGGGAGTTCTTGCCAATTGATCATACGTAATTCCTGTATTATAACCTTGTTTTTCCTTTTCTTCTGCTAAACGTTTTTCTTCGGCAGCCTTAGCTTCCGCTTCTTTGCGAGCAGCTTCTTCTTTTGCTTTTTCTTCCGCTAAACGTTTTTCTTCGGCGGCTTTAGCTTCTGCTTCTTTTTGTTTACGCTCGTCCTCTTTTAATTTGAAGAAGGGTTCTGCTTCTTTAACTTTAGCATCCAACTCTTTATTTTCTGATTGCAAACTTGCCACTGTTTTTGCTTTAGTAGATAACTGCTTTTTTAATGAATCTACTTTTCCATTTGCTTTATCTACTTGATCTTGAGAAGGTCCAGCAGACGCTCCAATAATTAAGGCAATTAATGCAGTTAATACATATCTCCATCTTTTTTTTAAGAAACCAAATACCTTCACTTTCTTTTCCCCCTCATGTAGTTATCTTTCTATAGTTTAATTTTAACAGTTTGCTGAGTAAAAAGAACCAGGTATATTAGAATAGTTTTAAAAAGATTAATCACGGTGCCATCATAAAAACAAATTTCGGTCCAAAATGCGTTCATCTGGAATGCCTAAATATATATTTAGTAATATTAATAGAAGAGATGAGCTTAATTTATAATAATAGGAAGTAAAAAACATAAGCCATACAAAGTATGAAATGGTATTTGATGATATAAAAGAATTATTAAGAGATGATTTAACGGGCATTACTTTAGCTCGAGAATATATTGCTCAATATGTATATCAAAAGAAGGATTCACTTCCTTTTGAATATAAAGGTGAAGTGATAGAAATATGTGATTATTGTGTTGCTCCTGGAAGAGCTGAAAAAAAGAACATGGAATTTCGGGGTCAGACCCCCACTCTGCTTAAATTTTGTAGATGACTTAAATAATGGATTTGCTCTACTAGGTAAATTAACTAAGCAAGAACTATTTCAGACCTAATGGGGGAAGACAAAATAACCGACACAGTCATTTGGGAAGCGAAGACTTTGAGAAGATGGGGGCTTCATAAACAACAATCTGTAGCAAGGGAAACCTAAATGTTGTTACATAAGAATTGAATAGCGTCAACGGCACCAACTATAAATCCAATTACACAACTATCAACGTCTATTAGTGGTACTGCCACTCATGAAAGTAATATTAAAATATTAAATGGCAGCAATAAGGTTGTTGGAGAAGGAGTTACTGATTCTTATGGAAACTATTCTGTTCCAGTTACCCCTTTAATTGGTGGCGAATTAATTACCGTCCAATCCTATATGCTTGATTCTAATGAAATAGGTTAATCATTAAGCGATGTTGAAAAGGTGTATATTGAAGAAATTACGGACTTAAAAGATACCATTGATGGAGTTAGTAGCTTTGGCAGTAGTGCGGAAGTGGTGGTTTCAAGTAATCTAGTAAACCAATCATCATTAAGAACTAGTGCAGCTACTATGAAGTATGGGCCATTTCCAATTAATATAAATACTAAATTTAATCTAAATACAGGAAAAATTCCCGCAGGCGCTAAAGTTACCATTATTCTATCTGATGGTGTTCAAAAAGTATCTCTTCCAGAAATGACTGTGAAAGAGGCTCCCAAGCGTGGGTGGATTCAAAATCAGGGCCTTTGGTTTTATTATGATGAAAAAACAGGTGTAAAGAAAATAGGTTGGTTTAATGACAGAGGAACATGGTATTACCTTAATCAGTCAGGTACGATGCAAACAGGTTGGATGAAATCAGGTACAACATGGTATTATTTTAACAGCGAAGGTGCCATGCAGACTGGCTGGTTGAAAGACGGTGCAACTTGGTACTACTTCCAGGGCAGTGGAGCGAAGCAAACAGGCTGGTTACAATCAGGAAAAACATGGTATTATTTTCAGAGTAGCGGTGCAATGCAAACAGGTAGGGCAAATATTTCAGGTACCTGGTACCTTTTTGATAATAATGGGGTATGGAAATCCTAGTCACCATTCATTTGGTATACTTACCCGCTTAAAGAAGATTAACCTTATAATACGATCTTAAATAAAGAAATCAACATAACCGAGGGATATATTCTTCCCTTGGCTTTTTCCATTATTTTTGTTCATCAATTAAAAAATTTATTAAATAAATTACAGTGCCAAATGACGAGATTTGTAGAGAAATGGTAATAAGCAGAAAATACATAAAAGAAGGTGACGCCTAGTGTAAATAACTAGGCAAACAATAATATGAAAATATGTTTTACGGTGATAATACGGTATTTAATCAAACGATTAGTTAGTTTATTTCATAAGAAAATAGTCGATATTTGTGTTATGGTGGGAATAGCTTGATTGTTATGGGATAGTTCCATTTATCTTGCAAAATTCAACAATATTTTTTCGCTCTGGACATATTAGAGCCTAATTTGGTAGTGTTTATCCAGGTTTTAACCAAATGTTTGATTAGTATCGATATTGCTTGAAATTCGTAAAATCACAAAGAAGATTGTCATATGGAAATTTGTATTCCCAAACATTTGGTGAATAGAAAACCACTGCCCCCCACTTTACCCAGTTTGGGGGCAGATAATTATGTAATTGTTCGCAATGTTGTCACAAGGGATTTTCATTTTTCTGTATAAATTATAGTTAAGGAAGGTGAACAAATGAAACCAGGAGAAAAGAAAAATTTTGTTTTGATACCGTTTTTAGGACTGATTGAAGCAGGAGATACGAAGAAAGAAACCATGGAAAGAATTGAGCGGGCAAGGGCTGACAAGGAAATTGCGGATAAAAAGACACTTAGAAGACTACGAAAGAAATTTCCTAATTGTACGATTGTACAAGATGGGCTGAGCTGGAATATTATACCTCGCGAGGATGTGGAGCTCTAGGTGCTTCCTGATGTGCACTTGCGAGTGAAAAGGGAATTTTACATCAAATTACTGCCATTGAACGCCAAACCAACCACCCAAGACCATCTGGTAACAATAGTAGGGATCTGAAAATTTATCTAAAAATAAAATCTCTAAGCTTAAGGGCTAAAGAGATTTTTTATTTTTGGAATTATGAAACAGAATTTCTTATTGGAAAGGGAAAGTGGCCTTCTGATGTCTTTCCATAATTTATAGACAGGGGAGAACCAATGGATTTTATCAAAAAGCTACTTCCCATACACTTTTTTATTTGAATCCTCTATTAGTCTTGCTTTAATAACGGGCGCTTGTTCATAAAAAGTTCCTCCATCGTAATATATACTGTACTGGCTTCCGTTTAGGTAATCGCTGATAAACGATTGGCTTTTTGAATAATTGCCGACCATTTCACCATAGATATCAATGAAATCGCCTTCCACTAACGAGGTTCCGGTTGGAAAAAGGATGAAAACATCATCTCCGTAGTAATCATCGTCGGTATATGCTGTAGCAAGTGAAAGAATTGTTTTCCCACTGACTTCCTGGATGTTAAAAATCTTTCCGGCGAAGTGGATTTTCTCCCCTTTGTGTTCCTCTGGGGACTTTTTTAACTCCTTATAGTCTATATCCTTGCATTGTTCATCAAACTTATTACGCTTGATGTTACTGATATACTTTTGTGCTTCCTCATATCGATTTGAGCTTTTGTTCACCATTTCAAACTCTTTTATGGCCTTTTGTTCTTGTCCATCATTCATGAAAGCAATACCGTTATTAAAATGTTCTTCATTTTTATTAACTTGTGCTTCCACCAGCTTTTTTTTACTTTCTTCTTCCTCTTTTTTCTGTTGTACTTTTAATTTCTCTTTCACTTGGTTCAACAACTTAGTGGCATCTTGAGAAGATGGATCAAGTCTCAAAACTTGATCTAAATCTGTTTTCGCCAATGTATATTCTGATTTACCAATATGAGTTTCTGCACTCATAAGAAGTGAATCGATTTGCCCTGAGTTCTCCGAAGATTTCGCAGTTGCAACTGCCTTCTCGGGCTTTTTCGAATCGGAGGTTGTTATTCCTATGACTAATAAAGCAGCAAAACAGAAACCCGCTGCTCCTGCTAATACACCAAAAAATACAAGTACTTTCCTTTTCCAACCTTTAAGGACCTTCACAATTTCTTGTTCTATAATAGTTTCTAACTTCTTTCGGGCAATGCAGAGATTTTTATCGCTTAACTCATCATAAACTTTTCCCTTTAAACTCTTGATCAGTTCATGTTCTTTGAAAGTTTTGTTTTTAAGATACCTTATAGTGTTAGGGTGTTTTTTGATAATTCTTCTAATCTTCATCCTTAATGATAATCTACTATTGATTGAGATGAAAACTATTATCAGCAATGCTATAACAATAAACCAACTACTCAAGTTCTTACCTCCCAACGATGTATGAAGCTATACGTATGATTTAGAAAAAAGGCCGGAATAACATGAAATACTATAGTTAAATATTACTATATTTTAAAGACAAAGGGGACGGTTCTCCTGGCTTTTTTGGATATGGAAAAGTAAATTAAAAAGCGCCATAAACCGTCCCTGTGGCTACTCATATCCATAAATTGTCCCAATTGCTTATTGAACCCGAGTTCTACTGTTCCGGTTGGTCCGTTCCGATGTTTGGCAAGGATAATTTCCATTTTTTATCTATTGATTGCGAGTCTTTTGAATAATAATTCTCTCGATAAAGAAAGGCAATCAAATCGGCATCCTGTTCGATTTGACCGCTTTCTCTCAGATCGGAAAGGATGGGGCGCTTGTCCTGGCGGCTTTCGACCCCGCAGCTTAGTTGAGAAAGGGCGATGACCGCGACTTTTAGTTCCCTTGCCATTGTTTTTAAGGCTCTGCTAATCTCGCTTATTTCTGCTTGGCGATTTTGCTTGTAAGTAGCATTTCCTTCAATCAGCTGAAGATAGTCAATGACCACCAGCAGCCGTTTCTCTTCGCCATACACCCGCCGCATCTTGCGCACCTTTGACCATATATAGGGGATATTCATCCCAGCCCCGTCAAAAATATGGAGATTCACCTTCGAGAGTTTCCCGATGGTTCCGGTAAATCGCTGCCAATCTTCGTCTTCGAATTCCATTTTCGGGTTCCTCATTTTACGGCTGTTGTTGTTTCCTGTAAAGCCGGCAATCCGGCGCACAAGCTGTTTCTTTGACATTTCTAATGAAAAAATTAAGCTCGCATCCTGTTTGGCCGCATGGAGGGCAACATTTAAGGCGAAGGCCGTCTTTCCCATACTGGGGCGTGCGCCAATAATGATCAGATCCGATTCTTGAAAGCCGCCAATCAACTGATCTAAATCGGAATAGCCGGATGGAATTCCCGTGATATCACCGAGATCTTTTTCACATTCCTCGAATAAATCCGCAAGTGAGACTAAAATATCCCCGTTGTCTTCATCGACTTGATCGTCCCTTACAGCGACTAATTCCTGAATCCCGACACTTAAGGTGTTGCTGATGTCGGATTTTTTTGCCTGTTCGATGATGGTGCCGGCAATTTGAATCGCTTTTCTTTTTTGATGGTATTCTTTGACAAGCATTTCATAAAAGGAAAAGTTGGCCGTTGTCGGAACACTGCCGGCTAATTGTGTAAGATAGCTAACCCCTCCGATCATCTTCACCTTTTCGATGCCGAGTTCCTCCACGACGGTGATGACATCGATTGGTTTTCCCTTGCCATCGGCATGGCGGATGGCCGAATAAATGAGCTGCAGCTTCCATGAAAATAGCTGCTCCGGACGAATACCACACTCTTTCACCAAATCCCCGTCTAGAAAGAATGCCCCTACCATTGCTTCTTCTGCTTCCTGATTAAATGGTTCATGGCCTTCCATTATTCTCACCCCCTGCCAATCCCCAATATTGCTCTCATCTTGGACAGTTCCCGTTGGATTAACTCTTCACTTGCGGGTTTGTATTTTGCTGTGATGAGTTTCTTGGTCTCTTCTAATGTTGGAATCCCCTTCGTGCCTCCTGATTTTTGCACCAAGTCAGCTATTTTTGGCGGAAAAGGGGAGCTTCTTACAAATTCATGCAGGTTTGCTTGCGTCTCTTTCAATGAATAGTCTTTCAGCATTTCATGCCACAGATTGACTTTCTCTTGATCAACGACAAACTGATCATAAAATACCGCTATTTTCTTTAACAATTCGAATGTCCCACGCTTCGTCATCTAGATCGAAATCCTCCTCGTCCAGCGTTTTTTTGAAGGGCTTCTGGTTCAGATACGATTCAAATTTGTTGCCAAATAGGGTGGTGGGCCTTAGGTATTTGCTCATTTGTGGGTGAAACAGCCATTCGGAAGTCTTAATATCAATGACTTTCTTAAAATCTTCCAATGTAAATCCTTCTCTTATTCGTGCTTGGATGAGATCTCGGGTTTTATGGGTAGTGGGCTTGTAGTCTGCCTTTATTGGCCAAGGGGATGGTTCTGGTGGCTTATTTAGTGAGTTAATGGAGATTGATGTAAGATATGAAGTTGAAGAGGTTATCTCCAGTTTCAGTACTTTAAAATAATAGGAGAAAGGGTAATTGGACATGAGACTTTTTATGCATATAAGTTTGTATTTGGGTTTAAATTGTCTCGAAAGTTGTCGAAAATTGTTGAGTTTAATTAAGTTAAGATAATGGTAGAATGTAAATATGCATAGTGCTTGTGTGACTATTATACTATGAAAAATCTTCTTTTATGTAGGGTGGTGGCCAATTGAATGAAAACCTTAAGAGGTAACTATTTAATTATATTATTAATTGTTTTTGTGACGGCATCATCTGTATTTCATGTCCCGAATGTACATGCAGGCAGCGAAGGCGGGAAAATAGAAGACCTAGTTAATGAAAAAAAACTTAATTGGACTAATTTTGATCAATTTGCGAAAGGCTTGGAAGAAAACCAGAAGTTTTACGCCATACATTTAAATGGGAATTTAAATTACCCTTCTCTTATTTCTCCTAATATTTCCCCAATGGAAATTGTGGAATTAGCCCAGGACACCAAGCGGGCGACTTTAAGTAAGGAAGAACTTCAAAAGGAATATTCGAAAGTTTTCGATAACTATTTTTGTTATTATGTTGAGGATTCCAACGGGAATACGTATCTCCTCATTCTTGACCAGCTCGTTAAGGTTAAAGTGGCAACGAATAGTAAAGATTTTTTACTTACGGTCGACAGCAACCATTATAAGGATTTTAAGAATAATGGTTACGTAGAGCTTAAAAAGGGTCAAACGTATAAATTTAAAATCGAGAAGCAGGGCTACAAAAGTTTTGAGAAGATGGTCGATTTAAGAGGTAATAAATCTAGTTACACGCTAAAGGCAGATCTTAAGAGTACCACCAATTGGACAATTTATATCGTGGTGATCTTAGGTATTGCAGGAGGAATAGGCATTTGCATTTGGTTCTTTTATAAAAGACGTAGAGATGAACAAAGGCGTAAGCAGCGGGAACAGGAGTCAATACCAATAAGAAAGCCACTTGAAGGGACTAAAACGCAAAAGTCGGGGAAACCGATTTTGGGAACAAGTCCATTAAAACCTAATCCCAACGATGATTCATATGAAGTCATTTCCGAAATCTATGGGGAACTTCCCCTGCTTAAACCTGTTACGATAGCTGGCGTCATTCTTGACCATTCTATTATTGATGATGAGAGTAAAGCAGCCTATATAATTCAGGCTTTAAATAGAAAAATCAAGATGCCGATTACAAAGATTGATTCATTATTAAGAGAGATGAAGGAAATCATTATTACTGAAAAAAGTAGAAATGATAATTCCGAAATAACTGGCTTTTTAAGAAAAATTCATTCAATGGAGGAAGACTGCAAAATAAATAAGGGAAATTTGGAGTTAGATATTGATAGGCTGCGGGCTTTAAAAAGAACATTGGAGCCTATAAAGGAGTTTAATTATACTATTCAACCGATTTTAGACAGTTATAATTCATTGCTGGTCCTTTATTTTAAGGTGTGTGATTTATCCAATGAAGTTCTCTCCTATAAGTATAAAGAGAATAAGAGATTAGGGAATGAAGAAAGGGAGATAAATGGTACACATAATCAAGAAGCAATGGAAATGATCAAAAATACAGTTATGCCAATGATTAATACCTTGATGGGCCAAATGCAAGATGTGCAAAGTAACCTAGGCCATTTCTCTGTTTTAATTGATAATATGGAGAAATATATCGAAAATGTGGTTTTGTCACGAATTAAGGTATTGGAAAGTAATCAAGAGCAGAGTATTCAGGAAATCCTGCAAATCAGAGAGGATATCGTTAAACTTCCTGAAGAAATTCAAAAAGATATTGAGAAAAAATTATTACTGAGTAAATCAGAATTGAATGAGGAATTTAATCAGCAAATGGAAGCCCTTAAAATGGAAATGGAAGATAAGATTCAAACTATTAATCATTCCGTTCTTTCTAAACTGGACCAGCTAAATAATCATAATCAACAATATCAGGATATTGCATTGATGATCAAAAAGAGGATTCCTGTTAAATGTCCACCTGTTATCATTAATTCGCTAACACTAGGCAGATATCTTTTTCATTATCAAAGGGAAATTTTTAAAAATGATGCATCCGTTATTTATTTAGCGTACTGCAAAGCCTTGGAAAATATTTTTAATCCTAAGAGTGATAAGAACTTTAATTTCGCAGCCTTCCTTTCCGATCATCCAATGCTGACTAGACATTTTAAAGATGTAGATTTTCAAAGAATCAGGGAAAATAGAAATAATGCTGCTCACACAAAGAAGGTATCTTTAGTTGAGGTTGAACGAATCGATCAAGAGTTACTAGAGCAAAAAACAAATAATGATGTATTAATTGTAAGGTTAATTAAACATTTTTTCTAAACCAAATGAATGAGAAAAGAGTGCTATTATGAAAAAACAACTTGGCAGTGTTGTCGTCTCTGTATGTTTATTAACTGGATGTACTACTCCTTTTGCTTCAAAAAGTGCAGACAGGTCCTTAGATAAGGATTTGGATGGGGTAAAATACCAGCTGTTAGAGCTGCAAAATCAACTTGAAAAGACAAAAAATGAGGTAAATCGGAATAAGGTATTAATTCAAGATATGGAGCAGGCTGCAAATAAACCAAAATCCACGGGTCCTCAGTTTGTAAATGCCACCCAGCTTAATATTCGGGAAGGGGCAGGGCTGCAATTTGAACCGATTGGCACGGTGACTTTAGGATCTATCGTTGATATAGTCGATACTTCCAATCCTCTATGGTATAAGGTGAAAATTGATGTTGCAGGGCTTACATCTACAAAAGATAAGAACTCGATTAAGTATAAAGACAGTAATGGAGATCGGTTTATTATCTCGAATAAATATGAAAATTCTTTTCAGCAGCTAAATGATTCTAACCAGCTATATGTTTCAAGTAAATATCTTTTGCAGCAACAAGAAGCGAATACAGGTGTCAATGTACCTGCTGATCCGAAAAAACCATTTACATATGGTTTATTATTCTTTGACCCTCAGACTGCAAAAGTGATGGAAGGTAAGATATGGAGTGAGTTAAAAGATCAATTGATCGATAAAGGCTATGATGGGATCAAGGTAGTGTACGTTAACCGCGAGACATTTAAAAAGGACGTGGCTAACAACAAGTATGATGCAGTAGAAAGCGCTCCAAGTGATTTTATTGGAATCAATAAGAATCCAAAGAAACCTGTATTAAGCGCCTTTGCTAAAACGGTAGATGAGACTACTCGTCAAGATCATTATAGCGGAATAATTATTGTGAACAGAGATAGCGGCATAAATGATTTTGAAGATTTAGTTGGAAAGAAAATAGCTGTGCGGGATAACTTTTCGGAGTCAGGCTTCAAATACCAAAACTATTACTTGAAAACACAAGAAGACATTAATATTGAAAAAGATGCCAAACTCGAGACAGGCTATTATCACCAAGAAATTTTATTTAAAGTGTCATCAGGTCAAATTGACGCCGGATTTGTGGGAGACTTTGTCATGACCGACCCGCTATATGAGCTAAAATGGGCTGCTGATAAGGTGGGTGTAAAGGTAAATACAGATCAAGAGCTTCAAGCTCTAAGAGAGAAGGTCTATATTCTCCCTTACAAAGGCAATTTCAATCCAATCCCGAACAACCCTCATTCACTTAAAGCAGATCTGGCGAAGGACAAAGAATTCGTCAAAAAACTTAACGAAATCGTAACAGACGTTTACATAAAAAATAAAGAAGGATTCGACCTAACCACCGCCAATAATGAAGAATACGAGTTTTTAAGGCAGTTTGAGTAGGGAAGGCGGGCCTTTTTCGGTGCGAATATCACATCCGGAAGCAGGCGAAGGTTCTTGTGCTTCCTTTTCATTTCAATCACAACAATTTAGGGTGCAGTCCTGCTGCTGAAGTAGGGGGACTGCACCCTATTTATTTGGATAATATTCGGACTATTTCATTTTGAAATACCTCCCTTTTTACCGCACTTTATGATTACAGTGGGGGGATACTCCTCATAATTCGCTTTGCTGGGTATGGGGATAAATCCAGTAGAAACATAATCGATGGTGCCTTTTTCTAGTAAGTTTTTTGAGACAGATTTCAACATTGTTTTTAGGCTATTAATAAGACGAATCCGGACGAGGTTTTCTTTCAATTAAACCATTAAGTAGTGGCGGAGATAGGTGGAATAGATAGACTAATGTAAGTTCACGGAAGACATTCAATTAGTGTGAAAATGTGCATTGTTATCGCAATTTTCCCCGGCAATTCTTGACAATTTTCTTTTCAGATTTGTAGAGGAAATTCATATAAATCAATACTTTGCTACTATTTAAAACAAATGTTTGAATAGAATATCATATATGGAATTTCGTCGAAAGGATGTCGAATGGTGATAATAGTGGTTCAAATCATCAGCTTCCCTATCATTATTGCACTGTTCGGCAATTTTTTTACAGCTTGGGACGGGAAAGGGCCTATATATCAAGGATTCCCACTGTTTTAATTAAACGTTTGTTTGATAGGGAAAATAGTTGGGAATGGTCGAGGTGTGTCTGATTGTGGAATGGAAATGACAAACGTCAATTGTTTACACTGAGGGAATCAGAAGAACGTCACCTGTTTTGAATATAATAGCAAAAATGACCCAAAAAGGCGAAAATCGGCTTCAAAATTCACTTTTTAACGCAAAAAAGAGGTTTTTCGTATAAAAAGTGCCGTCAAAAGTGAAATTGAGCAGTTCGATTCACACTAAAAAACCCGATATCGTAGAGGTGCCGGAAACGGAAACTTAGCGGTGAAAGGGTGGCGCAAAATGATGAATTTGAAATCAGGCAAAATTGAGGGATTTGAACAGTTTTCACAATTTGAAAGTTTGAAAGAGTTTAATCACCATATAGAAAAGTGGCTGCTAGAACACAAGACTGATTTTTCAAAAGGGGAGCTGGTCGGTTTAAAGCGGCTGGTTCGTTTTGCTGCGAAAATCCCTGGAGTGTGTAATGCCAAAATTGGCACTGTGTTAAAAGCGATCCATGATGAATACTGCGATAACGGTATTTCCCGCTCCACGTTTAAACGGATGATCGGCAAAGCAAAAGAATTAGGCATTTTCACTGTCAATGAAATCGAACGAAAAAACTTCTCGCAGTCCAGCAATTTCTATGTGTTTAATCGTTTTCCTGTAAGTGAACCACCTAAACAAGAAACATTGAACCACCCAAAAGAAACTACTAATCTTTTAAAAACTGAAAAAGATCAAAAGATAAAAAAATGTAAAGAAGAAGCGCCTGAATTAGATTACACCTTTGTGAGCAACCGTGTTCCAAAGGATTTTGTCCAATTTGTTAAATGTTTCTTCGATGATGCAAAGTTAATCGAAGAATACTGGCGTATGGTCAATATCTTAGCTTTTGACTATAAACTCCATGGAGAAACTGATGCTATTGTTGGTATTGCTATTGATTCCTTTCGGCAATTAATTAGAAAGCTAAAATTCACAAATGTCGTGCGAAAGCCGATTGCCTACTTTTACGGGATCTTGAAAGAGAAGTTTTTTGAGTATTATGATGGCTGGGTAAAGGAAATGGATGCAGACAAGCCAACTAAACCGTTCCTTTATCATATTGAAGGGGAATACTTTGAATGGGATTGGTTGAACGGCGAAATCTGGAAGATGGTCAATTCGCTTCAAGGTGATGAACGGATAGTGTTTATCTAAGAATTGCAGCGACAGTTCTCATGATTCCAAAGTTTTATGCCGTATAGAGCTGTCTATATGGAGTATATACCTGATGAAACATTGGTTGGCTAATTACTCGTCGCAGAAATGAAGGTTATCAATTTAAGGCATAAATATAGCTTGAGTAACTTATAGGGAAGTCTTACAATTAACTTAAATAGGTTATTAGATAGGAAAAAAGGGGAATATGATGGGACTTAGATCGGTGGAGTGATGCAAACCGGTTGTTAAAAAATCAGCAAAACTTAGTACTATTTCAAGAGCAGCGGTGTATGCAAAAGGTTGGAGGATAATTATAAGTATCTGGAACTATTTTAATAATAATGGGGTGTGGATGCTGTAATTCTTTTCACCTTCCCATGTTAATTAACACATGAAAATTAACTTAAAATATCTGTTACATGAATTTTTAATAAGCTATAGGGAGAATGGGGATTTATGCCATGTTAAATTACTATAAAAAAATGCAACTTTTTATAATATTAATCGTTTTGATATTTCCGAATGTATCCAGCTTAAACAAGGCATATGCTGAGGGGGATAATAACCTAAATATCCGTGTATCAAATATTCCTAGTAATATTGGAAATTTAAAACTATTAGTAGAAGGGAGCAATGGAATATCCTACCTGCTTCGTGAAGAAACAAAAGGGCAAGGGACCTTAAATGTTGGGGTAAAGCTTCCAGTAGGGAATACCTACAGGATTAGGGTTATTGGCTATAATGCAGGAGAAACTTTCCCACAAGTCATCGTTGGCGGAGAGGTGAAAAGCCTATCGGTAACTGAGGGTCAGACTAATAACGCCGCCATTTCGTTAGAGAGGGCAAAGGT
>NZ_JBIWDU010000011.1:0-199185 GCF_044762155.1 Neobacillus sp. NPDC097160 | reverse complement strand
ATAAGAAAAATTGGCGATAAGCAATATGAATATACAATAAACGTTGAAGCACCTATGAAATCAGGACAGGTATCCTTCAACTTCGGAGAGAGCAATTACCTATTTGATAGTCGCGAAGGAACTGAGGCTCCATTTTTTAATAGTGAAGTGTATAAAGTCGAAGTAGGGGATGTAAATACTTTTCTAAAGATTAATCCAATAACTAATATCGATAAAGAAATTACTGGTAAAGCACAAATTGGCTCCATTGTTTATGCTAAGATCCAGGGACAATTGTATTTTGATGAGGTGAATGATAATGGAGAATTTTCAGTTTCAATTCCTTCTCAAACCGAAGGAACCCATATTGAGGTTTGGTCCGTAAATAAGAAGGGGAGCAGTAGTGAAATTAGAAGCCTATCTGTTGAAGATATCATTAGTCCTGAAAAACCATTTGTTGATGAAGTTACTGATTCATCTACTACTGTGACAGGAAAGGCAGAGAAGGGCTCAACAATTTCCATAAAAAAAGATTCGATAGAAATTGGTTCTACTGTAACGCAAGAGAATGGTCAATTTACCGTAAGTATCCCTGTTCAAAAAGCAGGCACTGAATTAGTGATTACAGCTACTGACAAAGCTGGAAATGTCAGCGAAGCAACCACTGTTGTCGTTAAAGACATTACCCCTCCTGCAAAACCTGTGGTGAATGAAGTAACGGACAGAGATACTTCCGTAACAGGGCAAGCAGAAGCTGGTTCTAAAGTCGATATAAAAATTAATGGATCTGTTATTGGCTCTGCTTCTGCAGGCATAGATGGCAAGTTCGCAGTTGCCATTCCTGTTCAACAAGCAGGTACTGAACTGTTCATCCTTGCAACTGACAAAGATGGTAATGTTAGCGAAGAAACTAAAATAGTTGTCTCTACAGTCAAAGCTAAACTTTCCGGTTGGGTCCAAGAGAATGGAACTTGGTATTTCTATGATAAAACCACTGGAGAAAAGAAAACTGGCTGGTATTTAGATGGTGCAACATGGTACTTCCTTGACAATACTGGTGCCATGAAGACGGGCTGGTTGAAAGACGGATCGACTTGGTACTTTTTAAACAATAACGGTGGAATGAAAACCGGATGGTTAAAAGACGGTAACACCTGGTATTTCTTAAATAACAGTGGTGCTATGAAAACTGGATGGCTCAAAGACGGAAATGTCTGGTATTTCTTAAATTCTAGCGGTGCCATGAAGACCGGCTGGCTTAAGGACGGCACCTCTTGGTACTTCTTAAATACTAGCGGTGCTATGAAAACTGGATGGCTGCTAAGTGGTTCAACCTGGTATTTCTTAACTACTAGCGGGGCTATGCAGACTGGCTGGGCGCAGATTTCCGGAAAATGGTACTATTTTAATCAAAGTGGCGCTTTAGAGTAAATACGAAAACACTCCCTAAGCAATTTGCATTAGGGAGTGTTTTATTTTGGGAAATAGAAATAGAACTGAAGTGGGAAATGGTCTCAATTATCTATAGCGAGGATAAGGTAGTTGTTCAAGTAACAAAATTGAATTAACTTCTATGATACTATGTTTACGGCAATTTAACACTGTTCGTTGTCAGAATTTGACGGAAGTAGTGACAACAATAAATGGGGAAAGGACCCTAAAAAATTGCAGTACATGACAACGCCTGAAACTATGGAAAAGCTAAGAATGATGGAGGGTTTCTTCAAGGACCTTCCTTGGGAAGAGGAAGAGGAATAGACTAATTTCTGGTATTTAGTTAAAACGGTGCTGAATTTGAAAAACTCTATGGTTTTTATCCCATAGAGTTTTTTAGATATGAAAACCAAATAGAAAAAATTTATTTTTGTTGCTAATAGAATTTCCGACAATCTTTTTACCATTGTTTAATAAAAAAACCTATGTACCAGGGAATTCGGGAGATTCAATCAAATGATTGAGTAGTGTTGGAAAAAAGGAAAAAAAGTAGATTTATGTTGGTTTAATAGAATGACGACATTTTCTGGGGAATAATGCCCTTTGTTCTGTAGAAATCCTACTGGATTATCGACAATAAATTTCCCTGCTAAATCAATATAATCCCTTGGTAGCGTTGATAATACGGTATTGAATCAAACGATTAGTTAGTTTATTTCATAAGAAAAATAGTCGATATTTGTACTATTGGTGGGAATAGCTTGATTGTTATGGGATAGTTCCATTTATCTTGCAATATTCAACAATATTTTTTTGCTCTGGACATGAAAGAGCCTTATTTGGTAGTGTTTATCCAGGTTTTAACCAAATGTTTGATTAGTGTCGATATTACTTGATATTCGTAAAATCACAAAGAAGATTGTCATATGGAAATATGTATTCCCCCAACATTTGATAAATAGAAAAACACTGCCCCCAGTTAAGGGGCAACTCAATATGTAGTTGTTACAAATTGTACTTGTTTGCAATATTGTCACAAGGGATTTTCATTTTCCTGTTTAAATTATAGTTAAGGAGGGTGATCAATTGAAACCAGGAGAAAAGAAAAATTTTGTTTTGATACCGTTTTTAGGACTGATTGAAGTAGGAGATACGAAGAAAGAAACCATGAAAAGAATTGAGCGGGCAAGGGCTGACAAGGAAATTGCGGATAAAAAAACACTTAGAAGACTACGAAAGACCTTTCCTGACCTTGCTATTGACCAAGATGGGCTTAGCTTGAAAGTTATACCCCAAGAGGATGAGGAACTCTAGGTGCTTCCCGATATGCATTTGTGAGTGAAAAGCGAATCTTACATCAAAATGCTGCTATCAAATGCTAAACCAACCACCCAAGACCATCTGGTAATAATAGCAAGGATCCGAAATTTTATCCAAAAATAAAATCTCTAAGCTTAAATAGGCTAAAGAGATTTTTTATTTTTGAAATATGATTTAGTTTTAATCAGAATTTCTTATTAGAAAGCAAGAGTCGGCACCTACCTATATGGTAGTGGCCGACTCTTTTTAAAATACCGAAGACTATTGATTTAATTTTGGATTAATCGCTAGTTGTAAATATCATGCCCCTTTTCTTGGATCTTTCTTAGAGGGAAGGGGATCAAATCCATTCCCCGAGTAGAAATTAAGTTATAAAGAAATGTCAACGCTTATAACAAAAAACACTATAATAGATATGGAAGAACGTTTAAAGATATTGTAATGGCCATATCAATTATTAATAAAAAAATAGCTATTTTATATGAATCATTAAGAATGAAACTACAATTTAACAATATTAATCTGGAGTGATTATATGAGAGTAAGGGATGTATTTTCATTAAGTGGTCTTAAGTATGCTTATATAAAAGCTGGTATTGATGGTCTGGACAATAAAATATCCTCAGTAACCGTTTTAGAAGTTGCTGAGACCAAAGAGCAAAGTTGGTTAATAGAAGGACAACTTTATGTAACTTCTCTTTATGCAATAATGAATAATAAGGAGAAGCAACTAGAAATTTTTGAATCACTTATAGAAGCTAAATCTGCAGGGGTAATTATTTGCCACTTAGATCTTTGGCTTAAGAATATTGACCCAAGAATCGAAGAACTATGTAACAAGATGAACTTTCCTTTGATTATTGCTAAAAGTGAGACAACCTATATTGAGATTTTGAATCCAATTATATTGAAGCTTATGGAAGAAAAATCTGGTGGGTATTTAGATGCAAATCACATGCAGAATAAGTTAATTGAATATGTAGTCTCTAAAAAGGATGTTAATGTTATTTATAAAACAATGACAGATTTTTATTACGGTGGGAAGATATGGTTTTTAGATATTGACAATAAGCTTATTTATCCTAAATACAATACCGAGTTTAGTGAATTATCAAATTATTTATTTGAAAGAAGTAATGAGATACAAACTATAGATAATGAAAATAAGATTTTAACGATTAATGATAAAAAATACATATTAAGATTTGTCAGATCACAAGGTATGTTTTTTGGTACTATAGTTGCAGAGTTTGAGGATAATAATTTAAAGGACTCAGATTCAATACTTGATATAATATCCAGAATCTATACATTAATATCTACCAAAAATAGCAGAGTATCAGAAATTGAAATGCAAAGGCAACAAGAGTATATAGGGGATCTCATAACATGGAATTTTAGATCTGATGAAGTTGCAATAAAGATGGGAATGGATATAAATTGGGATATACAAAAAATCAGTCAGATAATTGTCCTTAACATTAACAAATTCCAAGAAAACCCCAGGGGGAATCTGAGAGAATTAGAAAGATATATAGAAAATGTTCAGTACCAAAAGACAAACGACATGATAAAAAGAGAGAATAAGGATAATTTAGTTGGGTTAAGAAGTGATTTAATTATTATACTAATTGCGAAACAAACAATAGAAATAAAAGACCGGATAAATAGAATATGTAACCAGCTGCTTAAATATTGGGATAATGATTTAGCGGGTGACATTTCTATTGGTGTAAGCAATGAATTTAATGATTTCAGGGATATTCCCAAAGCATATACAGAAGCCATAGATGCGTTTAAATTTGGAAGAAGATATTTTGGGGAAAATGAATATACGCTATACAGGGACTTAGGTTGTTTTGGATTGATTAGAGAGTTCAGAGAGAATCAAAAATTGACTACGTCTTTAGGAAATATTTTTCAAAAACTCAAAGAATATGATGAGAAGAACAAACAAGATTTGTATAATACTTTGAGCCAACTTATTATTAATGATATGGACGTGGACAAAGTGGCTAACTCTATGTATATTCACAAAAATACAGTCCATTATAGAAAAAATAAAATTATTGATTTATTAGGTTTTGAACCTTGGAAAATGCCTTACTTACTAAATACATTGATGGTAATTGCACTTGAAAACAAGTAAGTTTTTTTAGGATCTTGTGGTTAGCGGTTTGTGTTACAGCACAACTAGCTAACCTTTTTTTGGTTTTTAGAACATTCTAAAAGTTCACTTAATTGTTGTAAAATTAGGCTATATTAATAAAAAATAACGGAGGGATAGTATGGCACAATTTTTAGATATGGAACTTACAAAAAGCGCTTACAAACTAATGCACGATATGGTGAAGGTAAAACCTGGTGAAAGCGTGCTGGTAACTCTGGATTCCATTGGAGACTTCAGAGTAGCTGAGGAAATAGTAAAAATGGCTGATGCACTGGGTGCTAAGGCAATGCTGGCCTGGCATTCAACACCAAAAGGTTATGGGGCACTTACCATGGAATACTTACCAGAGCCACTTAAAGAATGTGTGGACAAAACGGATGTATGGATAGAACTAAATGATCAATGGCTTTTATACTCTCCAATATGGGATAAAGCTGTTACGAACGGAAGAACGAGGCAAGTTATGCTTGGCGGATTAGGAATAGAAAGAATTGTTAGGAATATAGGTCTGGTCGATATGAAAGCACAAAATGAGTTCCAGACAAGACTTACTCAACTAACCAAAGAAGCAACAGAAGTAAGAATAACAAATAAAGCAGGTACTGACGTAACCTTTCATAATGATCCAAACAGACCAGTAAACAATGAGATCGATTATAGTACACCGGGGGCACATTTCCTTATTGGCCAGATAGGGTGGGCACCTATTGAAGACAGTATAAATGGCAGAATAGCATTTGATGGGGCACTTAGTGGAGGTGGAGATCTCGAATTAGGTGTTCTAAGTGAGACGATAACCTACGTTGTAGAAAAAGGACGAATTGTTGAGTTTGAAGGTGGAACGCTTGCAAAGCGGGTTAAAGATTATTTCGCATCCTTAAATGACCCGAATATGTATATTGCAGCTCATGTTTGTTATGGATGCAGTCCTAATGCTAAATTAGAGGGATGCACCACAGAGGATGAGCGAATTTGGGGAAGTACTGAATGGGGGTTTGGTCATCAAGGACCAAATTATTCAGGAGGAGCACCCAGAGTTGCAAAAAGCCATGTAGATGGAATTTCATTGGCTTGCTCTGTGTGGTTGGACGGACAGTTAATACTGGATAATGGGATATTCATACATCCGGACCTTGCTGAACTAGCGAAAAAGTTAGGAAAGTAGGGGTGTGATGAAGAAATATTTAGTAGGGGCCGATCCTTTTCCGCCATATCAATTTTATAATGAGATGGGAGTTTTAGAAGGATCTGATTACAGACAGGTAGAAGAAATAGTAAACAAAATGGGAGCTACTGCAGAGTACATCTTGGATGCTTGGAGTAGAATTGAAAAAAAGCTCATTGGTAAAGAAATTGATATTGCATTTCAAGTTCAAAAGACTCCAGAAAGAGAAAAACTCTACTACTTTTCAAATCTTTTTAGGAATGCCATAACCACAATTATTTCATTTACAGATGAAGATCTTAAGTCTGTTGAAGAAATTGATCTGTTGGATAAGAAGTTGGCTGTAATTAAAGGTTATAAATATGGAGATGTTATAGATCTGCTGCCAGAAAGAATAAAAGTCTTCTGTCATGATCAACAGGAACAGGTTGAGTTTATCGTGCAAAATAAAGCTGATTATGCAGTAGTTGATCTTGGAGTCTTTGAATATCAGGCACAAGAGAGAGATTTTGACGGAGTTAAGATATTAAGACATCTTGATTTCTCAAGACCACTTTATGTTGTTTTCAATAACCCTTCAATTAGAGACGAATTTAATAGATATCTATGAAACATTTTTTACTAGGGAAACGTGGGTACGGTTCTTTTGTTTCCCTGATTTTTACCAGGTGAAGAAACGCTCTTAGTCGAGTAAATAAGGTCATAAGTGTCTTAATAAAAGGCTGTTTTCGTAAAGAATGTTGTTATTACCCATGTTCAAACTCTAAAAAGTGATTAATGGAGTGTAAAATTACACTGTTTTAGCAGGTTTATCTGATTTATCGGCGAATTTTGTAAGTTTATCGGCGAATCTTCAATTATATCGGCGAATCTAACCACTTTATCGGCGAATTTTCAATTATATCGGCGAATCTAAAACAGCAACAGACTTTTAGAAAAGAGCCTAATAAAAAAACATATCAAAAAGGGGTGTTGGTATGGTAAAAATTCAAGAAAATTTAGAGTCTCATGATGATCATTCTTTACGTCGTGTTCCTGATTCCGACAAACGGCCTATGTGGCAGGTATTAGTCGTAAGACTTGGCTTTTTTGCCTGTGTGTCGCAATTGATGCTTGGTGCAACATTAGGGTATGGAATGTCATTTTGGGATGCATTTTGGGCAGTTATGTTTGGAAGTGTGATCCTGCAAGTTATAGGCTTTGGAATTGGCTTCGCAGCTGCTAAGGAAGGTCTGTCAACCGCATTATTAACAAGATGGTCAGGGTTTGGGAATTTTGGTTCATTACTAATCGGACTAGTTATTGCCATTTCATTAACAGGATGGTTTGGTGTTCAGAATGGTGTATTTGCATTAGGACTTTACGAAGCAACAAATATGTTTAATGTACAGATATGGTCAGTCATTACGGGGTTGGGTCTTACATTACTAGTTGTCTATGGATTTAAGGTTTTAAGTTATACGGCAAATATTGGATTACCTTTATTTTTAGTTGCCGTTGGCATTGCTGCATACAAGATGCTTGCAACTGCTGATATTGGCAGTCTGCTGGTTTCTCCGGCACCTGGTACCGCACTTCCCATGGGAGTTGCGATCACTATGGTAACTGGCGGGTTTGTTGTAGGGGTTGTCACTACGCCGGATATAAGCCGGTATGTACGGACATGGAAAGATGTATTTTGGATGACAGCCATAAGTACTTTTGTCGGGGAGTTAACCATATGCTTAATTGCGGTATTAATGGCGCATGCTGTTAAATCACCAGATGTTGTCACCATTATGCTTTCTTTGTCAGGCTGGATTGGGGCATCAATTGTGCTATTTTCTACTATTAAAACAAATGATCTTAACCTTTACTCATCTAGTCTCGGTTTAACAAATTCTATGAATATATTTTTCAAGAAAAATTTTAATCGTGCTACAATGACGATTGTCGTTGGTTTATTCGGTACTTTCATGTCAGTTGCAGGGATTCTTGACAAATTTATAGGTTTTCTTGTTTTACTTGGGGTAGTTATCCCACCAGTTGTAGGTGTAATCATTGTTGATTATTTTATTTTAAAGCGTAGTAGGGCTGAGCTGGATGAAAGTAGAAGAAAAAATGAACTGCCAAAGCATAGTGAAAGTTGGAACCCTATATCCATTGTTGCTTGGGCAGCTGGTTTCGCTGTTGGTTACTTTGTTACAGATATTGGAGTATCATCATTAAATTCATTAGTAGCGTCTGGTGTGGTTTATTATATCTGTATGAAACTATTTGGTTCAGCTATAACCATTAAAAAAGTAGAAACAGGAATCTCTGATATGGGGTCAGACCCCCACTCAGCTAAAGTTTAAAAGGACCAAGGGGACGGTTCTCCCGGCATTTTTGAGCCATGAGAACCGTCCCTGTGGTTTTTTTCGTATGTAAACATCATGCCCCTTTTCTTGGATCTTTCTTTGAGGAAAGGGGATCATATCCGTTCCCGTCTACCATTTTCTTGAATTGCTCTGCCGTTTGCAGTTTATGGTTAAAAGTATAAAGCTTCGAAGGAACCATCATGATCAATCCATTCGTAAACTCTAACTTGGCTTTTCCATTTAAAGTATTCGTCCTATAAATATGATCTGGATTGAACCACATCGTGTCAGCATGCTTGGCGGATTTATTTGGGAATACACAAATATTATGTATGGGATTAACCATGATGGGACACATATGTTTATCACCGAGCAGCAACTTTGACGTTTCCATTGCTCCTTTTAAATTAAAACCGATACATCTGATACTCTCATTTAGGATTTCTAAGGGGGATCTGTCAACAATAAACGTTCTATTTTGTTCCTTCACAAGTGCACAAAGCTTTGCATTTCGATCATACTGACCAACCATAAACATAAAATCCCGATTGATAAAATAATTGTTTTCAATGAACAAATGCATACAACTCCCCAAAATGGTTTTTTATAAACTTCTTACAACCTATAAATCCTGTAAAAAAATTTGAACCTGTTCTTGCATACATCCAATCTACTTTCAGTGACACGTCCTCTCATAGTCATTTTTGAACTTTTCACATCACAACTTTTTCACTTCCTTTATCAAAAATTGTTATTTATAGAATAAAGCTGCTATCAAATTGATAAACGGCCCGTTCTAATAAATCAGTTTTATGATAAACATGTTGTCATAGGAAGGTGCTCATATACAATGTGAATTCTCTCTAGAGTTTCTATCTATCTGGCATTAAAATTGTTAAACAAGTAAGTGGAAATGGATTAAAACCATTTACATAATGTAAAATATTTTAAATTATGGGAATATAACCCTTTAATATTATAATATAATAATAATTACTTTATTACTACAGGGAATATTGCAGAATATGCCACAATTCGAGTTGTTTCGTGACAATCATGTGACATTTTTTTGGGACCAAGGGAATACCAAGGGGACGGTTCTGGTGGCTTATTTTATGAGTTAATGGAGAATTGATTACGGCCATAAGAATGTACCACTTCTGTCATTATTTTTACCAGCAATTGCCGCAAGGTTTACCGCTTGTTGCCACTGCATTTACCATCGGTATAACGTCACGGAAGTGCGGATTTACAAAGTTAAGGATTTTGAAAGATAAAAAGCCTAATTCCTCCGTACCTTGGTGAGAAATTAGGCTTTAGATGTTCAACAAACGGCCCTTTAATGGAATAACTATGATATGGCCACAGCCTTAAAATCGATTAGTTATTCTTCTACAAACGCCCCTGTAGTTTAAATTTACTTTTTTTGCCACTTTTTGCTTTATAAAAGAACACAATGCTGATTACTAAGAAGATAATAGAAGCCAAATTATCCGCAATAGACGGTGAAAGAGGGCTTGCTCGGAAAGAACCTTGAGATACATTTTCTCCCACAAACACAATTGCCACTCTTAATCTTTCTAAAGTGAAAATTAACCCACTAACTAAAATGAAAACACAACCTAGAATAGTATAAGTTTTGGGATTCATCATACCTACCTCCTCACTCAATTTATTTTACCATAAAAATCCACTTATCAAGTTAAACTATTCTGCCACGTTACTTGAATAAAGAAAAAGATCGCCGTAGCGATCAGCTCAAGCACCCGTTACTTTAAGTACACCATTTCATAATCCTAAAAAAAGCACATTAATATACAAGGCACATATATTGCCCCTTCAGAACCGCAAATCAATTTTGTTCTTTTAACGTAAAAAAGCACTCATTTTTCGAGTGCCTTCTTTATTTTTTCTTCTGTTTTGATTTACCACCGAATAGACCTATCGCGACTGCTACCCCAATGCCTATAGCAAACCATGAAGCGAAACTCATAACCTCCACCGTCTTATTGGCTTTATACACACATTTTACGTATCTATATGCGTAAGGTTACTGCAATTATGAGTGCCTTTTTTGCTGCCGATATTCCTCAAACGACCTTCTTATGTAGATTTTTTTCTTCAAGTAAAGCACCCCGTTGCATTGGAAAGAGGTTTGATTTACACACCTTTTTAAGTGAATTATGTGACGTTTATTTAAACTTTATTACTAAAAAAGAGCATGTCAGTTATTTTTATTACCAGAACCGAAACCAATTACATATCCATCTAAGTCTCGAATTGAAAATTCTTTCCAAACACCCCAGTCAAACTCAGTTAAATTTGGTTCAGAGACGATAATTGCACCATTTGTTTTCAATTCATCAAATAATGCATCAAGCTCAGTGTGATTATTTACATATGCATAAGTATTCCAAGTACCTTTGTTAGGTCTAATATCATTTAAATCTTTTGCTTGTATTAATTTAAATCCTAAACCGAAATCATCTCGTATTGCCCAATGTTCGTTTACTTCACAACCCAATACGTCTTCATAATACTTTTTAGATTTCTCAAGTTCTGATACCAATAGTACTGTTAGTGAATTTTCAATTTTCACTTTAATTTTTTCTGTCATTTAGTAATCGCTCCTATTAATATTTATTCTGTAAAATAAATAAATTCAACACAATTTTATAAAATCCTTCTTTAACTGAACTGCCATTTAGCACAATAAAAAAAGGACTAACGAAGCAGCCCATTGGTGTTCAACTAACGCAACCCGTTAGTTTAGGTATATTGTTTCACAAGTTCCCTTCATGCACTACTATCCTGTCTAAAAGCACTTTTTAAAATTATCGTAACCTTGTAAATCTAGCATGCTCTTCTTTTACTAAACTTATGAATTTCTCCTTCTCCACCTCCATACTTGTAATCATTTTTACATTTTTTTCACTTCTTAAGAACCGCTTCACCCTGCTGTTATTGTAGATTATATATTCGTATCTATAATCCTTCACCATTAAGGAAAACCAATCTTCTTCCCTTAATCTGATAATGTGTTTTTGGAATTTTGATTCAGGTGACAAATTAGGAATGAAATGTCCAATTATATCGCCTGTAATATCAATTAGTAAATCAATAATAAAACTGGTAATGGGAGTTCACTCCTTAAGAAATTTGCTTAAAAACTATTTTATCTTTATCGGGAATACAATTGAAATTATTATCATATATCCACCTCAACACTACATCTTACTTCAAGTAAACTTAATTAATATTTGTTTGTAAATGTGTTTTTTCTTCCATAAACCTGCCACTTTAATTTAAGTACAATTCTTCACACACGCTTAATCGGTTCTATAAAAGTTAGTTTATCATCCTCTGAGGAGACCTTCTGCCTACGGTATAGATAAATTCGGTAAGAAAAAAGAGGTGTTACTTTTGAAAGATTTGGGAATGTCTATTTCCTATAGAGGATATTTTTAATAGACGAAGTACAAAAAAACAAGAATATTGTCGAATAATATAAGCGTTAAGCAAAAAGTCCGATCACACTTAATAAACAAGACATCGAGGTAATAAAGACCCCATAAAAGAAGTAAAAAGTAAACTTTCTTACAAACCAATACGATTTTTCTATCAACCTTCAGCTTACATATATATAGAGGTTATTGATAATCAAAATACTAAATATAAAATTTTTCGAGGTGCGAATATGTCATTTAATCTTAAAAGTAAAGTGTTAGAGAAGAAAAAAAGGAAGGAAACACTTATTCGTAGATTATATTTGCTGTTGCAACAAAACAGAAAATTGGAGACTTATGGAGAAGAATCTTAGATTACAATTATCTTGGGCTACATTATGGGCTGAATTTTACATCCAATCTTTTATGGATTGAAATTCCTGAACCACCTTAATAATGCAGGAATTTTATTTTATGTAAATATTCCGAACATGGAAAAAGCTTACTCAAAGAGTAAGCTTAACCGCGATAAACACTATCACACGTTCCAGGTTTTGGTTCATAAAAACAATGTTCTTTAAATTGACCAGTATGAGGTTGACCGTACCATGTTGGAGGACATGGACCATGTGGATTAAAATACCATAATGCAAATTTCGCTGGGTGATCTCTCCAATAATTCAAATTTTGTTTTGCTAATCTTTTTTCAGATGTTCTTGCTCTTTGATAAAAAACATTTCCCTTTTGAACTGCTTCAAAAGAATAATTTCCACCTTGTACTTGAAATATTACATCATGAATAGTTCTTACATCTTTGAAGTCTAAACAGGTTGCTACACACCGATTCACAATTACATTTCCAACATATAACATTCCTTGTTTTCCTTCACCTTCAGCTTCTGCTCTCATCATCCTTGCCATTTCATCTACCTCATAACTTCGATAATTTACTCTTGGCATTTAATCACCCCCAAAAAATAGTATGAAAAAAAGCCCATATTCATGCCATTTTTATATAAATAAGAATGCTTATAGCATACAGTTTTTAAGGAAAATGAAAACTATTGCATTCTTTTTATGGCTTTATTCAACTATACCCGTTAGCCATCCATGCAGCGAAAAAATCGTCGCTGCACCACAGAGAATGAAAATTGTTTTAAACCGTCAATACTGATTCTACGGCTGTTGCCATGGAGAGTACAAGTGTATATTGGAAGCCAATTGTTAATTTACTTGAAGCTGAAGATATAGAGTTTTTAGTTGTGAATGCTCAACACATGAAAGCTGTCCCCGGACGCAAAACAGATGTTAAGGATGCAGAATGGATTGCCAAACTTCTTCGACATGGACTTCTGAAAGCTAGCTATATTCCAGATCGAACATATTGATTTTTTAACTGAAGAGATTGAATTGCTCAATAAGGAAGTTGCGAAAAGAGTGAGTATCTATCAAGAAGATGTGGAGAGATTAGATTCAATTCCTGGTATAGTCACCAGAATGGCTGAACAAATTTTAGCTGAAATTGGAACGGATATAAAGAAACAATTCCCGAGTGCACCTCATATGTGTTCCTGGGCAGGTTTAGTTCCTGGGCAAAACGAAAGTGCCGGGAAAAGAAAATCAGCTAAAACAAAAAAAGGAAATAAGTATTTGAGATCAGCATTAATTGAAGCAGCTCATTCTGTTAGAGGTTCGAAGACCTATTTTTTAAAAAACAAATGAGCTGGGTTCTCTTCAGTATTGCCTTTTTCACTAAATTACAGAAGTTAATTTTCATAGTTTAAGAATATTGTTTCACAATTTTCGTCTTTATTTCAATTTAATTAATTAGCTACACTAGCCTTCACTTCGTTTGAAGAATTACTTGCTTGCTTCTTCCAGAACAATGTAATAACTATTCCCAGAACTAGTATCACAGTCGAAAAGTAGTAAGGGTAGTTAATATCTATATCAAATAATATCCCCCCTAGAATGGGTCCACTAATGTTCGCTAAACTTGTGAACATAGAGTTCATACCACCAACGAAACCTTGTTCGTTCCCGGCGATATTTGATAGGTATGAAGTAACTGCTGGCCGGAATAAATCAAATCCTACAAAAACAATAAATGTAACAAGTAAAATAGAGAAGTATGAATGAACAACAGTCATTAAAAAGACAAGTAAGGCTGATAAAATTAAGCTGTATCGAATCAGTTTAATTTCTCCCCATATTCGTGTCAGCCGATCAAATAAAACAACTTGTGAAACTGCACCAAAAATTGCACCACCTGTGATAACAATGGCTATATCGGATGGTTTAAAATGAAATTTATGGTCCACAAATAGACTAAAGAACGATTCAAAAGCTGCTAATCCAAATGAGGCAATAAAAATTAAAATAAACGCAAGGAAATATTTTGGGGCAAAAATACGTTTATAGCCAAACTTACCGTCGGAGAGTTGTTCATTATGCTCTTCTTTACGATTCGGCTCAGATAATAAAATAATAGAGAGTATAGCCGCGATTGTCCCAAGTGCTCCTGCAAAGAAGAATGGTATACGTGTTCCAAATTCCGCTAAAAATCCACCAATACCTGGACCAATAATAAATCCTGTACTAATTGCTGCTGACATATAACCTAATGCTTTCGGGCGAGTATCCAAATTTGTAATATCAGCAATAAAAGCTGTAACGGCTGGCATAATGAATGCAGCACTAATTCCACCTAAAATACGAGAGATAAATAACATTTCTATTTCTTTTCCGATTCCGAATAATATTTCGGATATCCCGAAAATAAATAAGCCAATGACAATCATAATTTTCCTGCCGAATTTATCAGCTGCTTTCCCTGCAAATGGTGAAACTACCAATTGAGCAATTGCAAATGCTGCTGTTAAATAACCAATTGTTGTTCCAGTAATGCCTAATTCATTCATCAGCGTAGGTAAGACTGGAATTACAAGACCAATTCCCAAAAAGGCAATGAATAAATTTAATAATAATAATCCTAAAGTGACATTATGAGTCTTCATCTTTTACATTCTCCTTAACAAAACTAAACCGCAAACTTACTAGTATTGTATTCATTTATTTACAAATCCCATCCTAGTGTATATAGTAACTATATAGTCAAGGGTGGAGCTGTAAATAATGAATGAAAAAAATGGAAAATATTTAACTACAGGTGAATTCGCAAAGCTTTGCAGAATAAACAAACAGACACTCTTTTATTACGATCAAATTGGGCTTTTTTCTCCGGTATTGAAAAATGAAAAAGGTTACCGGTATTATTCAATCCGCCAGATAGAGCTATTCTTTGTTATTGATTTATTAAAGGATATTGGAATGTCGCTAAACGATATTCAACAATATACGCAAAATAAATCGCCTGAAAGTTTTTTGTCCTTAATGTATCAAAAAAAGGAAGAGATTGTGAAAAAACTTCAGGAAATAGAAGCGAAGAAAAAAATTATTGAGGCAAAAATTGCATTAATGGAAGAAGCGTCACACCTTGATTTTCATCAAGTTACTTTTGAACAATTACCAGAAGTAACACTTTATTTAAGTAGAAATATTGAAAATATAACCGATGAAGAATTTGTAGAGGTCGTTTCAGATTTTATTAATGAATTGAACGTATCACAACTTGATACAGGGTACCCAATAGGTGTTATAACGAAACGGGAACAAGTATTAAAGGGAGAATTCACTAATTATAGCTATTTATATATTGAGCAACCAAATCCAAAGGAAGGATATCCGTATTTTAAAAGTGTTAAGGGTGATTTTCTCATTGGATATCATATAGGCGATGAGAAAACAATAAATAAAACATATCAGCGACTTTTTTCAGAGATGGAACGTTTAAATTTAGCCTTAGGTGATTATGTTTTTGAAGAGTATATTTATGATACAGTTGTAATGAATCATAAGGAACATTACGTCACCAAAATTATGATACAAGTGATCAAATAGAAAGTTATTCTTTAATAATTCTTGTGTAGATGAGCTTGGGGAAATTTAACCCAAGCTTTTTTTATTTTGACATTAGGCATCTCTTGTTAAACTAACTTGCCTCGTTAGTCAAATTAAGGATGCTTATTAGTTTCTATAAAAAAAACGTTAATCCTTTTGGATCAACGCACCTGTTTGCTAGGTAATCTTTTAATGCCCTCGGTACAAACAATGCATCCTAAAACTCCAACTAAAACGCTTGATGAAATGATTTTAAATGCATAATAAATACCTGTACCAGTAATACAATCTAGTATTAAAAATTTTTTAATTGTTGAACCTTTAATTGTGTAGAAGATAACTTGATTTTGTTTTTTCATATTCACTTATCACACCTAATTTATTTTTCCTAAAGATATGATTAAATAAGATTGTCTTATTCCACTATCCTGCCACGTTACTTCAATTAGAAAAATGCCTTGCTTCTATTTAAGCAAAGCACCCATTACTTGAATAAGAAACCTTGCACGAAAGATAGATAATGAGCTGCACAAAGAATTATCGAGAAGTTTTTTTCTCCAAAATACTTTTAAAGTTATTTCTGTAATAATACAACAAATAACCATAAGTGATGATAAGCATTATTGCTAAAAGAAGTAATGAATGGTCTAGGAACAAATGGAGTAAAAAAATATTGGCTATAATTGGAGACAATATTGCAATGGCTAATGGGATGAACAGATTGATTAAGAGTAAAATTCCACATATAATCTCTAAAGATTTTTCTGCAATTAATAAATATTCAAATTTGAATAACGCCATTGCTTCGGGGCTAGTTGCTATAAATGGTTCAAGTCCAAAGATGACAAAATAACCGTTTAGACCTGCAACCAAAAAAACGACCCCTAGAAACAATCTGCTTATTTGCATAAATACTTTAGTCAATTTGCACACCTCCTATAAAAGTCTATTCAAATTAAAACTATTATAATTCAAAAATCCAGAAATAAGTTAGAATATACCAAAATTTACAAAAACTAATACCAAGGAAAGTGTGCTTATTCAAGTAAACTGACCATTAGTGGAACAAGAAAAAGAGCCGCATCTACGACTCTTTGTTAATGACAGATAGGTAAGGGGTTGAAGTTATCGCTCCCTTTTCCCCTGCTCCACACGGAACGTGACAGTTTCCCGTCATCCGCGTTTCATCTAACTATCCATTATAGATTATGAGTTCCATGTTACTTAAAGTTCGGTCTACTTAATGGGCTCCAAACCGCATTTTTCACGGTATTTATTTAATTTATTCATTATAAGAAATGTGTATATATATGTTCTCTGTCTTCGGCTTGATAATAACTTATAAAAGTATAAACGAGTTGTAGTTGCACACCCTAAAAAAATAATGGAGGAGGGATTTTTTTGGAATGGATTTTTGGGCTTTTTTTGTTTAATTCAGTATTTATGCTAATCATTGCGATTCGCGAGGTACGTCGACCGGCAGTGGCTCTGAATTGGTTAACAATCAATTTCATCTTCCCTGTTATTGGTTTTGTTTTCTATCTCATCACATCGAATCCACCACGGATTAATCTTCGTAAAAGGCTTACTTCTCCACACAATGAATCGGACGCATTGCCTGATTCCTTTGGTAGATCAGCCCGGGTAATTGCACAAGCATTGAAATATTTGACAGTGGAAGGAATTAGGAATAGTCAATTACAAGTGCTTATAAATGGGATTAAAACGTATGATAAACTTATGGAATCTATACAAAACGCCAAAAAAACGATTGACCTTGAATATTATATATATAGAGATGACCAAATTGGAAATCGTATTACGGACTTACTGATTGAACGGGCATTGGACGGTGTGCATATCCGCTTTATAAGAGATGGGTGGGGGAGCAAGAAGTTGTCCAAAACTCAGATTCTTCGGATGATGGATGCAGGAATTGAATGTCGCACCATTTTCCCATTACGTTTTCCTTGGATATTCTCAACGTTGAATAACCGGGATCATTGTAAGATTGTCGTTATCGATAATATGGAAGCTTTTACTGGCGGTATTAATGTTGGGGATGAATATACTGGATTAAAGCCGGACGTAGGGTACTGGCGTGATACCCATGTAAGAATTGTGGGTGAAGCCTCAGTTGACTTGCAAAGGATCTTCGAAGCTCATTGGAATATCGCTTCACCGGAACATATGAGGAAAAGATCGAGGATGAAAACAAAAACAGAAAATAAGAGTTCCCTAATTACCCCTTCAACCAGCCCAAACTTATCTTCAATGATGACAGAATGGAGCAGTGAGTTAGGAACTATAGATAGCACAGACGCGAATTCAGTCCCGACCAGTAAAAAAACACACGAGGCATATGTTCAGACATTCGAAGGCAATCCAGAGATTCCTACTCCAGTCATTAGGGAGGCGTATTATACTGCCCTGACGCAAGCAACAAAGACCATTGATATTACGACACCATACTTTGTACCTGATGAAGATATTATTATGGCGCTAAAGACAGCAGTGGCCCGTGGTGTACGTGTAAGATTGCTGGTTCCTCGTCAAGTGAATCAAAAACTCGTTGAACTTGCAAGCTTTACTTTTTATGGAGAGCTGCTGGAAGCAGGGGTTCAAATTTACTTATATAACAAAGGAATGCTACACGCTAAGTCGTTAGTCGTCGATGAGGAAGTAGCTGAAGTGGGAGCCGCAAACTATGATATGAGAAGCTTTCGCTTAAATTACGAAGTATGTGAATTCATGTACAGTAAGGACGTGGCAAGGGATCTTACAGAACAATTCGAACGAGACCTTAATGATTCTGTCCCGTTGCAAATGGAAGACTTATTACAACGCTCTCCTTCACAGCGGTTAATGCAGCAAGGCGCCCGCCTCCTTTTTCCGTTGTTGTAGCCATAAAATTTGATGCTAACCATTATATACATTCGAAAAGCCTCAGATAAACTAAATCTGAGGCTTTCTTTGAATAATTATGTTAATGGTGTGGGCTGTCATAACGAGAAAGGTTAGTCTCAAATAAACATTGGTTATATCGAAAATAGTTGCGTTAATTTTCATTTATCGTTGTGGCATCTATTTGGAAGAAGAAACGATTTTAAGTAATAGAGCTCGAATTCCAATCCCAATTATGATGTAATAAAAAAATGAGTACAGGTAATTCCACTTCAAGTAATAAATTAGGCCGATCCATTCGCACAAGGGTTCTCCGATAAAAGCATATGGAATGCCATGATCATTTGAGCTATGATGAAGGATTTCCATGTTCGAAAATATTTGTAAGTTATAATTATGATATCCATTTTCTTTCTATTTAAATAACTTTTATTTATCTTAATGATTCAAGATACTATTTTGAATTCACTAATTCATAGAAATATAAGGATCCTTGTTCAATGATATGGCCCGATTGTTGAAAAAAAGCTAATGACGATTGTTCAACTATATTGATACTTTCATTATAACTGCTAAAAACATCAATTTTTGGAAGGTTTCATACTTTATTAGTTTTTACTTTTTCTCATAAAACACCCGTTTCGGGTACCTTAATAACTGAACAGGATTGCCAAAAATAGTACGTTTAGTGCAATAACAAAAAAGCCACCAAAATGGTAGCTGGATCTGCAACTCTTGCACCCTATAGCTTAAGTACAATTATTCACAAACTTTATTTGTAGGATTGAAAATCCACGGAGTTTGCTTGATACATTTTGTCACGATATTCATATGTAATAATAATTTCACCAATAGAATGTGCTGGAGAAACTTGAACAGCTAACCTAGCGATAAGGTGATTGTTTCTACTTCATATTTAATAATGCCTTCAAAGAAAATATTTTTTTGAATTACCATATATTAACAAACATACTCATTAGAAAAAAGTCAATTATATTTTTAGGAGGTGTTTAACAATGGAAATGAAGAGGAGCTCCTTCTGAAGCCCTTCCGTTTACCGGAATCATTCATATTTTTAATAATATCTAGTGCTTCCATCAATGACTTGGCTGATTGGATAGATTGAAATTCTAGTGATTGATATTTTATTCAAGCATCCTCCCTAGCGGGAAAAAGAGGGAACTAATCATTTGAGTTGGACCCGGAATTTCTGGAAAGTAAAGAAGTAAGATAGCAACTAGCAAGCTTATTGCTGTTAAGGTCACAAGTATTCTTTTTTCTTTTTTTTGATTTGGATATAACTTCCGCCATTCAAGTAAGAGGATCAGAAAAACTAATATAAATATTCCTATAAGCTCAAATATCTTCATTTATTTGCTCCTTTTTCATTTCACTCCAAAGTAGTGGTCGACAACCCAGGCTCGAGTACATGTACCTTAACTTTCGTTTCTACATAGATATCTGGAAGAACAACTTCCCAGTGATCTTTTACTTTTTCCCATTCTTTTGGGTATTTACGATGAAAAGCAGTAGCAAATCCAAAGGGATCCACCTTCATTCCATCCTTTACCTGCTTAAGGGCTTTCTCTATGGAATTAGAAACGTCTTTTTCTATATAATTTTCTACTCTTTTTGTATTTTTCTTACTCATAATATTTATTTTGCTTCCATTTTGAACAATCATCCCTTCCTTTGATATATATATAGTGACACTCCATTTTCCTTTTTCAATTTTTGGAATCAGATTTGTCTTTGTTCTTTTCAGATATAGTGAAATGGTTTGCCCTTTTTTGGGATACCCTGTTATTTCAGGTAATTCATTTTGATTTTTTACCCATAATAATCCTTTTGATTCAACTTCATTAATTCTCCCAATCATTTTATCTCTTTTAAAAATAGCTGTGCCACCAATGATGGGAGAGACATTCATTTTCCTATCATCATTATTTTGATGCTTGATTTTAATAAGCGGTAATAGTGCACCTCCTCCTTCACTTGTAACCATCAGTTCAAAATCTTTCAATGTAATATTTGCACCAACATGCATTTCCGACATCTTTCGAAGCACATCTCCTACATATTTTTCTAATGAAGGTGATAGCTGTAAAATGTCAGCTGCCTTTCCATCACTGACATATAAACGAGAATCCTCGCGAGGCTCTGGGTGACGGTCTATGAAGTCAATTTGTCTTCCGAGGTTCCCTTTTTCAGAGAGGGATCGGCCAAAGATATATGTTTTACAATGTCCCCAAAAAAGTTTGCGTGAATATTCACGTTGAAGATTGGATGCAGCATCAGCCATGTTTGTTCCAACAGCTGATTTGATCTCTACTTGGGCCTTACCAGAACTACTTTGTTGCCCACCACTTTGTGATTGAGGAAGGAAGACTTGAACAGTTAATTTAATTTTATTATTTTTTTCTTTATCAATGGCTGCACCTACTATGATGGCTAATTGATTTAGTTCCTTATTATCCCAGCAACCAGTTAGCAAAACACACTGTGAAAGAACAAGAAAGAAGGCAAGAATAGCTTTCATTATTCGAAACAAAGTATCATTCAATTCCCTTCCTTTAAATTTCAGTATGTTTCATCTATTTTTTTGGTTTTGGTTGCTGATTGGGAGCCTGTCTATACTTATTAATTCTTCCAGTTAAATGTGGTCGTGTATTTAACATCCACCAAGGAAAACGTATAAAAGCATCCTTCATTTCTCGTCCTATTGTTGGGGCTATTGGTGAAAGATATGGAACACCGAAGGAGCGTAATTTACATAAATGGATGACTATCGCAATAAAACCAAGCACTAATCCATATAGCCCCATCGTTCCAGCAAGCATCATGATGGGAAAGCGAATCAATCTTAAAGCAATTCCTTCTGAGTAGCGAGGAACCATAAAAGAAGCAATGCCTGTAATCGCCACAACAATTACCATGAGAGGAGAAACAAGTCCTGCTTGAACAGCAGCTTGCCCGATAACTAATGCCCCTACAATGCTTACTGCAGCTCCGACTTGTTTAGGTAGACGGAGCCCTGCTTCACGAAGCGCTTCGAAAACAATCTCCATTATTACTGCCTCTATCAAGGCAGTAAATGGGACACTTTCCCGTAACGATGCCATACTTAATATCAAGGTTGTAGGTACCATCTCCTGATGGAAGCTGGAAACTGCGACATAGAGCGAAGGTAAGAATACAGAAATTAACATAAAGAAAAGACGCATTATTCTTATAACAGAACTAATAAAATAACGTTGGTAATAGTCATCAGGTGCCTGAAAAAAAGAAAAAAAGCTTACAGGAGCAATTAGAACGAAAGGAGTACCATCTACTAATATGACGACACGTCCTTCCAATAGGTTAGCTGCGGCGACATCTGGTCGTTCCGTATCAAGTAACTGCGGAAACGGTGAAAAAACATTATCCTCTATCAATTCCTCGATATATCCGCTTTCCAAAACACTGTCGATTTCGACTTTCTGTAGTCTGTTTTGAACCTCATCTATTAATGACTGATTAGCAATTCCCTCTATATAAGCAATGATTATACTTGTATCAGAATAACTCCCGATATTCATTTTATTCATTTTTAAGTTAGGACTTTTGATTTTTCGCCGAAGCATGGAAATATTGACTCCCAAAGTTTCCACAAATCCTTCTCTTGGTCCCCGGATTACGCTTTCGGATTCAGGTTCTTTAATGGACCTCTTATCCCATTTGGCTAGTCCTAAAGCCGCTCCTTGTTCCTCATGTTCCATTAAAAGGATAGGGTTTCCATTAGAAATGTTCTTTATACAATCATCATATGTCTTGACAACTCGTATATTTGATAATTGTATCTTTTCACATGTCTCTTGAAGGTTAATCGATTTATCAATTGTTTTAGACATTAAAGGAGCAAGGACGCTAGAATCTATTTGTTCTGTATCAGATAAGCCATCAATATATACAAGGAGGGCTTTTGTTTTTCCGGCAATTAAAAAAGGATGATAGATTACATCAATGCAACCCTTATAAATGGATTTTAGAATTTGAAGATTTTTATCCAACTCTGATGACAGAGGAAGATTTCGGTTACTCATTCCTTCAATAGGATGTTGTTTTTGAGGACGTTTTTTTAAAATTCGAAACAAGTTGAACAAGTCCTTTCTGTTAGCGAATTTCCTATTTACTAAAACATCATTTTTTATTAGACTGATTGATTTTCGATCAAAAAGATCAAAACGGAAAAGGAAGGGTCTGAGATAAAATGTTTGAAAAACAACCTTTTCTAATAATTTGATATACGTGGTGGCTCTTTCTTCATAGTATTTCTTGTCCGTATCTTAGCAATAATCAATAATATTGTTGGTAGAACAGTTAACATAAATGGAACATAAAACGGGAAGATGAACTTTGAAAATTCAAACTGTTCCTGTAAATTAGCGAATTCCCAAATAGCAAATAGAGATATTAATAAACCGAATGGTAAAACGATTGGCTTGAAGTCTGAAAGGTTCAACCATTGTGCGGTACCCAAAACTAATGCATAAAAGAAGACTGTAATTTTGATATACGCACCTAAAATCCAAATAGTGATAATTCCCGCTTCTAAATGTTCAAAAAAATCAGAAAGACTGATAATCCGTACAGCCTTGAAAACAGGAAAAGTGTAACTAGCAGTCATCTCTCCAAATAGGAAAGTAGTCAGTAAATTTAAACTAACAAGACTAAGCATAACCGCAAATACTGAGATAAAACTCCATTTCAATCCTTTTTCAGGATCTTTTAAAAATGGGAGAAACATAGAAATAAGGAATACCTCACTAAACCAAGCCTGCGGGGCAGCGGAACCTTTAAGCAAAGGTAACAAACCATGTTCCAAGATCGGTAGAACATTCTTTGGATCCAAGTCTTTAAGAAGCATGATTGTAAATATCGGTATAGGGAGAATGAAAATAGGAATGAATAGTTGGGAAGCTCTCCCAAGCACCTCTACTCCTCCAGTTATAGCGAGAGATGCCATAATAACAACGCTTCCTATAACTACAATCATTGGAGTTTTTGGTAAAAGGGAAATTCCAATGAAAAAATAATACTCCTTTAAAATGAACCCACACATATACAAGAAAAAGAACAGGTAGAATAATCCAAGTATTTTACTTAGAAAGGGCCCAATAATATGTTTACTATATTGAATAAGTGATTCATTTGGATACATCTTATGTAATTTATAAAGGACATAGGCAGTAAAAAATCCATTTAAGGAACCTAAAATGGGTGCTGCCCAACTATCGCGTCCCACATATTGACCTGTAATTTCTGGAACCATTAGAACAGCTGTGGCGTAAATCGTTGGATATATCATCAGTGCCATTTGATAGGCTGTAATCTTCCCTTTATCGTGCATAATTCTTACCTCTTTATTTATTTTTATATAGTATCTCTTTAAAAAAATAAAAAATGCAGGCTGTAAAAAACTAATTAGATGAAAATAACAAGGCGCAGCAATTGCTGTAAAAAATGACCTGACAATGGCAAAAATCAAGATCTCACGCATTGTACCATTAAACAATTTGACAGGAGGCACGCGGAGGTGACAACTGAACTACTTTTAGATCACTTATCTAAACAACTACAGATTCCGACTATTGCTGCACAATATCGTTCTCTCGCAAGAGAAGCTGAGGATCGTAACTTAAGCTATGAGGAATTCCTATTGGCATTACTAGAAGCAGAATCAGAGTCTAGAGAAGAAAATCAAAGACAAAGTAGGCTTAAACAAGCTGCTTTTCCTGTCCAGAAAACACTCGATAGCTATGATTTTAGTTTAATGCCAAGTCTAATATACCCGTTTTGTCGGCAGGACCCCAATAATAGACACTTTTAAATAGATACAGCTTGAAGTTTTCATTTTCTTTTCCTAAGTTGTATGGGTTAACCCTATGCCCTTTTAATCAAAATATATCGAATATTTATTAGAGATACCTTATGAATGAATTTTCACTACATTATGATTAATCCAGCCCATTTAATCAGCGTTTTTCCTACCTCTTAAAAAAACTATTAAAGAATGATTCATTGGAAATTTGGAATAATACCTTTGTATTTGTATAGTTAGTCAAAAAGGAGGGAACCAAAATGGATATTCAAAAATTAGCCGATCATGAGTCTTTGGATCTACATGAAGTTATTAATTTTAAAACCCTTTGCTTAGCGAAATCAAAACTAATGCAAGGACTGGTATTTGATGATGATTTGAGAGCATTAATGCAAAAAGATGTTGAACAATCCATGCAAGCACTTGGAGAATTACAGGCAATTTATCAACGTGCACCTTTTGAAGCGCCTGTTCCTCAAAACCGGCCAACACCAATAATAAATTGAAAGGAAGGCAAATTCATTGAACAATGACTATTTAGACCCTATAAACTCGCTACACGTACCAGAGCTAGCAGATACCACTTTTGCGATGGATTTACTTCTTCGTGCCAAAGAAGGTGTGCGCAATATTGCGGTTGCATTAACGGAGGCTGCATCACCTGATGTTAGAACGCTCTTACGAAACCAGTTAATGCAAGGGATTGCCATGCACCAAGAAATTACAGAACTAATGATTAATAAAAAATGGTTCCATCCATACGAACTAGGTGAACAGTATAAACTAGATCAACTCTCTGCCAACAATACATTGATGATTGGCAAAATGAATCTATTCCCTGTTGAGACCAATAGAAAAGGTATGTTTGACCGGACACCGGATGACCACTAACACTGGAGGCTGTAACCAATGAAGGCAGTAACGTATCAAGGTATTAAAAATGTTGTAGTCAAAGAAGTTCCAGATCCAAAGATTGAAAAACCAGATGACATGATTATTAAAGTAACAAGTACAGCTATATGTGGGTCTGATTTACATTTAATTCATGGCATGATTCCTAACCTGCAAGAAAACTATGTTATTGGCCATGAACCAATGGGGATCGTCGAAGAAGTTGGTCCAGGTGTGACTAAGCTAAAAAAGGGAGATCGAGTAATTATCCCCTTTAATATAGCATGTGGTGAATGCCATTACTGTAAAAACCATTTGGAAAGCCAATGTGATAATTCAAATGATAATGGTGATATGGGTGCCTATTTCGGATATTCTGGTACGACGGGTGGCTATCCAGGTGGGCAAGCTGAATATTTAAGAGTGCCATTTGCCAACTTTACTCATTTCAAAATTCCAGAGACTTGTGAAGAACCAGATGAAAAGTTAGCAGTTATTGCCGATGCGATGACTACTGGTTTTTGGAGTGTTGACAATGCAGGTGTAAAGGATGGAGATACAGTTATTGTTCTTGGCTGTGGTCCGGTTGGTCTTTTTGCTCAAAAATTCTGTTGGTTAAAAGGGGCAAAGCGAGTCATTGCCGTTGATTATGTCAATTATCGCCTGCAGCACGCAAAGCGCACCAACAAAGTAGAAATTGTTAACTTTGAGGACCATGAGAATGTAGGAAGTTACCTGAAGGAAATCACCAAAGGCGGCGCTGATGTTGTCATTGATGCAGTTGGTATGGACGGTAAAATGACTGATATGGAGTTCCTTGCAAGCGGAATGAAGCTTCATGGCGGAGCATTAAGTGCGTTTATCATGGCTTCACAAGCAGTGCGTAAAGGCGGGACAATTCAAGTTACTGGCGTTTACGGCGGCAGATATAATGGTTTCCCTCTTGGAGATATTATGCAGCGAAATATCAATATCCGCTCCGGACAAGCACCTGTCATCCACTATATGCCATATATGTTTGAATTAGTTACGTCCGGAAAAATTGATCCAGGAGATGTCGTAAGTCATGTACTTCCACTTAGTGAAGCAAAGCGTGGATATGAGATTTTTGACACAAAAATGGATGATTGTATCAAAGTTGTCTTGAAACCATAAAGAAAGGAGTTGTCCGAAATGAACTATGCCTTACACGAAGTCCTTGAGGTTCAAGAAATGGCAGCATTCAAGACTCTTTGTATGAGCAAGTCCAAAACAATGAGAGCCTTGGTAACCGATCAAAAGCTGCTAGACATTATGCAACAGGATGTCAAAACATCCACTAGACAATTGCAGGAATTTTCTTCTATCCTATCCAAAGCACAGCAATAAAATTAGGAGATGAATAAAAAAATGAATCCATTCGTAGAAAATTTAACTGGTTTAAATGCACTTACTGACCAAGTAATTGCAATGGATCTTTTAAATTCAGCCAAAAGCGAGGTTAGAAATTATGCCTTTGCAGTTACAGAAGCAGGAACACCTGAAATTAAAGAAATTCTCATACGCCATTTAGAGGACTCAATTAATTTGCATGAGCAAGTCTCAAGCTATATGATAGAACAGGGCTGGTACCATCCTTGGAATAAAAATGAACAGATCAACTTGAATTTACAAAATATTGAAACAGCCTTAAATTTACCACTACTATGAACCGCTATTGAGACCATATTACATCACCAAAATGTTCCACCTTTAGGTCGGAACATTTTGGTGATGTTCTCGGCCAGTATACCTAGCAGTTTTTTGATAAAAGAACAGATTTTATCAAGGTAACCCGTTGCCCAGTTTTTAGACTTCATGTTTAAGGCTGGGACGGGTTTTTTATTGTCTTTGTTAACTCTTGGGACGAGGACTGATTTCTCCCGGTTTTTGCAGAAAAAAGGTACTCTAGCAAAGCCGAAGCCTTCCCACTATAAAACGTAAATGACATAAAAACCGGCCATTCCTATTTAAGAAAGGCCGGTTTTTATGTTTATTTTGTCTGGGAAATTTCATTAACAATTTCAGTTAATGCCTCTTTGACCGGTGTAGCCTGACGTCCAAGAACCTTTTTGAAATCATTGCTCTCAATTTCCAAAGAGCCGTTGCGTATGCTTTCCTGAATGCCGACTAGGAGCGGGATGATGAAATCAGGGAGACCTGCATCTTTCATAATAGCCGCATAGGCAGTGTCATCCACATGTTGCACATTGACATCTTTACCCAGGACATTGCCCAGTTCGGATACAAGTTCTTCCTGGGTCAATAACTTCCCTGACAACTCATAGATTGTGTTTTCGTGGCCATTACCTGCTAGGACTGCAGCAGCAGCTTCTGCATAGTCCCGCTGTGTTGCCCAGCCTACCTTGCCATTACCTGCTGATGTAACCCATGGTGCCCCTGCCATGACAGCCTGGATGGTTGGAATTTCATTTTCGAGGTACCAGTTATTGCGAAGGAATGAATAAGGGATACCTGTTTTTTTAATGGCTGCTTCAGTAGCAACATGAGGCGGAGCCATTAGATTAGTGCTTTCTGGAGCATTAGCTATACTTGTATATGCAATAAATTTAACACCGGCGCGCTCCGCTGCAGCGACAGCGTTTGTATGCTGGCGGATTCTTGTTTCATTGTCCCCATCAGCAGAAATGATTAACAAGCGGTCGATGCCGGCAAATGCTGTATCCAATGTTTCAGGGCTATCAAAATCCCCCTGCCGGACGTCTACTCCGCGGGCTTTTAATCCTGCAGCTTTTTCAGTGTTGCGGACACTGACAGCCACTTGCTCAGCAGGAACAGAGTTTAATAAGGTATCCACGATTTTTGTTCCTAGTTTTCCAGTGGCGCCTGTAACTAACATTTTCATAAAATAATCCCTCCCAGATTCACTATAAAGATGTAACTGACTTAATTACCTGTAATAATTATAATTGCAGGTCTATGTCAAGTCAACAATAAAACGGTTTGTCCTTTGTTATTCTTTATGATTTTAAGGTATAATAAACCTGTAATTGAATTAATTACAAATGGAAGGGATGCTTTATGTCCATCAGCAGTCGATTTTCTGTTGGAATTCATATATTGTCGTTAATTGAGTTTAATAAGGAAGGGATTAGCTCATCCGATTTTCTGGCTTCAAGCGTCAACACGAACGCTGCTGTAATCAGGAAACTTATAGGGATGTTGAAGAAAGCGGGATTGGTCGAAGTGAATCCAGGAATCGCAGGAGCTAAGCTTGCCAAGAAAATGTCGGAAATTACACTCCTTGACGTATACAAGGCTGTTAATGTGGTACAAGATAATGAGTTGTTTGGAATGCATGAAAATTCTAACCCCGAATGTCCGGTGGGACGGCAAGGGACATTTTACAGAAACTTTCCGCTAAAAAAGTATACGTTTTAACTTTTGAGCTGTAGTCATAAACAATGTTGATGATCATAAATTCATCTTTTTGGTAATGATTTCTTAATCGAAACATTTCGTCCCCCGATTTTTTCAAATATGAAGACCCCATACCCTTTTTCTTTGCTCTGTTTTTATGTAAAAGCTTCTTTCATCCTATCTTCCTAAAATTATAGATACTTTTCGAACAAGTTACAGTTTGGCCGTAACAAATTTAAATGAATGTAACGAAGCAAGTATATACTTTCTTTCGGTAAGGGAACCCTAGTCATACATTTCTCTGATTGGGGACGGGCTAAATGAAAATTCTATCAATGATTCAGCCTTGGGCTAGTTTGTTTGTCCTTGGCGAGTCCAAATATGAAACGAGGACATGGAGAACCAACTATCGAGGTCCATTAGCGATTCATACAAGCAAAAAACCGGACAATGCCGCCTGCGGCTACCCGAGGGTTCAGGAGCTGCTCCAAAAACACGGATATTCAGGAGAAGACCTCCCGACAGGTGTGATCATTGGCGTCTGTGAACTGAAAAATTGCATAAGAGTGGTTGAAAACAATGAAACTTGGGCGGTACTGGAAGATGGGCGAATTGTTTCGGGTATTGAATTTTTGTTAGGTGATTATCGGGTAGGCGGTTACGCCTGGGAAGTGGAAGGGATGCGGACGTTAAAGGAGTCTATTCCTGCAAAAGGGCAGCTTGGTCTGTGGGAGTATCCCGGATTAATTCTTTAAAAAGTCGCCTTATTTAAGAATGAGTTACCTAAAATGTAATCCCGAAGTTGCTAGGAGAGCAGCGACCACCCTGGGGTAGTCGTATTCTTGTTAACACAAAAGAAGTATCGGGAAAGGTCTTTTTCTGTTATTTGTTATTACCCATCGGCCTAGTCAGTGTATTTACTTACTTCAGAATCCTAGGCCTGGAGCCTCCTCTGGGCTGCATGGAGTAAATCTTCCCGATACCTCTGTTGACATACACATTCAATCCCTTCTCTCTTGTCTATCCTCAAAGTTTCTATAAAATGTCCAAAGGCATTTTTCTAGTCGGTTGCAGAAATACTTCATCAAGTCTATTTAAATCCTCTTTTGTTAATTCAATAATAGCAGCTTCCGCATTTGCTAGTACATGCTCTTCTTGTACAGCTTTTGGAATAGCTAGACAATTGTTAGACCGGATTGTCCAAGCGAGAGCGATTTGTAAGGGTTGTACAGCGTACTTTTCTGCAATTTCTAAAATGGTTGGATCCGTTAACAGTTGTCTTCTTAAAGTACCTCCTTGAGCGAGCGGGCTATATGCCATAATAGGCATGTGATGTTCTCGCTGCCATGGTAAGAGATCATACTCTATACCCCTTGAACCAAGATGATATAATACTTGATTAATCATACAATTGTTTCCATTAGTGGTGTTCCATAACTCTTTCATATCATCGGAATCAAAATTGGAGACTCCCCACCTTACTATTTTTCCTTCCTTGCGTAACTTTTCTATTCCTTCAATGGTTTCTGCTAATGGCACACGTCCTCGCCAGTGTAAAAGGTACAAATCAAGATGATCGGTTCCCAGCCTTTTTAGACTGTTATCACACGCTTTGGCAATCATATCTAATCCTGCATGATGAGGATAAACCTTTGATACTAAAAAGACTTCATCTCTTCGTCCTTTAATAGCGTCACCTACTAAGCGTTCAGAATCGCCATCACCATACATTTCCGCTGTATCTATTAGTTTCATGCCTAATTCAATTCCGAGTTGCAAAGCTTTGATTTCCCTTTCTCTCATTTGAGGATTTTCTCCCATATACCAGGTTCCTTGTCCTATTCTTGGCAGAGAAGTTCCATCAGGCAATGTTACTACACGACTTTCAAGGGAATTTTTTATTTTTGTTAATTTATTTTCATCATGTAGACTCATTAAAAATCAACACTTCCTTTTGTTTTTTTTTGTACCTATTAACAAAAAAGGCGGCAATACTCCTTTGCAGTATTGCCACCAGTATATTACTTAATTCTTACTTTATTTCTGCTTTAGTTAGAACAGCTACTTGGCAGGATGATAAGCTTCCGTTCAACATCCATTTAGGCCATTATACTAAGCGGGCTCCACCATCAATAAGAACAGCTGTACCAGTAGTAAAACCATTTTTAGCAAGGTATACATAGGTTTCAGCTATGTCTTCCGGCTTTGCAATACGTCCAACTGGGAGCTGTTGTGCAATGCCGTTGAACAGTGCTTGCCTTTGATCATCTGGCATTCCAGCATAAATTGGAGTGTCTACAATTCCAGGTGAAACCACGTTTACCCTAATAGGGGCTAAGTCTACGGAAAGTCCTCGAACCAATCCTTCAATGGCTGAATTGATTGCCGCTAACGTAGAAGCGCCTTGAGGTGGACGGACGCCATATACACCAGAGGTTAAGGTGATTGAGCTCTCCTTGTTTAAATACGGAAGTGCTGAACGGACGGTAATATATTGCCCCCAGAACTTACTATCAAATGCCTCTTTAGCACTTGCCACAGGCAATTCACTAAAGTGCCCCATTGCTCCTTCTCCTGCGGTTACCACAAGGTGGTCAAATTTTCCAACCTTACTGAAAAATTCTGCTACTTTTTCTTCGCTTCGAAAATCGATTTCAATTCCTTCCACATTGCCACCAAGAACTTGTTTTGCTTCATTTAATTTGGAAACAGAACGGCTGGCAATGATCACTTGAGCAGATTGATCGAGAAACGCTTTGGCAGTTGCTAAACCAATACCAGAAGTACCCCCTAAAACAACTACTCGTTTACCATTTAATGACATAGTAAAAACCCTTCCTTCTTAAAACCTATTTTGTATTGAAATTCATTTTGAAATATGAATTTAAAATTATAAAGCATCGTTGGTATTATTCTCATTTAACACAATTCATACAAGTAATCTACCGTGTTTAGTATATGTTTCTGCTAGATATATGAGGGTATAAAAACAGTTAGTATCGCTCTGTCACGTGTTTAATGATGGTGATGCCCTTTGGAAGAATTCGTGATGTCAAATCCTGCTTGCGGCACATAGAAATACTTGATCCAAACCCCATCTAAAAACGGTTCCCTTTTATCAAGTAAAACATCAATGCCTTTGTCTGTTTTCACAATTTCATCATGGTCCGTGGGCGTATCAAGTTTTACTTCATAATGGGCATGGTCCCCATGGTCCAATGTAACGTAGACACGAACCATTTTCCCTTCAGCCTCTTCACTTTCCAACATTTGTTTCAGCACTTTAGCAGCATTTCGGTTAATTTTGCAGTTCATATTATTGTCTCCTATTCTAACAACTTTTATCTTTTTAATTACGGAATCCTGTAAACAACCTCATAACCTGATCTCAGGTTTCATCCATCGTTAATGCCTTAGAAAAATTAAAAAGGTTTCCTTGGCTGATGGCCTTTTTACCTTTCGCTTTTTGTGATTTCTGCCAGAAGATCGTATGAATTCAGGCGAGCTTTGTGGTCGAAAACTTGGGCAATGGCCATGATTTCATCAGCCTGACTCTCCTCCAAAAATGTATGCAGCTTGTCCTTTATCGTCTGCTGGCTGCCAACAATCGAAGATCCTAATTGCTGCTCGAGAGCCTTTATTTGATAGCTGCTGGCCACTTCGGATATGTCATCTACCGGTGGTTGAAGCGGTGTAAGGTTGCCGCTCATCAGATTCAAAAATTGCTGCTGTAGTGTTGTAAAAAGGCGCTTTGCCTCTTTATCTGTTTCTGCTGTAATGATATTCAATGCCACCATCGCATACGGTTTATCGAGAACATTCGAAGGCTTAAACGCCCGGCGATAGATCTGTAGAGCACCCAGAGTGTTAAGTGGTGAGAAATGGGCGGCAAACGCGAAAGGCAAACCCAATTCTCCGGCCAGCTGCGCACTGAAGCCGCTTGAACCCAGCAGCCAAATTGGAATATTCAAACCTTCACCTGGAATCGATTTTATAGGATTTCCTTGGGCCAGGGATGGATCAAAGTAACCGCGGAGTTCCGCTAATTGCTCAGGAAAGTCATCTCCGGTACTTCCCAAGTCGCGTCTTAATGCACGAGCGGTCCTTTGATCTGTACCGGGTGCCCGCCCCAGACCAAGGTCAATTCGCCCAGGATATAAGGATTCAAGAGTGCCAAACTGCTCAGCGATGACGAGCGGTGCGTGATTTGGCAGCATGATTCCTCCTGAACCAATCCTGATTTTTGATGTACCGGCTGCCACATGGGACATCACAACAGAAGTGGCGGAACTGGCGATAAACGGCATATTATGATGTTCAGCGAGCCAAAAACGGTTGTAACCAAGTGTTTCAGCAAGCTGTGCGAGTTCCAATGTATGGCGGAAAGAGAGAGCAGGAGTACTTCCGGCTGTTATCGGTGAAAGATCCAGCACCGAGAATGGAATTTCGCTTAGTTTTGCATGTTTAGACATTAGTTCATCTTCTTCCCTAATTTTATTAAAGACTAATCTCAAACTGGAATTTCATGAGTCGGAAAGTAAAGCCGCACAAACTCTCCAAGCTCCTGTATGACTTCCCCGGGAGGGCGCTTTGAAAAATACAATACAAATGCCAGGTGGTTGACATCAATGAAATTGATTTTCTAATAACTGTTTGCGCCCAACACGAAATCCTAAAGGAATCGGACCAGGAATTGTATCGGGATTTTCCGATAAATCGATAAATAAAGTGCGAGTGAGAGGGGTAAAAAACTCACTTAAATTTTCCTTAAATTTTTGTACCAATGTATTTTTCGAACTTTTTAATCGTCTCCTCATTACGGCGATAATACGTCCATTGTCCGATTCGCTTTATTTCAACAAGTCCGCTTTGCAGCAGAATCGATAAATACTGTGAAGTAGTGGATTGCGATATCCCCGCCTTGTTTCGGATATCCCCTACGCAAACCCCACCTTTAAATCCTTCATCGGCAATAATATGGGTTTGCGGTGAAAAATGACTGTCGGGATCTTTTAGCATTTGAAGAATGCTCACCCTTGTCTGGTTCGACAATGCCTTAAAAATTTCAACGGCTTGTTCATCATTTAATCGTTCCAATGTCATTTGCCTCTTTCTATATCGATTATCACTATCCCAATGAAAGCTGGATAGAGGATCTGAAAGCATCATGCCAAATCGGTAATTCGCGATATTACTATCTTATCTATCTAGTCCTTCCAAATCAAATCATTTGTTTGGAAAGGAAATACTGTGAGAAGCTCCCATCTTAAAAAAGGCCACTAATAAACCTGCAAATAGCAGGTTCGACTGTTCCGCAATTTCATTTTTGAACTTATTCCATTATTTTCAGCTTATAGACTTCTCTAAAAATACAATCTTATTCACTAGAATATTCACTAGGCACTTGCATTTTTTAATATAACGTCTACAAGATGCAAGTGCCATGTTTATTATTCATATTATTGGATAATTCAGCTCGTAACTTGGGTAGCAATAGTACGGTGGCCTAAGTGCAATTTTAGACATTGGCCAGGAATCCTCCATATAGACCATCGTTACTTTTTCATTTGAATGGTTTACTAGCAATAACTTTACTTCTGGATTAAATTCATATCTCAAAATCGTAAACCCCTTCCATTAGGAATGTGTGGATTCTCCCCCATCAACATGAAGAACTTGACCAGTAACAAAACGAGAATCATCAGAAGCAAGATAGACAAAGGTTGGTGCGAGTTCAAATGGATGGGCAACTCGTTCCATTGGATTAAATGCTCCATAAACAGCGACTTGGTCTGACGAGAAACTTGCTGAAATAAGTGGGGTCCAAATTCGGCCGGGGGCGACGGCATTGACTCGGATCCCTTGTTTCACGACATTTTTAGCCAAGGCACGTGTCCAGCCAACTATTGCCCCTTTTGTGGCCGTAAAATCAATCATTTTCTGCTCACCTACATACGTCACCACTGAAGAAGTGCCAATGATTGAGCTGCCCGGTTTTAAATGAGGAAGCGCTGCTCTTGTTGTGTAAAAATGAGAGTATATATTAACTTTGAAGGTGTCATCGAATTGTTCATCTGTAATGTCAAGCAGACTTAACTGTTGGAATTGGATACCAACGTGGTTACAAAGAATATCGAGACGTTCAAACGTATTTACTGTTTGTTCTACAATGGAGACACACTGTTGTTTGTCCCGCAAGTCACCAGGCATTAATAAACAACGTTGTCCGAGTTGTTCAATCCTCGTTTTTGTTCTATTTGCATCCTCATGTTCATCTAAGTATGAAATAGCAACATTTGCGCCTTCTTTAGCAAACGCAATTGCTACTGCTGCACCAATACCACTGTCCCCCCTGTAATAAGTGCTACTTTTCCAGATAGCTTTCCACTCCCTTTATAGTTAGGATTTTCGATAATTGGAAGGGGTACCATTAATTTTTCCACTCCGGGATGGCGCAGCTGGCGCTGTTCAGGTAAACTTATCGGAATTTCTTTGTAACGCGTGATTTTCCCATAGTTAGGGTACATGGGATAAGGCTGAGTTTTCATGTTCGCTTTAAACATTTCTTGCATTTGCTTTATTTGGTCTAATTGACGACTTTGATCCTTTTGATCCATGGAAACCTCCTATAGAAATAATTTTCTTCTATAGAATGTAAATGTTATACACTACAAATAAAGTAAAAAAATATAAAAAAAGTTGTATACTTTCAACACAGAAGCATATTCTTCCTCAAAAGGACTCCTTTTTTCTTTTTTATATAGAATGATTGTCGAGGTATAAAAAAACAGGCTGCGAAATGTATCGCAGCTACTTGTACTCTATATTAAATGGATAATGGTTCAAGCTCAGGTCCTTGACAGCAGCTATGGATAAATCATTATTTTTTTGAAAAAGCTGATTGCCGTCCTTATTTCATGACGGATTGGTTTGCTTTTCTTTTTCCCAAAATATGTTTTCTTACCTGAAATCCTTTATAAATTATATAAAAACTCCCATTTTAAGAAAGAGAGTTAAACCTGGGTTTATGATCGTTCAGGGGAGCTGCATCCATAATAAGGTAGAAGTGGCTGAATAACATCTAAAAGGCCTACTTCTCTGAAGGAAGTAGACCATTATTTTTAAAAGGCCGGAGCAGGTAATTCGCCAATTTTCATACGAAGTAAACTATAAGGTTTTTCTCGTAAATCTCTCCCATAATGAAATCTGGCCTGCCGATGTAATTGGTTTACAATAACATATAAGTATCCATCAGGGCCAATTGAAAAAGTATCAGGCCATAGTATTCTTGGATCATGTGCAAGGGTTTCCATTACTCCATTCGGCAATATCTTTCGAATACTGTTATTTTCATAGTCCCCAGCATAAACGATTCCTTTTGCATCAGTAATCATTCCATCAGACGCACCTTTTTCTCCCCAATACTCCACATGATAAGTTAAATCCATATCCGGTATTGTTCTGTCTCTCAGGACTTCTGTTGAGATCGAGAACAAATGTCGACTGGTTAGTGGAGCAAAATATAATATCTTTCCATCGGGAGAAATCGCAAGACTATCAGAAGCCAATCTAAATGGAGAAGTTGAACCATCTTTGTTTCGATTCATTAATATTCGACCTTCTACTTTCGGTAAAAAATAGGGATCGGGTGAAGTTGAATTTGCACCATTTAACCGTCTAAACGCGTTTCCATTTGATAAATCTAAGACGATAATAGCTCCTGGTCCTCTTGAAGAAGAATCCGTTATATAGGCATAACCTGCTTTTCCAACACGAAAATCAAAACGGACATCATTCAGATAAGTTGTAGGCAGGACAACATCTTCTGTAAAGGTATATACTTTCCTTATTGTATTGGTTTCTAAATCAACAGCGACTAATTTTGCCCCCCCTTTAATAGGTTCAGAAAAATTGGGTGCCGCTGTATCTAATATCCAAAGCGTTCCCCTTCCATCAGCAACTACACTTTGGACACTGATGAAAGTCATTGTGATATTCTCGGGGTTAACCAAATTGGTTTGTAAATTGGGATAAGGCTGCAATTTATCCTCAACAATTTCCCCCACCGTAAATTTAACATCGTCTCCCCATTTCGGAAAGCAAATGAAAATACGACCGGTTTCTGAAACAGTAACACCTGTAGGCATAGCCCCATAAAATGCATAAACTAGTTCTAAATTACCGAAATATTTTTCACTAGGTAACATAGGTTTCATAATATCCTCCTCAAGCATTCAAACGGGATATTTCCTATATATGATTTATATTTTTTCTAGTGCATGTTTCTTAATAAGTTTTTCTATACGAAAAGATGATTGAATTGATTGTTTTCGAAATTTAATAAGTCTGTCAGAAGAAAGGAAACATTTTAATTTAAAGGTCTCCAGATGAAGTAGAATTCAATTAGCAGGTAGCGAAGTTCAATATTCCCGAATCAACGTTAAGCTGTTATAAATAAAAATTGGGAAAATTTGCTTTTTAAACTTTGTGAAAAAATGTACTTAAGCTAAACTGCCCGTTAGCCACCCATGAATCGAAAAATCATCGCTTCACCACAGAGAATGAAAGTAGGGTTTTTGTGGTCATACTGATATTGCGACATGAGGTTTAATTTTAGGCTCAGCTTTTTTAAAAATTATAATTGCTGGGTCTACTTTAGCATTGTCTTTTTTAGATTTTCACTGTTTTGTACTTTCATGCTAGCAAAATAAGAAAACGGGATCGCCGCAGCCATCCCATCTTTAACATAAGCACCCGTTACTTGAATAAGCAAAAAGGATGTCGTAACAGCACAACCTTGTTTTACTCTTGAACCCAGTTAATTACATAACAACTTTGTTTGTTGAACTTCCTCCTTTCAAATAACTCGCAATTAAAATAATGAATAATATCAACGGATTGAGAAATATAAAGAGGTGCTATGAAGAAGGGTGACGCTAATTATGGATTTAATTAGGAGGATTACAATGGGAATTTTAAGTGGAAATCCAACAGATGAACCAATGCACTATGGAGAAGTTTTTGGTACGTGGTCGTTTCTTACAACGGTTAAATGTTCAGTCGCAGGTTTTCAAACCCACATAAACCATGCGGGTGACGAAGACTTGCAAAAATTACTTGAAGAAGCCATTCAGGGTGGGCAACAAGAAATTAAACAGATTGAAACCATATTAAAAGCAAATGGAATTGGCTTACCACCAACACCGCCTGAGAGACCTAAAGCATGCTTAGAGGACATTCCCGCTGGAGCAAGATTTCAGGACCCCGAAATAGCAGCTGCTCTTTCAATGAGCATTGCAGCAGGATTAGTATCGTGTAGTACAATTATGGGGCAATGCATTCGAGAAGACATTGCTATGATGTTCGGGCAGTTTCATCTTCAAAAGGCAGCAATTGGAGCTAAAGTTCTACGACTACTTAAAGAAAAAGGATGGTTAGTTCCACCGCCATTACATCATTATAAAGCTGATGATTGTTAGTTAACTTAAAACTGGTACAAGGGGATCAGAATTTTTATTCTTATCCCCCTTTTCGCTCTTAAAGTAATCTGCCACTTTAGTTGAACAAGAAAAATGTGCTGAAATAATAACTCAATGATCTTTCACTAAAGCACCCTTTACTTTATTTAGTTAGTTAGTATCAAATAGTAGTATTTTGCATCTTGTAATGAACTACTTAAATCAAATGGTGCTTTGAAGGCAATATATATTGCAATACCTGCTAATATAGTTATAATTACACCGCCATCTTTAAGCATTTTTCTATTTTTCTTATAAAGGATAAGCGTTGTTATAATAACAATTAAAAAGTATGATACCGATAAAATTAGTTTTACTAATACCAATTTACTATCATTTACAGCATTCATATAATTTACTAAATCGTCTTCATTGGCAGCTCTCTCTTCGATAATAGATATGTCTCCTTTGTAGCCAACCTTCCAAGAAAATTTATTTTGTTCTTTTGTTACGGTGTACTCATAACCTAAAGTTTTCCCATCACCAATAATCCCTGAATATTCCTGTGTGTCTTCTTCACTTTGAGAACAAGCAGATAAGATTAAGGTGGAACTTTTCTTTTCGGGCATCTAATGTTTGAACTTTTCCAGAGTGATTTGTTTTCTCAATACTAATAAAATGTTCCTTTCACAAAAGTAACTTAATAAATGAATAATAATAAATGTATTAATCAATAATATTCTTTGGGTTCTATTTCCTTTAAGGAGTAATTCATGAATGTAAAAAGATGATAAGGAGTTTAGTCATGGGAATTTTAAGTGGTAATCCTCAGGATGAACCAATGCATTATGGTGAGTTTTTTTTACTTGGACTCACCTATTAGCAAACAATGGCTTAATTGCTGGTTATCAGTCTTATATTAATCACACTGGTGATCAGGATTTGAAAAAAATTGTTGAAAAAGCAATTCAAGGTATGAAAAACGAAAACCAACAATTACAAGAACTTCTTAAAACAAATGGTATCGACTTGCCTCCAGCACCACCGGATCGTCCTAACGCAAATTTAGAGGACATCCCTGTCGGAGCAAGATTTACTGATCCAGAGATTAGTGCATCTATTTCCAAAGACGTCGCTGCTGCATTAGTTGCTGGCAGCCAAATAATGGGACAATGTATCAGAGAAGATATTGCTATGATGTATGGACAGTTTCATTTTGCAAAGGCACAATTTGGTTTATAAATGTTAAAGTTAAATAAGGAAAAAGGATGGTGGTTAGTCCATCCTCTTCATTTAAATAAATCTGAATAATGTTTAAAATTCTAGGGCGATACTTTGTGTAGCCCTTCTCTTTTTTGTAATTAGGTCTTTTCTCTCTTTGCAATTTTTTTCATCTCAGTTTTACAAACAGAATAATGTTATTTTTTTAGGAAATATTAAAGTTATATTATTGAAAGGGGGTAATATGATGCTTAAAAAAGTTCTTAACTCGTTTGTTGTCCTTAGCATAGCTGTCGTCATGCTATTTGGGTTAAATGTTAACGCTCAAAATAATAACAACAACAACGATATCAATGGAATCACTCGTGTAGCCAACACAGGAGACGTTACCAATGACGACAACGATACTGATTGGGGTTGGATTGGTTTAGTTGGATTAGCAGGACTATTGGGCTTAAGAAGAAGAAATGACAGAAAAGATTAGTAATTAGATTTATTTAATCTAATGGTTTACCCCAAACCTTTCAAAGCTAAAAGATCCCTTATTAGTATTAAATAAAAATAGGATCCTCAGGGTCCTTTTTTGCATGGATATATAGGTATAATCGACATTTTTAACCAGGTTAGCCCCTCTGCCCTCCATCCAAAATAGTGCAATTGAATTACGTGAACTTCAATTCTTTTTATAAATTTCATAACTCCATCTTAACTCTTCATAATATATCTTCACCCTTCTTTACCTCACACATGGGTCAAATGAGACATTAAGGAGTCATTTCCCTTCTTCTACTAACCTGCCCGTTACTTCAATAAGGATTTGTTACTAACAGTCTCAAAAACGACCGTTAACGAGTCTCAATAACGAGTGTATTTGCCTTTTGAACCAGTTTCTTTACGACGCTGGTAAAAAAAAGACGATTCCCCTTTAAGTAAGTAGTTCAGTTTTGGAGTACAAAATGTAAAATAACACTCCAAAACTAACTACTTTTTTATATGCTTTCCGTAATATGAATCGTATGCGAATTCGTATAATTTTGAAGAGTAGATTGGAATAAAAATTACGGAGGACTTTAACAAACAACAGGCATTTTGTTGAAAAATAATTCCAAATGGAAGGGGTTTTACTAAATATCCCTAGAATATTACCTTATTGTGTAAAAACGGGGGGGATGAGAATGAATTTGTTGGTTTTACTAAAAAAATTAAGATGGTATTTTATTAACGGGTTACCTTTTGAGGTGCAAACATTGCTAATCACATCATATTTTTTGTCACTAATATCAATGCAATTCTCAATGGAATTCTCTGAGTAAGTAACATCAATAAACGCAAAGAAGGGATAGTTTAATGACTATCCCTTAAATTCTCTATCGACTCCCGTTAAATAAATTTGTTGTCTGTTTTTATTGAGTGTCTTCGTCGCTTTTGTACTCCAAAATATCACCTGGCTGACAATCCAAAGTCTTACATATCGCTTCTAATGTTGAAAAACGAACCGCTTTTGCTTTCCCATTCTTCAGAATAGAAAGATTCGCCATAGTAATTCCAACCTTCTCCGAAAGCTCCGTTACGCTCATTTTTCGTTTTGCTAACATCACATCAATATTAATAATAATTGCCATATTCTCCACCTCAGACCGTCAAATCATTTTCTGATTTTATGTTAATCGCTTCTTGTAGAAGCCGTTGGAGGATAGCAGCAAAGACGGCGATAACCAACGAAGCAAAAATGATGATGAGTCCCATTAATCCAATAGGAGGGTCAACTTTCTTTGCTATAAAACGAAAGAGTGGCAAACCTAATACATACAAACCACTGATTGTAATCGCACAGCACTTTATGTTCTTTAACGCCTTTACAGATAATTCCGAGAACGCTGTGTTCTCGTCAATGTACCGTAAAAGGTTGAAAGCCTGATAGAGAGAAAAGTAAAAAGGCACAGCCGCTCCATACATTACGATGAAAAAGAGATATTTCATTGGGGCAATATTTGGATACAATTTTGCTGCAAAATTCGCCATACGGGGCACTAAAAATATACATAAAGCAAGCACTGCAATTCCAGCCAGAAAAATAATTACCTTTAAGAAAGAGGTTGAACCTCGTTTACCATTCATTTAAAACACCTCACTTATTTAATGACAACATGATTTTATCACATTATTTATCGTTTTACAATAAATTAGTATTGTTTTTCATTATATTATTATTGTTAACGGAATATCCTTTTTATTTAAAGTAAATAATATCGTTTAAATCAAATTCTTTATTTTTGTCAGTAAGGATGTTACTTAAAAATAAATCAACAGTTTCGCTTTCTGTTCTTTCAGCGTACTCGGCATATTGCTTAACAATTTCCCTTGATTGCTCCGAAATTTCCCAGTTAACCTTTTTGGCATTTAAACCTTTTGGCTCCAAATATCTCATTGCGAATCACCAAACTTCCGTTCGTATTTTCACACCTATTTTAGCACTTAAATTCGTAAGACTCCAATGGAAATTTCGGTCTTACGGATTGGCATACGGAATAAAATACGAATTATGGATAAATATTGGCAATAATACTGATATAGCAACAAAAAAAGACATACGAAATAATTGACGATTTCGTGTGTCTTTTTAAGTGTTTTTTAATTGTTTGTACTCCAAAAGTGAACCACTTACCCTTTAAGGAACCGACGTTCTTCTTGTTGTGTTTTTATCTCTATTCATCGCTTAATGTCTTCTATTTCACGACCTTCACTCCGACAACACTATCAAATATCACTTTCTCGAATTCGCCAGACCCTACTTCAATTCGCAGCTCATTCGTAATAGAATCGACGTAATGAACACGGCCAGTTATATCCGAAGTAAATCCGTCATCCCATATCGTCAGCTTTACAGCATGACCGTATTCCATCGCGTAAATAATGCGAAGGTCAAACTCTTCTGCCTCATGCTCATCGACCATCTTTTTACTTATCCGCTCGGTATCCCGCCAAAAGTTACGCTGAGTCTTCGCCAATTCGGGCAATTGAAATGCTGCCTGCCATTTAACCATCCCACGATCACGTATCGCCATATAATCGCCTCCTTTGTTTATATTATATACAAACAAATGTTCTGTGTGCGAGTAAAAAAAGACCACTTTTTCAGTAGTCTTTGCCTTCTTGTTCAATTAAAGCTACCCGTTAGCCATCCATGAAGCGCAAAATCGGCGCTTCACCACAAAGAATGAAAATATATTGAATCCGGCGATACTGTTCCTAAGGCTGGGAGAGGAAGGTCGATAAACTATGGTGCCTTAGAGCCCATCCGTTAGTCTGACTCCAACGACCACGGTGCACCACAAATGTTCTACCTAGCTTTATATTTATAGGAACTCAGTCCTTAATTTCTCGTAAATAATACTCATATAACTCATCAATAGAAGAACTAGAAAGTAAGTGAGTGGCTGCTTCAATAGACTCTCTCTTCCAATCAAACCAGCGTATCTCTTTTAACTTCGCAATTTCCTCTTCTGAAAAACGCTTCTTTACTTCTTTTGCAGGGTTCCCGCCAACTATAGTGTAAGGTGCAACATCTTTTGTTACAACTGAACCTGCTGCAACAATTGCGCCTTCACCAATGGTAACACCTGGCATAATCATTGCATTCATGCCAATCCATGCATCACTTTCTATAATTGTATCCCCTTTTGGTTCAAAGGAATGGTTAATTTGATCAACAAACGGATAAACAGTAATCCACTCTGCATGGTGATTGTTATTTCCGCCCATCAGAATGACGACACCGCCTGCGATACATACATAATTACCAATAATTAATCGATCTATTTGCCATCCAAATTCCTCGATGGGGTTGAATAAGCTCCTAGATTTTTCATCTCCCCATAAATACCTCACGCATCCGTCTTCAAAGGAATAGTTATCATAATAACCGGAGTAATAGGAGTAATCACCGACTTCGATTAATGGATTCGTTACGATATCCTTTAAATATTTAATCTCAGACCAGTGTTTAAATTCGTTTTTATTCATTTTGATGTCCTCGCTTCTAAGTTATTTTCTTACTATGGTTACTTAGAAGCTAAATGCAGTAGCTACATTCTTAAGCATTTTTAGACGGCGAACCATCGGAATCATCCTTCCTTAATATGTGATGAGAATTATAGCAACGACTTATTTTTTTGTCAAATTCACTCACTAAACAGCATTAGGGTTAGAAGACAAAAAAAGTGATACAAAATATATTTAGTTAAATTTCAAATCGTTGTTTACATTCATGATATCGATACTCCACAATCTGGCCCGATTGCGGAAGATTATTTTATCGAAAACCAATCAAATTTGTATAACATTTTTGATTCCAAAAAATATGGTTTTTTATCTTTGATCATCCAGAAGGTATGAAGTGGTAAAAAGTCTGTCATTCGCTGATACACTTTTTGTCATTCAGTGGTAAAAACTATGTCAAAGGTGGTACATTTCGTTGGCTGTAATCAAGAATAATGTAAGATATGAAGCTATAAATGCAGATATGCTTTGCTAAATAAAAGTAAAGTATATTTACTTTACCTCTCCGATGTTCGTACTATAATAAATATGTTTTTGTGTGAAGAACTTTTGCCGCTAGAATGTTTTTGTTGATTGTGACCATTAGAATCGTTTTTCTACAGGATCTGGCAATTTTATCACAGATTGGGACGGGAAAGGGCCTATATATCAAGGACTTCCGCTGTTTTAATTAAACGTTTGTTTGATAGAGGAAAATGGAGAGAATGGTCGAGGCGTGTCTGATTGTGGAATGGAAATGACAAAGGTCAATTGTTTACACGGAGGGAAGCAGAAGAGCTGAAATTGATAGCAAATCGATCCAAAAATGCAAAGAACGGCTTCAAAATTCACTTTTGAACGCAAAAAAAAGGTTTTTCGTATAAAAAGTGCCGTCAAAAGTGAATTTGAGGAGTTCGATTCTCTTTGCAAAACCCGATATCGTAGAGGTGCCGGAAACGGAAACTTAGCGGTGAAAGGGTGGCTCAAAATGATGAATTTGAAATCAGGCATGATTGAGGGATTTGAGCAGTTTTCACAATTTGAGAATTTACAAGAGTTTAATCACCATATAGAAAAGTGGCTGCTAGAACACAAGAGTGATTTTTCAAAAGGGGAGCTGGTCGGTTTAAAGCGGCTGGTTCGTTTTGCTGCGAAAATCCCTGGAGTGTGTAATGCTAAAATTGGCACGATGTTAAAAGCGATTCATAAGGAATACCACGATAACGGTATTTCCCGATCTACGTTTAAACGGATGATTATCAAAGCGAAAGATTTAGGGATTTTCACTGTCCATGAAACGGAACGGAAAAATGGTTCGCAGTCCAGCAATCTGTATGTGTTTAATCGTTTTCCTGTAAGTGAACCACCCAAACAAGAAATATTGACCCACCCTAAAGAAACTATTGATCTTTTAAAAACTGAAGAAGATCAAAAGATAAAAAAACGTAAAGAAGAACCGTCTGAATTAGATCACACATTTGTTAGCAACCGTGTGCCAAAGGATTTTGTTCAATTTGTTAAATGTTTCTTCGATGATGCAAAATTGATCGAAGAATACTGGCGTATGGTCCATATTTTAGCTTTTGACTATAAACTCCATGGAGAAACTGATGTTATTGTTGGTATTGCCATCGATGCATTCCGGCAATTAATAAGAAAAATGAAATTTACAAATGTCGTCCGGAAGCCAATTGCTTACTTCTATGGGATCTTGAAGGAGAAGTTTTTTGAGTATTATGATGGCTGGGTAAATGAAATGGATGCAGACAAGCCAATGAAACCGCTCCTTTATCATATTGAAGGGAAATACTTTGAATGGAGTTGGTTGAACGGCGAAAGCCTGGAAATGGTCAATCCGCCTAAAAGTGGTGAAGCGCGGATCATGTACATCTAATGACCAGGGAACGAACTTAGGGTGATGAGTTAGAAGAAATGTTGTCGTGAAACGGGGTGACATATTTCGACGCATTTTATAATAGAAACTCTCTATTTGTTGATGGTTGGGGTTGTTTTAATCAATCGTTTGTTTAGTATCAAAACGTACCAATTTTTGTAGATTAATAGTTTTTATAAATTTATATTGAAGATAGTTATCGAAAAATTGAGACCTATCATCGACAGAAATTTTTCTGACAAACTGGCCGGAGTTCGTTTAACATAAGGGTTTTGGCCAAAATTAATCAAACGATTAATTAGTACATTTCTTGTTAATCAAACGTTTGATTGGATTTGCTGCTTTTGTTGTTAAAGAGGGGGTTAAGTGATTATTGAGGTACGAAGTTTGTCGAGAGGCGTTTTGGTAATAACGAATGAAAAGAAGGTTCAAGGGGGACGGTTCTTGTGGCTTTTTTAGACGAGGAAAAGTGAAAAAAACCATGAGAACCGTCCCTGTGGACTTCCTGTGGACTTCTTAAAAATAATTTGAAAATTCCCAAAAGAAATAATTGACTAATAAAATGAAAGCGTCTACAATTATATTATCGAAAACTTGCATGGTACATGGTACATGGTACATGGCACACAATCGACAACACCAAGAAGTTGAAAGGGAGGTCTTTCTCATCGCGACAATATTAACTACGAGTATTACAGAGCAGGTTACTAATGCCATTCGTGAAGCAATTGTTACCGGCGAATATGAACCCGGCCAAAAATTATCCGAAGCAATTCTTTCGGAACATTACAAGGTTAGTAGAACCCCGATTAGAGAAGCATTAAAACAATTGGAACGAGAAGGGCTGGTTGAAATTATTCCGAGAGTTGGAACGTGTGTAACGAAACCAACGGATAAGGATTTAACAGAGCTTTTTACAGTAAAGGAAGTGATGGAAGGGCTGGCAGCAGGGTTACTGGCGGAAAGCGGAGACGAAACGTACATCAAAATGGTTCAGGACTCTGTGACATCGATGGAACAGGCGGTCAAAACCAATGATCACAAGCTATATGTAGAGTCAAATAATATCTTCCATAAAGCCATATTGGAAGGAGCAAATAATTCCAAATTAAGCTATCTCCTAAATTTGCTTCTGAACCAAATTCCATATAGCCGCTATGTGTATTTGAGTATTGAAGTACCAAATCGATTGGAAAAATCTTTACATGAGCATCAGGTAATTTTAGAAGCTTTACTTCTGGGAGATCGTTACAAAGCAGAACAAGCCATGCGTGATCACGTAAGGGCGAGTGGAATGCAGCTTAAGCAAGGGATCTATAACAAACTTTATAATAAAAAACAAGAATAGAGAGGAATGAACCCTATGAAATTCGGAATTTTTGCAAATTTAGCTGGACCAAGCAGACACGAGGAATACCACCAAGTACTTGATGAAGCACGCGAGCAGGCAGTCTATTGTGATGAAAATGGCTATGATTCTATTTGGTACACAGAGCATCATTTTGGCCATGAAGGCAATGAATTAATCTCGAACCCGATTTTAATGGGCGCAGATATTGCAGCGCGGACAAAAAATATCCGCATCGGGCAGGCAGCCAATGTCATCACGTTCTGGCATCCGCTCAGGTTGGCAGAGGATATTGCGATGCTTGATCAACTAAGCAAAGGCCGGGTTGAAGTAGGGTTAGCCCGCGGGTTATACGGAAGAGAAGCGGCCAACTTAAATACTTTTGCCGATCCGAAGAACCAGGAACAAAACAGAGCGTTATTCGAAGAAACGGTAGAAATTCTCAGAAAAGCATGGTCGAATCGATTCTTTTCCCACGAAGGCGACATTTATCAGTTCCCGCCAAAGGGATTAAAGTGGAGCCATCCGATGAGCCCATCCACTCCGGATTTCATGGATATGGAAAAAGGCGAGATTAATAAAATCTCGATTATGCCGGGTACGTATCAAAAACCATACCCGCCTCTATGGCAAGTAATCGATTCACCGCGTTCCATTGAGTGGGCAGCGGAAAATAATATTAAAGGCATGTTCTGGATGCCGACAGTGAAGGAATTGAAGCTACGTTTTGAACTATATCGCGAAAAAGCATCGAAGGCGCGCGGATATAATGTTTCTCTAGGTGAAGGCATTGCATTAGTTCGGGATGTTTATGTTGCCGAAACAATGGAACAAGCCCGCCAGGATGCGGCAGAGGCTGTCCTGAATAACTATCGCTGGATCTGTCACTGGAGAGGGCTTGGCAATCTAATGGATCCGGGCGAGCAAGTAAAACCTGGCCAAGAGCTGAACTATGAATTCTTGCATCCTAGAAATCTATTGTTTGGTACTCCGGACTATGTGGCCGAGAAAATCCAAGAATTGAAGAATGAGCTCAATTTACAAGAATTATTGCTTTGGGTCAACCACAATACTCTGCCACATGACAAGATGATGAAGAGTTTGAAATTATTTACGGAAGAAGTTATGCCGAGATTTACTAATGTGAAAGCGGGGGTTTTGTAAATGTTAGAAATTCGTAAAGTATATACAGCGGTTGAAGAGACTCGGATTGAAGGCGGTAAACCATTAGATACACCTATTCGAATGATTACGACGATGCTCGTCATGAAAAACCCTTGGGCGGGCCGTGGTTATGTGCAGGATTTAATGCCGGAAATTAATAAATATGCGCCTGAAATTGGTGAGGTTTTAGTCAACGAATTATTTAAACATATTGGTACTCCAGATGAAGTGGAAGCATTCGGAAAGGCCGCTGTTGTCGGCGTAGACGGCGAGGTTGAACATGCTTCTGCCTTTATCCATACATTGAAATTTGGTAATAAATTTAGGGATGCTGTTCAAGGAAAAAGTATCTTAAGCTTTACGAATAAGCGCGGCGGAGCCGGAACAGCTGTGGTGATTCCAATGGTTCATAAGAATGACGAATCCCAGCGTTCTCACTTCATTACATTCGAAGCGTCTATTCCAGACGCACCGCGGGCAGATGAAATTGTGGTCGCAATCGGTGCTGCGACAGGCGGACGTCCACATCCACGAACAGGAAACCGTCATCAAGATATGGTAGAGATGGGGCTTGTTTAATGTCACTTGCGCAGTATGATCAAGGAACCATTTATTATGAAGAAACAGGAAATGGAGAGCCATTGATTCTGATTCATGGTGTGGGCTTGGATCATCAGATGTGGGAAAAACAAGTGAAGGGACTATCAAAAAAGTATCAGGTAATTTGCTACGATATGCTCGGGCACGGGGGATCTGACAATCCCCCAGGTCCTTATTCACTTTCCCTCTATGTCCGGCAATTAGCCGGGCTGCTGCAGCATCTGCAAATCGACACCTGCCATGTCGTCGGTTTTTCGATGGGCGGAATGGTAGCACAGGCCTTTGCCCTGGAATTTCCTGAAAAAATCAAAACCCTTACCATCCTGAATGCGGTTGCGAATCGAACGGAAGAACAGAGAAAAGCGATCCTGTTACGAGTGGAAGAGGTCAAAAAATCAGGTGCGGGGTCCACCATTGAACCAGCTATCCAGCGTTGGTTTAATCCTGACTTTCTGAAAGCCAATGAATCATTCGTCAATCACATACGGAAACGACTTCAAAGGAACAATCCTCACTCCTATTTGGCTGCCTATACGCTTTTTGCTACTGCTGATCAGGAGTTGTGGCCAAGGCTATCAACTATTAAACTTCCAACATTGATTATCACTGGGGAACATGATGTTGGATCAACTCCAGAAATGTCGATGAGTATGCACCAGCAAATCGATCATTCAGAACTACTAATTTTTCCAAAAATGAAACACATGTTACCGGCTGAGGACGCTGATTCTCTAAATCAAGCCATCGATCGATTTATCAAAAGGAATGCCGTGCCGGCGGTGAGATAAAGGGGGGAAATGCATGTCAGAATTAAAAAAATACAAGATGTATATAAATGGGGAATGGACAGAGTCAACGAGCGGTGACTATTTTCCAAGCTATAACCCTGCTACAGGCGAGCCGTGGTGCTATGTCGCAAAAGGGACGTCCGAGGATGTAGATCGTGCCGTTCAAGCAGCCCATCATGCCTTTTTGCATTCCAGCTGGGCGAAAATGACGTTTACCGAAAGAGGACGCCTTGTTAGACGATTGGGCGAGTTAATTGCTGAGCAAGTAGAGGAGCTTGCGCAATACGAAACGCTTGATAACGGAAAATTAATCCGTGAAATGAGAGGCCAGCTAGCCTATCTGCCGGAATTCTTCTATTACTATGCAGGCCTTGCGGATAAAATCCACGGGAAGACCCTGCCGATTGATAAGAAGGATATGTTTGTCTTTACATCAAGAGAGCCGCTTGGTGTAGTGGCGGCGATCACACCTTGGAATTCGCCGCTTTATTTAACCACACTGAAACTGGCGCCAGCGCTAGTAGCGGGTAACACGATCGTTATCAAACCGTCGGAAGTGACTTCCGCCTCTCTATTAGAACTGATGAAGCTTGTCGAGAAAGCTGGATTCCCGGCTGGGGTAGTGAATGTCGTGACCGGCTTTGGCATGCCAGTCGGAGATACATTAACGTCGCATCCACTCATCAGACGGATTGCTTTTACCGGCGGTCCGGATTCGGCCCGTCATGTGGTACGAAATTCTGCGGACAATTTTGCCCAGGTTTCGTTGGAGCTTGGCGGTAAATCACCGAACATCGTCTTTGAGGATGCGAATCCTGATAATGCGGCTATGGGCATTATCGCCGGTATCTTTGGTGCGTCCGGTCAAAGCTGTGTCGCGGGGTCGCGCGCGTTTTTACATGTTGATATCTACGACAAAGTCATGCAAAAACTGGTAGACCGCGTCTCGCAAATTAAAATTGGTGATCCGTTGAAAAATGATACGGAAATGGGGCCACTCGCTACACAAGCTCAATTAGAACGAGTAAAACAATACGTCGCTCTGGGACATGAAGAAGGCGGAAAGGCCGTTTTCGGCGGTAAAGTTCCAGAATATTTAGATAAGGGTTGGTACTTTGAACCGACTATTTTCGAGCATACCGATCATACAGCCCGGATCACGAAGGAAGAGATCTTTGGCCCCGTGTTAAGTGTTATTCCGTTTAAGGACGAAAAAGAAGTGATTCAACTAGCCAATAGTACAGACTATGGTTTGGCAGCGGGCATTTGGGTGAGTGATGTGGCCAAAGCGCACCGTGTCGCAAAGGCCGTCAATGCTGGAATCGTTTGGATCAACACCTATCGCAGCATTTCCCCGATCGCGCCAATTGGCGGTTCAGGGCTGAGCGGCTACGGCAGAGAAGGCGGATATGAAGCTATACATGAGTATACGCAAAGTAAGGTTGTATGGGTGAACACATCATCAGAGCCAATTCCGGATCCGTTCATAATGAGGTAAACAGCGTAAGCGCTGACGCCGTGGAGCCACGCTGATTGAAGCGAGTTATTCGCTGAATACCAAACAGGAGGGGTTAAAAAATGAAATTATTAGCTATTTCTGGGACGATTACGGGTTCGAAAACGAAAGTGGTTGTCCAAAAGGTGGCCGAAGAGGTTAAGACTAAGTATCCGGAAATTGAGGTAGAAGTACTAGATTTAAAGGAATATGATATTCAATTCTGCGATGGTCGCGATCCTTCCACTTATACTGGTGATACGAAAAAAGTCATCGATATCGTTTCTTCGGCCGATTTTTATATCATTGGAACGCCGATTTTCCAAGGTTCGATTACCGGTGCTCTAAAAAACCTATTTGATTTAATCCATCCTAAGGACTTTAGAAATAAAGTGATGGGATTTGTCGCAACAGGCGGCACATACCAACATTACCTAGTTATCGAAAATCAGCTAAAACCAATCGCAGGCTATTTCCGTGCCTTTGTCGCTCCGGGATCTGTTTATGCAACGAATGATCACTTTAATGCACAAAATGAGATCGTCGATGCGGATGTGTTAAGCCGTATCTCTCAGTTAAGCGATGAAGTTGTTCGCATGCAAAAAGGGCTAGAGCCCGAACTCCAATTTCTAGCATGAGGTGGTGGTGTTTGACATGACCGGTATTTTAATAGAAGAAAAAAATGATTCCACGCTGACAAAAACAAGGATTTTGGGCAAAGTTATCCGTGGAAATCAAATTGGACGCACCATCGGCTTTCCCACTGCTAACTTGCTTTTGAATGAGGGAGTTTTTTTACAAAAAGGGGTTTATGGAGTCCATGTGTTCTATCAAAATCAGCTCTATTACGGCTTGATGAATGTAGGTGTGAGGCCCACTGTCAATAAAGAAGAAATAAATATTCATTATGAAGTTCATATTTTTGACTTTGATCAAATGATTTACGATGAGGAATTGGACGTTGAGGTTTGTTATTTTGTCAGAGAAGAACAGCTGTTTAGTTCCATGAAGAATCTCGTTTTACAAATAAGGAAAGATGTTGAGACCGTCCAGCGGATGTTTAACATCGTGCAGCCTGCGATTGTAAAAAAAGAAATTAAGCCCGGTTCCGAAGAATATATCCATTTAACGGACCTTGCATTTATTCAGCTGTGTGACGATAAGCATGGCATTAATCGTGGCGTCTATAACACGATTGATACCTGGATTTATAAACAAGGAATTAAGAACATATTAGAACGCAGAAGGCTTTTATTGACTTTTTTAGAATCGATAAAGGATTGCGAGAATTCCCGTAAAAAATTTGGCCCTGGCGGTCTGACGCCGAAGCTGGAAGAGTTTTTTTACGGAAATGTTGAAGGAAAGGCAGCATCGAACTTTTAGTTAAAGACGGAAGGAATTGTATGCCGATGTCATGTGTAGAAAAAATTACAAAAAAGAATTTGCTCATTAATGGTGAGTGGGTAGAAGCAAAGGTGTATAAGCCACTATTCTCTCCCTATTCTGGTGAAGTCCTTGCGGAAATTCCAGATGCAACGGAACAAGAGACGGCATTAGCCATCGAATCGGCTTATCGTGCAAAAAAAGTAATGAACAAATTATCTGCCTATAAACGGGCGGAAATTCTTGAAAATTTGGTGCAATTACTTAAGGAACGGGCAGATGAAGCAGCGGAAATTATTGCTCTAGAGGCGGCTAAACCGATCACAACTGCAAAGGGGGAAGTGGCAAGAACAATCGAAACGTATAAATTCGCGGCGGAAGAGGCAAAAAGAATCCACGGAGAAACCTTGCCTTTGGATGCGGCAAGCGGTGGAGTCAATCGACTTGCTTATACCGTACGCGAACCACTGGGCGTGATTGGGGCGATTACTCCATTCAATTTTCCTATGAATTTAGTGGCCCATAAAGTGGGGCCAGCAATTGCAAGTGGAAATACGATTGTCTTAAAACCAGCATCGCAAACCCCGTTATCCGCCTTTTTTATCGCTGAGCTCCTTCAAGAAGCCGGCTTACCTCCTGGAGCGCTAAATGTCGTTACAGGCAGCGGTCGCGTGGTCGGCGAAAAAATCGTGAATGATGACAGAGTCAACATGATTACGTTTACGGGAAGCCCGGCGGTAGGGATTGCGATCCGGAACAAAGCGGGATTAAAACGAGCAACGCTGGAATTGGGGTCAAACGCAGCGGTTATTATTGATCAAGGTGTGGATCTGAATAAAATCATTTCACGCTGTGTAGAAGGAGCATTCTCTTTCCAAGGCCAGGTGTGCATATCCTTACAACGAATTTACATTCATGAGACTCTATATGAAGAATTTGTTGAAAAATTTGTTCCGGCAGTGCAGAAGTTAAAAATCGGCGACCCGCTTGATTCTGAAACGAATGTATCCGCCTTAATTACACCTGGAGATGTCGAACGATCGTTACGGTGGATCAACGAGGCCGCTAGCTCCGGGGCTAAGATTGCAACGGGCGGCAAGGCTGAGGGGAATATTCTTTTGCCAACCGTCCTCGTTGATGCGGATGCGGATATGAAGGTATCGTGCCAAGAAGTATTTGCCCCTATTGTGATTGTCGATAAAGTAACATCCGTTGACGAGGCAATCCAAAAGGTCAATGATTCCCGTTACGGCCTGCAAGCAGGAATCTACACAAATGATATTCATACCGCATTGAATGCGATCGATGAACTGCATGTCGGCGGTGTTATGGTCAATGATATCCCGACGTTCCGTGTTGACAACATGCCCTACGGCGGTGTTAAAGAAAGCGGAAATGGCCGCGAAGGGTTGAAATACGCTGTTGAAGAAATGACTGAATTAAAACTTGTCGTTTGGAATCGGAATTAGGTGGCAGCTCATGGGCTATTTCGCAGCATTTTTGCACATGTTGGACGTTGAAAAAAATAAAGATGTACTCCCCCGTCATATTCAGTATTTAGATGAACTGGATGCGAAAGGGAAAATTTTTGCAAGAGGTCCTTTCACGGACAAATCGGGAGGACTAGTTGTTTACGTGGCGGATTCCTTTGAAGAGGCCAACGCCTTAGCTTTAAAGGACCCTCACGTGGTTGAAGAATCGCGGGAGTTAGAAATGAAAGAATGGAAGATTCTTGTGAAAGATTAATTGGAAAGCTAAATCACTGCTGTTTTGACTTGTATGGTACATGGTAGCGGTTTGGATTGGCTCTTTTCTAAAAGATTGCTGCTTTTTGCAATGGATGGCGCTAACTGCAAGTAAAGGTAAGTCATCCGCAAGTAAAGTTTTCATATCCGCAACAAAAGCTGATTTATCTGCAAGGAAAAAGGAAATTCGCCGAAAGAATCGTTAAATTCGCCGATTGAAACACCAAAATCGCTGATAGAATGGTTAAATTCGCCGATAAACTTATAAAAATCGCCGATAGACCAGGTTAGCCTGCTGAAACAGTGTAATTTTATACCCTATTTGTGACTTTTCAAGAGGAAAACTAGGAGTGAAGAGAATGGATCTGAAAAAAACAGCTCTTTTATTAATTGATCTTCAAAAGGAAAGCGGTACGTCGGATGTTGTCGGGATGAGTGATGTAATACAAAATGCCGATATCCTGATCCGCGCCTGCCGTGAAAAGGGAATCCCGATTATTTACACGCGTCATATCGGCAGAGCGGATGGCGTCGGTTTGGCGAATAAAGAACCAGTCAATGAACTCGGGGAACCCATCTACTATCACGCCGGAACGGAAACCATTGAAATCATTGACGAACTAAGACCACAAAAAAAGGACATCGTGTTGGACAAATATCGATACAGTGGTTTTTACGAATCCAGCCTTGATTTAATGCTAAAAAGTTTAGACGTGAAACATTTAATTGTTGGCGGAGTTCTGACAGATTGCTGTGTATTAGCTACCGTTTTAGATGCGTATTATCGGGATTATCAGGTGAATCTCGTAAAGGATATGTGCGGGACCACAACTGAAGGGGCACATATGGCTTCGATATTAATGATGGCAAACTGGATTTATGATCTGAAAGTGTATGATACCGGGCAAATTGCGAGGCAATTAAACGATGAAGACTATCACGTTTGGGGGTCTTCTAATCCGGATGAACTTCAATTTTCACCGGAAAATGTCCGCGAAGTTTTTGCCAAGTTAACCGATAAAGTAAGGATTTAAATTTTTTGCTGAAAGAATAAAAGGGGGTATGTGTGTGAAGGTTGAAACGCGTAGTATTGAATATGTTCCAGAGAATGAAAGGCACGGGAAAGCAAGGGATTTATTTCCGATCTGGTTCGGGGCTAATATGAATATCACGACCCTTGTATCTGGGGCATTACCGATTGTGTTAGGGCTTAACCTGTTCTGGAGTGTGATTGCGATCGTGCTCGGCGCCCTCGTTGGTGCCATTTTCATGGCATCCCATTCTGTGCAGGGTCCAAAGCTTGGCATTCCGCAAATGATCCAAAGCAGGGCGCAATTCGGCGTTATTGGCGCCATTATCCCTTTATTTCTAGTGATGTTTATCTACTTAGGCTTTTTTGCAAGTAACACGCTATTGGCAGCTCAAACGATTGGGGATCTTGTTCCAATTGGTCAAACGTGGAATATCATCTTTATTGGCGCCATCTGTTTTGTCGTCGCTCTATATGGATACGACTTAATCCATAAAGTTCAAAAGGTGTTCTCAGCGGCTTCGTTGGTTTTATTCTTAATCATGACTGTCATTGTATTTCTGTTACCGGTACCTGTCGAGCAATGGATGCCAGGTGATTTTAACTTATCGGCATTTTTACTTTCTGTCAGTATCGCCGTAACATGGCAATTATCGTATGCTCCATATGTGGCAGACTATTCACGCTATCTTCCCACCAATACACCCCCGAAACAAACCTTTTGGTACAGTTATTCGGGTACAGTAATTGGTGCTGTATGGATGATGGTATTAGGAGCCATCTTAACCATTGCAATTCCCAATTTCGCCGACAATACAGGCGGAAATTTAGCCGGCCTTTTTGGAAACTTCGCTATAATCATGTTTGTCTTGATTATCTTTGGCCAGCTGGCGATCAATGTGTTTAACTTGTACGGAGCGTTTATGTCTTCCATTACAACCATTGAACCGTTTTTCAAATTCAGAGTTACGCCAAAGGTTCGTGCTGCTTTCCTTCTTGTCATCACAATGGTAGCAACAGGTCTGTGTATCCTTGGGCAAGGGAACTTTCTAGACTTTTTCTTAAACTTTATTTTCTTTATGAGTTACTTCTTGATCCCATGGACATCTATTAACCTTGTTGACTACTATGTATTGCGTTCAGGCGAATATAGTGTCAAAGACATCTTCGACCTGAACGGGAAGTATGGCAAGGTCAACGGGATTGCCACATTTGCGTTTGTTGCATCAATCATTGCTGAGATCCCTTTTGTAAACGCTTCATTTTATGTGGGGCCGGTCGCCAATCTGCTAGATGGTGCAGACTTAGCCTGGGCAGTAGGGCTTTTCTTGCCGGCAGCTCTTTATTACTTCCCCATGAAGCGTAAGTTAAGTCGTTCAAATTCATCTCTAGAAGCCAATGTATTGGGCGGCATGAACGAGGTGGAAGAAGTTTAATAGTTGAGTTTAGAGGGAAGAGAATTCCATTATTTAGGGAAAGGGCCGATCAAATAGATGATCGGCTTTTTGTGTTTTTGGAACATGGGGGACGGTTCTGGTGGCTTTTTTGGACAAGGGAAAATGATTGAAAAAGACCATGAGAACCGTCCCTGTGGTTTTGTATTCGAACTATTCAAATAATTATCTATCAAAATAGTATACTATATCCTATAATATTAACTGTAAATATGAAATTAAGGGGGAAAATGGTGGAATTGGTGGGCATATCCTCAAATGGAAAATACGGTTGGATCTTTGAGTGATTGATGTCACCCCTATCATAAACAAAGACTTCAACTACACGAAATGCCAAGCTTAAATTTGAAAATAAAGAGGGAGGAAACGAATTGAAGAAAAAGAAGCAGCTTCACATGCGTTTATTTAGTATTCTAGCAACAATACTTATGGTGTTTTCATTGATATCCCCAGGACTTGCGAATGCCGAATCTATTAAGTCATCATACCTTTATGTGAATGATTCCCAAACTGCTGCAAAAGAAAAGGTAAGTAATCGTTTGCTAGCTGATTTCAAAAAAGATGACAAAGTAACCTTTTTAGTTAAATTTAATGAAAAAGCAGATACTGCAAAAGCCATAAAGCGTACAAAGGCGATTGCGAAGCAGGAAAAACTAACTGCGATTAAAGAAAAGTTTATCCAACGTTCTGCGGTTGTATCTGAATTAAAGGCTACTGCACACGAAGAACAGCAAAACGTTTTAAAATACCTTAACCAAGAAGTACATAAAGGGAATGTCGAATCTTTTAAGCCCTTTTTTATCGTCAATGGTATGGCTGTTACAGCAACGAAAGAGGTTGCAGAAAAGATAGCCGCCTTTTCTGAAGTTGAAAAAGTATTACCAAACGAAACAAGGCAATTATTTGTTTCAACATCTAAGGAGGAAAGTCCTAATTCAAATCTTGCAAATGTAGAATGGAATGTTGAGAGAGTTGGAGCTCCCGCTTTATGGGAAAAGGGAATCGACGGGACAGGTGTAGTTGTTGCGAGTATTGATACAGGTGTTCAATGGGATCACCCCGCATTAAAGGAAAAGTATCGAGGCTATAATGCAGAAACTGGAGAAGTTAATCATGACTTTAATTGGTTTGATGCCACTGCTGGACAAGCTGTGCCCTATGATGATTTAGGACATGGAACACATGTGACCGGGACAATGGTCGGCAGTGAACCAGATGGAACAAACAAAATAGGAATAGCACCGGGCGCCAAATGGATTGCTGTTAAGGCATTCTCGGAGACTAGCGGAAGTGATGCCAATCTATTGGCTGCTGCAGAGTGGATTTTAGCACCGACAGATGCAAATGGGAATACTCGGGTTGACATGGCACCCGATATTGTTAACAACTCATGGGGTGGCGGACCAGGTCTTGATGAATGGTATCGAGATGTAGTTAGGGAATGGAGAAATGCCGGTATATTTCCCACATTTGCAGCTGGAAACACAGGCATGACGAATAATGGCGGACCTGGATCAGTTGCCAATCCGGCAAACTATCCCGAATCATTTGCAGTGGGAGCAACAGATAGTAATGATATAGTTGGAGATTTTTCATTACGTGGACCTTCTCCATATGATGAAATAAAGCCTGATATTTCAGCGCCTGGGGCGAATATTCGTTCATCGGTACCTCGTAGTGATTACGAAGGCGGCTGGAATGGCTCATCGATGGCGGCCCCCGCGGTATCGGCTGTTGTAGCACTATTACATGAAGTGAATGCAAGTTTATCAGTTGATGAAATAGAAAATATTTTACTAAAAACAGCAAAGCCTTTAACGGATAAGGACTATCCAGAGTCACCAAATGATGGGTACGGGTATGGATTAGTCAATGCCTTTAATGCTGTATCTTCTATTATAGAAGGTTTGGGGACTTTGGAAGGAAAAGTGGTTCAAACGCTTGAGGATTCTGATTTACCGATTAGAGGTAAAGTCAGTGTCCTTGAAACTAGACAGTACGTAAACACAAATCCTGAAAACGGCTCTTATAAACTTCCGCATGCTTCCGGTAAATATACAGTTCAAGCTGAAGCATATGGGTATCATTCTAAACAGCAATCAGTAACGTTCGAAAAAGATAAAGCTATACAAGCAGATTTCACATTGGAAGAAATTCCAAAAGTAACTGTTAGCGGTGTGATTACGGATAAAATAACAGGGGAAGCTGTTGATGGTGTGACATTACTCCTTATGGAAGATGCCAATATTGCACCTGTGGCAACGAATAAGGACGGTAAATTTGAACTTACAGTATACGAAGGTACTTATACATTGAGAGCAATGAGAAGCGGCTATCACAGTAAAGATGTTGCAATTACAATTAATGGGGACAGCCAAGTAGTTGATATTGTTCTTGACCCTTTTTACACGTATCCGGGTGGCGAAATTGGCTATGACAACGGAATTGTTGATAATGGCAGTATGTATTTTGGCGGTGGAGCCGGATGGGCAGTAAAAATGTCATTGCCAGAGAATAAGAAATCAGCGATTGTCACAGATGGCGTGTTTCACTTCAAGAACAAAAAATACTCAGAAACGCCTGGGACGGAATTTAACGTGGAAGTATGGGATTCTTCTGGGCCAGATGGATTACCGGGTAAGAAACTTGCCGGGCCGATCGCTGCTGAAGCGGTATTGGATGGATGGACAGTCGTTAATTTAACAGATTACAATATCAAGGTCGATGGGGACTTTTATATGGTGTATGTCCAAACACTGAATTACCCCAATGCACTGTCTTTAGCAACCGATAATGGAAATCCCTATATGGAGAGAAGCTATCAATATCTTGATGGTGAATTTTATCCGGCATTTGTTGAAGATGGAAACTATATGATCCGTGCACGTGTAAGTTATGAAGTAGACAAGCCTTTCATTACTTCGCCAAAACAGGATGAAGCATTCAAGGATGAAAACATCATTGTTGAAGGGACTGCCTCACCGACAACAACGATTAAGCTGATGAATAATAATGTAGAGGTAGGTAATGCAAAAGTTGGCGATGAAGGTACATTTACAATCCCAACGAAAATTACAGAAGGTGAAAATAGTTTAATAGCGGTGTCAATGTTAGATGGTAAAGTGACCGGAAAATCGGATCCTGTTATCGTTTCACTACTAACGGAGAAACCTGTCATTAAGGATTTAAAACCGGCAAGTGACCAGCATTTGGAGCCGGGCGATAAGCTGGAAATATCCTTCCAAAGTAATGTGTTGGGTGGAGAAGCAAACTTTGAAGTGAAACTCCCTGCGCAAAAGAAGACACAATCTTCCGCTAAAAATAAAATGGAAGAGGTAGAGCCGGGAGTGTATAAGGGTGTTTGGACTGTTCCGGATGTAAAGATTCAAGATGCTATTATTGACGTGGAACTAACAGATGCCAATGGAAAAAGAATTACACAGGAAGCACAAGGTAAAGTAACTGTTAAGCAAACTGAAGTACCTGCCGAAGAAGTGAAACCGGGCTGGAAAGCCGAAAACGGCCAATGGTACTACTATGACAGTAAAGGCAGCAAAGTAACAGGCTGGGAAAAAGTTGATGCAAATTGGTACTGCTTCGACAAGAGTGGTGTTATGCAAACGGGCTGGGTTAAAGACGGTGCGAAATGGTACTACCTCGAAAAGAGCGGTGCAATGCAAATAGGCTGGGTTAAAGACGGTGCGAAATGGTACTACCTCGATAATAGCGGTGCAATGCAAACGGCCTGGGTTAAAGACGGCTTGAAATGGTACTACCTCGATAATAGCGGTGCAATGCGAACGGGCTGGGTTAAAGACGGCTTGAAATGGTACTACCTCGATAATAGCGGTGCAATGCAAACGGGCTGGGTTAAAGACGACTTGAAATGGTACTACCTCGATAAGAGTGGTACGATGCAAACGGGCTGGGTTAAAGACGGCTCGAAATGGTACTACCTTGAAAAGAGCGGTGCAATGCAAATGGGCTGGCTGAAAGATAGCGAGAAATGGTATTACCTCAACAACAGTGGTACTATGCAAACTGGTTGGGTAACGATTTCTGGAAAACGATACTTCTTTAATTCTAGTGGAGTATGGGTGAAATAGGCTAGTGGGGTCAGACCCGGGGGTGACCCCCATTCAGATGAAGTTCTAAGATTAACAGAGGGCAAAATTGCTCTCTGTTTTTTTGACTTTCAATTAGGTTAACAAAATCCGTAAAAGTTAGATAGATTTGTTAACGAAAGCGCGGGAGTGTTCTTTTGCTTTGTTTTCTGTTCAATCGGTGTAAGTCTTGCTCTATGCAGGGATTTCGTGTCATGTTAAGCCCTGACGTGTCGATTTATAAGGTTTTATGAGGAAGGAAATAAGTAGACGGATATTTCTGAATATAATACGATTAAGTTAAATCTTATTAAAGTGATTTTAATAAGTACTTCAGGTTTTACATACCACTGGATCATCCGATTTCACCAAAGCGAGGAATGGGCAGGAATACCCATCCTACTCCATTTCTAAAAAAGGAGGGACTACCATTTTCGAAATGCATTCTTGTAAACGCTTACTCTCAAAAAAACACAAAAATAGGGGGCGAAAGTAATGAAGAAAAGATGGTTATCGATAGTTTCATGTTTACTGGCTTTCTCATTTATTATTGCAGGTTGTTCAAGCTCCACTTCGTCTGATTCGAAATCAAAGGGTACAGACAAAAAAAAGGCGGGAAAATTAGAGATTTTCAGCTGGTGGACCGGAGCGGGTGAAGAGGATGGTCTGAAAGCGTTATTGAAGCTTTTTCAAGAAAAGTATCCGGATGTTCCAATTGAAAATGCTGCTGTAGCTGGCGGCGCAGGAACGAATGCAAAAGCCGTTCTTGCCAGCAGAATGCAAGGGAATGATCCTCCTGCTACATTCCAGGTACACGGCGGTGCAGAGTTGAATGCCGGCTGGGTGGCTGCAGGGAAAATGGAGCCGCTCAATGATTTATATGATAAAGAAGGCTGGAAAGATAAATTCCCACCATCATTAATTGATATGGTAAGCAAAGATGGAAATATTTACTCGGTCCCAGTGAATATTCACCGCGGGAATGTCATTTGGTATAACAAAAAAATCTTTGCTGACAACGGTTTAACTCCTCCAAAAACGTTCGATGAGTTTTTTACGGTTGCAGATAAACTGAAAGAGAAAGGAATTACGCCGTTATCATTGGGGGACAAAGAGCCGTGGACAGCGACCATGCTTTTTGAAGATATCCTCGTAGGGACGATCGGCGCAGAAAAATACACGAAGCTTTGGTCAGGTGAAGTACCACTAAATGACCCGGGTGTTGTAGAAGCAACAAAGACCTTTAAGAAAATGCTTAATTATGTGAATGCGGATCACAGTTCACGCAACTGGCAGGATGCAGCCCAATTGGTAGGCAAGGGTGAAGCTGCGATGAATGTCATGGGTGACTGGGCCAAGGGTTACTTTGTCAATGATTTAAAATTAAAGACGAATGAAGATTTCGGCTTTATCACCACTCCGGGTACGGAAGGCAGCTTTTTGGTTATTACCGATACCTTTGGATTGCCAAAAGGAGTTAAAAATCCGGAGGACGTGAAGAAATTCTTATCTGTATTGGGGTCTGTTGAAGGCCAAGATGCCTTCAATCCATTAAAAGGCTCGATTCCTGCACGTATTGATGCGGATCCGGCAAAATATGACGAATACGGAAAGCAAACGATGGCTGACTTTAAAGAAGCGAAGTTAGCTGCCAGCTTGGCTCATGGTTCGGCGGCACCGGAAGGTTTCCTCACTAAAGTTAATCAAGCAATTAACATCTTTGTTACGCAAAAAGATGTCGATCAATTTATCGACACATTAGTTGCGGCTTCCTCTGATCTAAAAAAATAAAGCCTAAGTGAAAAGAGGAAGAGACACCCATCTTCCTCCTTTATTCCATGTAATATAAGAATTTTTAAGTTTCGACTTTGAGAAATGTCTAGCTCCAGCACCCTAGCGGCTAGTGTCCTTCGCTCTCCGCCCTACGATAAGTCAAGCACGAATGCGCCTCCGGCTCTTCGTGTTTCCTTTATCTCAGTTGGAGCGCTCCACAAGGAAAGCTTCGGCAGCATAGGCATCGCACGAAGAAAAAGCGTTAGCTTTTTCGAGGAGGCCATACGCCGCTGACCAGGGCGCTTGCGCTTTTCTATGTATACATACGTCTTGATTGTTAGACATTGTAAGAAAATATGAAGGGGTTTTAAAGATGGAGCTAAACCGAACAGAGAAAATTTCAGAAGTCATACATCAAACTGGAACGAAAAGGAATCGGAAGCTAACAACGGACCATTTATTAGCCCTTTGTTTTATTCTGCCTTCCATTGTGCTTATAGCTGTATTTGTGTACGGCTTTATTGGCTGGACAGGTTATGTAAGCATGAGTAACTGGAATACATTGGTGCCCGACTTTTCATTTGCTGGCTTGAAAAATTATGCTTATTTATTTGATGACTATCGTTTTCAAGCGGATTTACGTAACACGTTAGTGTTTACGGTCGCCTTTATTGCAGTAGTAGTGATAGCCGGACAACTGTTAGCTATTTTTCTTGATCAAAAGATTCGCGGGGAATCTCTTTTTAGAAATATTTTCTTTTTTCCGATGGCTTTATCATTCGTTGTTACCGGGGTTGTTTGGCAGTGGCTGTTAAATCCGACAACAGGCGTTAATTTATTTTTGAAAAAATTTGGCTTGGATTCGATGTGGTATACGAATACAGATATCCTGGCCGGATTTAAAATAGGGAAAATTGAGTTTGGTATTCCGATTGCGATTATTGCCGTTATCATTGCGGCCGTTTGGCAAATGACGGGTTTTTCGTTAGCGATGTATCTAGCGGGACTTCGGGCCATTCCGGAAGAGTTAAAGGAAGCAGCCAGAATAGACGGGGCTTCCGAGTTTAAAGTGTATCGAAAGGTCATCATTCCCATGTTAAGGCCGATCACGGTCAGTGTCATTATCATCATGGCTCACATTTCGCTGAAAATATTTGATTTAATTTATGCCATGACAGGGCCGGGAGCGAATTTTGTGACGGATGTTCCGGGGGTCTATATGTTTGAAACCACCTTCCGCGGGAATTATTATGCAAACGGTGCCGCCATTGCGATCATCATGCTGCTATTTGTCGCCATTTTTATTGTTCCATATCTCATTTCAAGTAGAAAGGGTGAGTCGTAATGGCACTGAAAAGCATCAGCAAACCGTTGTTATATCTTTTGTTAATTGCACTCGCCTTATTTTTTCTCATGCCCATTTATGTCATGGTCGTGACCAGCTTAAAACCGTTGGACCAAGTCACGTTGAGTGATATGTGGAAGCTGCCGTCCGCCCTGGATTTTAGCAGCTATGCCACTGCCTTTACGAAATTAACTCCCAATCTCTTAAATTCCTTTTATCTTGTCATTCCCGCAACCTTACTTTCCGCCTTACTGGGTTCATTAAATGGATATGTGTTGTCGAAATGGAAGTTTAAAGGATCAAACACCATTTTCACGCTGATCTTATTTGGGATGTTCATTCCTTATCAAAGTATCTTAATTCCGATGATTCAATTTCTGCGTGAAATTGGTTTATATAACACCATACCCGGTCTTGTTTTTGTCCATGTGGTGTACGGAATTCCGATTACGACTTTAATGTTTCGAAACTTCTACTCTAGTATTCCCGATGAAATGCTGCAATCTGCGATGATTGATGGTGCGGGTTTTTTACGGATTTTCCGTTATATCATGCTTCCCCTTTCAATAACTGGATTTGTGGTGGTAGCGATTTGGCAATTCACCAACATCTGGAATGAATTCTTATTTGCGGTCACCATCACTACCTCTGATCAGCAACCGATCATGGTAGCGTTGCAGAACCTTTCCGGAAGCCAGATTGTGCAATGGAATGTGCAAATGGCTGGCGCGCTTCTTGCTGCCCTGCCAACCTTAATCGTGTATATCTTTTTAGGAAAATACTTTGTCAAAGGGCTATTAGCGGGATCGGTGAAAGGATAATGTCCTTTACCCTTTAACCAACTTTATAAAGGAGGTGATTGTTTTCGAGCAATCATGAATACTTATTCAACGTTCTTTAAAAAGTTTTAAAAGGAGGCTATTATTTAGTGAAAAAAGGAACCATCAAAAAGCTCATTTCGAGTATCGTATCTGTCGCTGTTCTGGCAAGTTTCCCTATTATGCAAAACCCATCCGCACTGGCGGCACCGTCAGCTTCGACGGCATCCGTGAAAACGGACTTCTTTACTTCGTTTGAAAAATCCGATCCGGAACTGAATTGGACGAATACAGTGGAGACGGATGCAAATGGCAAGAAAATGTCCTCAGGAATTGATGGCAATGTCAAGCGCGATCTCATCCTTGGAGATATCACCGATAAGGTTGTTCAAGTTACGGCAAGTGCCAACAATCCGCCGAATGAAGTCGATTCTAAGCTGATTGATGGGGATCCGACTACAAAATGGTTAGCATTTGAACCAACGGCTAACATTGTCCTTAAGCTATCTGAACCGGTGGCCGTTGTGAAATATGCTTTTACATCAGCCAATGACGCTAAGGGAAGGGATCCGAAAAACTGGACACTTTACGGTTCCTCAGACGGTACGAATTGGACGGCCGTTGATACACGTCAAGGGGAAGAGTTTAAAGATCGTTTCCAACGGAATTTGTATGACTTAACGAATACAACCAAGTACCTGTATTACAAATTGGACATTACGAAAAATGCCGGTGACAGTATTACCCAATTAGCGGAAATTTCCTTATCTGACGGAATTGAAGTTCCAGCACCGCCACCGGGTGATATGAAGTCATTTATCGGAAAAGGTCCATCTAGCTCCTATACGGCTAAGACAAACGTGGGCTGGACTGGCCTCGGGGCCCTGAACTATTCAGGTACACATCTTACTGACGGAAGAGCTTATTCTTACAACAAGGTGAACGATGTCGACATCCTTGTTACCCCTGAAACGGAGCTGTCTTATTTTATTGCTCCGGAATTTACGGATAAAAATCATAATGACTATTCAAGCACATACGTCTCTGTGGATCTTGCCTTTTCGGATGGGACCTATCTCCATGATCTAAAGGCAAAAGACCAGTATGGTGCAGGTCTTAACCCAAAAGACCAGGGGGATTCAAAATACTTATACGTCAACCAATGGAACGCAATCAAATCGAAAATTGGTTCTGTTGCAGCAGGAAAAACAATCAAGAGGATTCTTGTTGCCTATGATAACCCAAAAGGACCTGGCGCCTTTAGAGGAAGTATTGATGATATTAAAATTGAAGGAAAGCCGGTTCACAAAACCTATAGCTCTCCAACTGATTATGTCAATATCCTTCGCGGGACACAATCAAACGGCTCGTTTTCTCGTGGAAATAACTTCCCTGCCGTTGCGGTTCCACATGGATTTAACTTCTGGACTCCGACTACTAATGCCGGATCAAGCTGGATCTATCAATATCATGAAAGCAATAATGCCAATAATCTCCCACAAATCCAGGCTTTTTCTGTCAGCCATGAGCCAAGTCCATGGATGGGGGATCGTCAGACCTTCCAAGTAATGCCATCAGATTCAACTGCCGCGACACCAAATGCCAACCGGACAACACGGGCATTAGCATTTAACCATTCGAATGAAATTGCCCAGCCTCATTATTACAGTGTGAAATTTGAGAATGGTATTCGTACTGAAATGACTCCAACAGACCATGCTGCTATGTTTAAATTTACTTTTACAGGTGCCACATCCAATCTTATATTTGATAATGTTAACAATAATGGCGGTCTCACCATCGATACGAACACAGGAGAGATCACAGGCTATTCTGATGTAAAAAGCGGACTATCAACAGGGGCAACACGGATGTTCGTCTATGCCACGTTTGATAAGCCAGTAGTAAAAAGCGGTAAATTAACAGGTGAAAGTCGAAACAATGTAACAGGATATCTTCGCTTTGATACGTCTAAAGATAGTGACAAAGTAGTCACCATGAAAATTGCCACTTCTTTAATAAGTGTAGAGCAAGCCAAGAAAAACCTGGAACAAGAAATCGGCCCAAATGATACATTTGATCGATTAAAAGAAAAAGCGAAAACACAATGGGATCAACAGTTAAGGATCATTGAAGTAGAAGGTGCATCCGATGACCAGCTTGTTTCTCTTTATTCCAATATGTACCGCTTATTCTTATATCCAAATTCAGCCTTTGAAAATGTCGGAACGACAAATGATCCGGTCTATAAATATGCAAGTCCTTATTCTGCCGCAACCGGCCAAAATACTGATACCACAACGGGTGCGAAAATCGTTGATGGAAAAACGTATGTAAATAACGGATTCTGGGACACCTACAGAACGGCATGGCCGGCCTATTCTTTATTAACGCCAACGATTGCCGGTGAACTGATTGATGGATTTGTCCAGCAATACCGGGATGGCGGTTGGATTGCCAGGTGGTCTTCACCGGGATACGCCAACCTGATGCCGGGCACGAGTTCGGATGTCGCCTTTGCGGATGCTTATCTGAAAGGGGTAACGAATTTTGATGTCCAGAGCTTCTACCAATCGGCGATTCGTAACGCTGAGGCTGTTAGCCCTAATGCCGGGACGGGCCGAAAGGGGTTAACTACTTCGATTTTTGATGGATATACCAATACATCAACGGGCGAAGGGTTAGCGTGGGCCATGGATGGCTATATTAACGATTTCGGTATCGCTAATTTGGCAAAAACTCTAAAAGAAAAGGGAGACAAGAATGACCCTTACCTAGCAAACTACGAAACGGATTATAAGTACTTTTTAAATCGTGCGCAAAACTATGTCCATATGTTCAATCCATCGATTGGGTTCTTTAATGGCAGAACAGCAAATGGGGCCTGGAGATCCACTCCGGATAATTTCAATCCTGCCGTTTGGGGATCCGATTATACCGAGACAAATGGCTGGAATATGGCGTTCCATGTACCGCAGGACGGACAGGGACTTGCCAATCTCTATGGCGGTAAAGAGGGACTGGCGACTAAGCTTGATCAATTCTTTAGTACACCGGAAACCGGACTGTTTCCTGGCTCATATGGCGGGACCATCCATGAAATGAGAGAGGCAAGAGATGTCAGAATGGGTATGTATGGCCATAGCAATCAGCCGTCCCATCATATCGCCTACATGTATGATTACGCCGGGCAGCCATGGAAAACACAGGAAAAAGTCCGTGAAGCCCTTGATCGGCTTTACATTGGCAGTGAAATAGGCCAGGGATATTCGGGGGATGAGGATAACGGTGAAATGTCCGCCTGGTATATCTTTAGCGCGCTGGGATTCTATCCGCTTAAAATGGGTACACCTGAATATGCCATTGGTGCGCCATTATTTAAGAAGGCAACCATCCATCTTGAAAATGGAAAGTCGATTGTGATTAACGCTCCAAACAATAGCAAGGAAAACAAATATGTACAAAGTATGAAGGTAAATGGAAAAGCCTATTCTAAAACCTCTCTTTTACATGCGGATATTGCCAATGGGGCCGTCATTGATTTTGACATGGGACCTAAGCCATCTAAATGGGGCAGCGGCGATCAGGATATTCTGCAATCGATTACTTCGGTGGCTACCGATGGAACAACCCTTTCCTCACTGCCGTTAAGGGATTTGACAGATAAACTAGTGGCTGCGGAAAAGGGATCTGTGACCGTAAGTGATGAAGGTGATGGCGGATTATTGTTTGATAATACATCCAATAGCCAATTAACCATGAAAAGTAAGACACCTTCCATTGACTATCAGTTTAAGGAAGGAAAACAAAACGTCAAAATGTATACATTGACTTCTTCAAAAGGAGCACAGGAGGCAGATCCAAAATCCTGGGTCTTAAAAGGATCAAATGACGGCGAAACTTGGGAGATTCTTGATCAAAAAACAAATGAGTCGTTCCAATGGCGTCAGTATACACGAGCATTTACGATTCAAAATCCAGGTAAATTTTCCTATTATAAACTGGAAATCAGTGATAATGGCGGAGCTGATTCAACCATGTTAGCAGAGGTGGAGCTGCTTGGGTATAACGATGTTACCGACAGCTACCAATCGGTCATGAAACTGATGGAACAATATAAAGAGTCCAAAGACATAACAGGTCCAATGGCTGTACAATTGACCAACAGTCTCACCCAGTCCCTTGACCATTTCAACAAGGAGCATAAGGAACAGGCGATCAAACACCTAGAAGATTTCATCAAGCACCTGAATAACAAAGGATTGCAGGACCGAATTACACCGAAGGCCAAAAAGGTACTCACAGCAGACGCGAATGCATTGATTTTATTACTAGAAAGAGATTAGGTTATTCTTTTGAAAAAGTAACACCGCAGTAAAAGGCCAGGGTGTCATAGGAGTTACGCTGCTCCTATGGCACTCAAGGTTTTGAAAGGTCTATTTTTCAAAAATTGGAAATGAATGAAACAGTAAATGAGGTGGATCCAATGAGTAAGAACGAGAAGGAGGAACACTTAGCGATTGGTGTTGATTTGGGTGGTACGAATATTCGGGTTGCCCTGATGAACAAAATGGGTCAAATTTTACAAGAAGGCAGTAGATTGACAGAAGCATATAAAAGTAGAGACTATATTATTCAAAACATGATCACGATGATTAAGACCGTAAAGGGAGATTATCAGATTAAAGGAATTGGTGTTGGTTCACCGGGGCCCATTAATCAAGCAGAAGGCATGATTCTCGATCCGCCCAATTTGAAATCACTGCATCAATGTCCCATTGTCGAGATGCTGCAAAGCGAATTTAGGGATATACCAATCTATTTAGAGAATGACGCCAATGTGGCGGCACTTGCAGAAGCAAGGGTTGGAGCCGGGGCCGGTAAAAAAAGTGTCATTTACATCACGGTAAGCACCGGTATCGGAGCGGGAATCGTCATTGACGGAAAACTGTTTGTTGGCGCGCAGGGAAATGCCGGCGAAATAGGGAATATGATTATTAGTGAGAGGGGCCCACAGGTTGCTAATTTAAACACTGGCGCCTTAGAAGCACTTGCATCAGGAACGGCCATCGAAAGGGTAGGGAGAGAACGATTAGGAATTGACGGCGGCGCTAAGGAAGTCTTTGCATTGGCTATGGCCGGGGACAGTGTCGCTTTAAAAATAGTAGAAGAGGTAAAAACATATCTTTCCATTGGGATTGCCAACCTGATGCACCTATTGAATCCGTCGATTTTTGTGATTGGCGGTGGTGTGATGCAGTCCGGTGAGTGGTTATTGCCGCAGTTAAGAGAGAAGACGTCCCATTTGTTATTTCCCAGTATGAGAAGTCACCTGATGATTGAGCCTCCTATGCTTGATCACAAAGTGGGGGTCATTGGGGCCGGGTTATTAGTTTTTACATAATTTGTAATGCGGGGTAGGATGAAATGAAGGAATATGTCGAACAAAATCTTGCTAAGAGGATGAATTCAATAAAGGTCCTTGATTTTATCCGAAAAAAGGGCAAAATCACGAAAGCGGAACTTGCTGACGAAGCAAAATTAACGTTTGCAGCGATTTCAAATATTATCAATGATTTATTAAAAAATGAAATGATCAAGGAATGCGGCGAAGGGATCTCCAGTGGTGGAAGAAAGCCGATTCTGTATGAATTACATTCCGAAGCCTTGTATGTGGTCGGGATCGATATTTCAGTAGATGAAAAGGTCCGGTTTGGTCTTTTTACCTTTAATACCGTACTCGTTAATGAAATATGCATAAAATCTCCCACCATCAAAGGGCCGGATGAATATATCCAAATTATCAAAGAGGGTTTAAAAACCCTTATCGAACAAGAAGCGATTGACTATCAAAAAATAGTAGGAATTGGGGTTTCCATTCCAGGACCAATTAATTCGATCACCGGCGAGGTGATTTCACCTCCTAATTTACCGCTGTGGAGACAAGTGCCATTAAAACGTATTTTAGAAAAAGAACTCCAGATTCCAGTCAAAGTTGAAAAAGATGCCAATCTATCGGCATTAGGGGAAAAATGGTTTGGAGCAGGAAAGGAGGCAGAAAACCTGGTATACCTGTTTGTGGGTGAAGGGATCGGCAGTGGTGTTATTTTGAATGGAATGCTGGTGAATCATAAAGGTTTTGGAATTGGGGAGATCGGCCACTGTTCCATTGACAGCTTTGGGCCCCGATGCAATTGTGGAAACTACGGGTGCCTGGAATTAAAAGCATCCGGTCTGGCCATCGTGAAAAGGGTGAAAGAAGGCTTACAGCTAGGGTATAAAACGAGGTATCCCTATCCCGCTATTGAACAAATTTCGTTTTCAGACATACTTGACGCGATTGAATCAAAAGATCCGTTTACTATCAAAGCAGTGGAAGAAGCAGCCAACTATCTTGGGATTGGCTTAACCAACGTCATTAATTATTTTAATCCCGATCTCATTATTATTGGAGGAAAACTTCCAGAAAAATATGAAAAAATGATTGAACTATCAGCCACTATCGCGAGGAATCGCGCAATCGAAGTATTTCAAAAGGGCCTGACCATCATCCCAGGCAAACTAAAAGAAAAATCAACCCTAATGGGCGCCGCCGCCCTAATACTAGCGGATATTTTTCGAAAATAGTTACGGTGGACCAAGGGGACGGTTCTTCTTGTGTTTGATACTTACTTAATCAAAAACCATGAGAACCGTCCCCGTGCCTCACCTGTGCCTCAGTTCAATGCTCCCGCAATGGCAATCAGACTGCGAATATACCGGAAAGCAGTGATGAGGTCATCTGTTTCAAAGGAGTGGGTTGTTGAGTTCACTCTTTCGACAATTGGCAGAATTCCGGCAGCATCAGCCAAGCCTGGGTGTAGGTAAGTGACTTCGACCTGGAAGGGGCCTTGCATATTGACAGGTTGTATTTTATGAAGACTCGAAAGTGCTTCAATTGTTTTTTCCTTGATTAGGCTCCGCGCTTTCTGTGGGCTTAAATTTTTTGCCGTTTGCCGATTGATGGTGTGTTTAACAACAGCCGTTTTAATTCCCGGAATGAATTCCGCAGCTTCTTCGGCCGCGTACTGACATCCCGTAACAAGGGCAACAGGCACTCGGAATACCCCGGCAATTCCTGCATTCAGCGCGATTTCACCCATATCGAGGTTATTGATTTTTATATTTCGAATAACTCCTCCATGAAAGGTATGATTCAAAATTCCGTCGTTTCCCATCCTAGAGTGATAGCCTACAAATAAAGCTGCATCAAACTCCGGACTAATCCCTTCCATCATCGCAAGTGTTTTCGGCGAACCAGTGATATACTCTGCATCTGGGTGCATCGCTTCGGGGATCAGATTACGCATCGTTCCATGGGAATCATTCACCACAATTTCTGTAGCCCCCACTGACAAAGCGCCTTCGATACATGCGTTCACCTCTTCAGTCATCAGCATTCTAGCCCGATCATGTTCCCGTCCGTCTCGTGTGGTATGTTCACGATGAACGACTCCAGCTATTCCCTCAATGTCCGCAGAAATAAATACTTTCAAACTTATTACCCCCTATTAAAACCTATTTAATTAATAATTCTATATAAATCCTAATTTTCCTTTTTGAAAAATAGGTTGAAATAGGTTAAATAATATAATATGATTGACGAAAGATTCTGAAAAGTAAGAAGAGAGGTGCAAAGCTTTGAATTTATCAAAACTAGTAGATGTATACCGTGGAGGAAGGGTGGAAAGCTCCCATTTCGGACACATAGCTGTCGTTAATTCGGATGGTAAATTGTTATATTCGCTTGGTGATCCAAATCGGGTAACCTATGCTCGGTCTTCGGTGAAGCCTTTACAAACCATTCCGGTTGTGGAAACAGGTGCTGCAGACTTCTATGAGATGTGTGAATCAGACATTTCGTTATGTTGCGCTTCACACAGTGGGGAGGCTCAGCATACTGATCGGGTACTGGCTATTCTTGGACGAGCAGGAATTGAAGACACATCTTTACAGTGTGGAACCCATATTCCACATTCACAGGATACATATAAGAAATTGATGGCAGAGGGCAAGGATCTCACCCCTTTATATAGCAATTGCTCTGGCAAGCATACAGGTATGCTGGTGACCGCTAAATATATGGGAGAAACGCTTGAAGATTACTATCTGCCCAGCCATCCGGTTCAACAAAGGATTTTGAAAGCGATTTCCGAAGTGGCGGAATATCCAATTGAAAAAATTCAAATGGGAACAGATGGTTGCGGTGTTCCAGTACATGCCCTGCCATTAGAACGGTTTGCCTATGCCTTTGCTAGAATGGCCCGCCCTGATTCCATGGGAGAAGAAAGAGCCAAGGCTGCAAATCGAATAACAACTGCCATGATGAATTATCCCGAAATGGTAGGTGGAACTGGCCGTTTCTGTACCGACTTTATGAATGCGACTGAAGGCCGTTTATTTGGCAAAGCAGGAGCAGAAGCTGTCTACCTGATTGGGGACAGGGAAACGGGAATCGGCATCGCAATCAAGATAGAAGATGGAAACGGTCGAGCCGCCTATCCAGTCGCTCTTGAGACCTTGAGACAACTTAATTTCATCAGTGAAGAGCAGCTCAACAAAGTTATGCATCATTACCGCCCTGTTCTGAAGAATGCCCGCCAAGAAAATGTGGGTGAAATGGTACCATCCTTTTCGTTACACAAGTGCTAAGGCACTTTTGTAAATAAAAATGATCAAGGGGGAAATAAAATGGTAAAAAGAAAATACCTGACCGCCGTTCTTACTGGATTCATGGCCATAAGCCTTGCGCTTGCGGGCTGCTCCAGTCAGTCCGGTTCGTCGGAAGAGAGCCAGAAACCGAAAACAGTGACAAAGCAAAAGGAACAGCCGCTTGCCAAAAAAGACGGGAACAGCCTTACGATTGCCATCAAGGATAACCTCGTAAGCATGGATCCGCAGGACACGAACGATACGTTGTCCGGTTCCGTCCAAGCAACGATGTACGAAGGTTTGGTTGGGTTCGACAAAGATATGAAGATGGTTCCTGTTTTGGCGGAAAGCTATGAAGCTAGCGATGATGCAAAAGTATTCACCTTCAAATTGAAGCAGGGAATCAAATTCCACGATGGTACCCCATTTAATGCGGAAGCTGTGAAGGTAAACATCGACCGTGTAGCTAATCCAGATAATAAATTGAAAAGATACAGCATGTTTGCACTAGTAGACAAAACAGAGGCGGTAGATGAGTACACCTTTAGAGTCACGTTAAAGGAACCGTTTGGAGCGATGCTGAATAACTTTGCCCATCCTGCGGCAAGAATCATCAGTCCTAAGGCTTTGGAGGAATTCGGGAAAGAGGTATCCAAGCATCCTGTTGGAACTGGCCCGTTCAAATTTGCAGAGTGGGATCCAAGCGATCATTTGACTGTTGAAAAGAATCCGGATTACTGGGAGAAAGATTTGCCGAAGGTAGATAGCATCAAGTTTAAGCCTGTACCGGAAAACGGAGCGCGCGTAGCGATGTTACAAACAGGGGAGGCTGATTTTATTTATCCGGTTCCTACCGAACAGGTGGAAGCCATCAATGGAAAAGACGGTATTGTCGTAGAAAATAAACCTTCCATTGTAGCGCGTTATATGACCATGAACACGACAAAGAAGCCTTTTAATGATGTTAAAGTACGTCAAGCGATTAACTATGCGATTAATAAAGAAGCGTTCTTAAAGGTTGTGTACCGTGGATTTGGAAGCGAAATGGATTCAATCATTCCGGCTGGCCTCCAGTTCTATTCTAAGCAAAAAACATACCAATATGATCTAGAAAAGGCAAAAAAGCTGTTGAAAGAAGCAGGCTATGAAAAAGGCTTTACAACTACCATTTGGGGAGCAAATAACTCAGATGCCATGAAGGCAATGGAGTTTATCCAACAGCAATTGGGACAAGTTGGCATTAAAGTAGAAGTCGTTCCTATGGAAGCAGGTACCCTAACGGATAAAATTTGGTCCGTTCAAGATGCGAAAGATGCCGGAGTCGAGCTTTATTATGGCGGCTGGTCTTCTTCCACGGGGGATGCAGATTGGGGAATTCGTCCGTTACTTGCCGGGGATTCAATCCCGCCGAAATCCTATAATGTAGGCTATTACCAAAATGAAAAGGCGGATCAGCTAATTAACGCTGCTTTACAAACAGCGGATCCAGAGAAGCGCCAAGCAGCTTACACTGATGTACAGAAAATGATTTGGGAGGATGCACCTTGGGCCCCTCTGATTGTCGAAGACACAATCGCGGGGAAAAAGAATTACCTGGAAGGCGTTTACTTACTGCCTGACGGTTCTCTGAGTGCAAAGGAAGCAGAAATTAAAAGGTAGGGAAATAGTGGGCGGTCGCTAATTAACTTGTTAGTGGCCGCCCTATCTTGAAGACAGGAAGGAAAAGGAGGCGGGTTATGTTTCGTTATATCTTAAAGCGTTTAGTGGGCATCATTCCTATTCTATTGATTGTTTCCATTTTTATTTTCATGTTTGTCCATATGATTCCCGGGGATCCTGCGCGGCTTGTAGCTGGTCCGGATGCAGGTCAAAAGGATGTAGAGCTTGTCCGTCAACAGCTGGGTTTGGATAAACCGGTCACGACGCAGTATTTCACTTACATAGGCAATCTATTACAAGGTGATTTGGGCATATCGATGAAAACGAAAAGGCCTGTATATGATGAGATTGCCCAAAGATTTATGCCAACTTTTTGGCTGACGGTTTGGAGTATGGTCTGGGCCATCGTATTCGGGCTGTTAATTGGCGTGATTTCGGCAACAAAACGGAATAAATGGCAGGATTACGCGGGTATGTTTAGTGCCGTATCGGGTATTTCTTTACCGTCCTTTTGGCTGGGTTTAATGCTGATTCAACTATTTTCCGTTAAGTTGGGCTGGTTTCCAACGGGTGGCAGTGATTCTTGGAAATCGTATATATTGCCGTCCATCACCTTGGGAGCTGGAGTAGCTGCCGTCATTGCCCGCTTTGCTCGTTCTTCCTTGATGGAAATTTTAAAGGAAGACTATATTCGAACGGGAAGAGCCAAAGGTTTGAAGGAGAATGTTGTAGTGTGGAGACACGCCTTGAAAAACGCAATGATTCCCGTCATTACTATGACAGGATTGCAGTTTGGATTTCTATTGGGAGGATCCATCGTGGTAGAGACGGTATTCAGTTGGCCTGGATTGGGACGGTTACTGATTGATTCAGTATCATTCCGCGACTACCCATTGATTCAAGCAGAAATGTTACTCTTTGCTTTAGAATTCATTTTGATTAATTTACTTGTGGATATCCTGTATGGGGTAATGAATCCGCAAATTCGTTATAAGTAGTGAAAGGAGGAATCGAAATTGGCAAATAGCGGTGTAGTTATTCAACAAAATGAACAAGTGACGGAGCGAGATGTAGAGAAGGTACGCACCCCGTTTTTGGAGTTTTGCAGGAAGTTTAAAAAACAGCGTTTGGCCGTGGCTGCGGGGTGTTTTATTGTTTTACTGTTTCTAATTGCCCTTATAGGTCCAGCCATTGCTCCTTATTCTTCAATAGAACCGGACTACGATAATATTTTAAGTCCCCCCTCGATGGAACACTTGGCGGGTACGGATGCTTTCGGCAGAGATATTTTTAGCAGGATTCTTGAAGGAACGAGGATTTCTCTCTTTGTTGGCTTGACCTCTGTTTTAGTAGGGTCTATTGCCGGTACCATACTTGGTCTTATCAGCGGTTACTATGGAAAATGGATAGACAGCCTCATCATGCGATTTTGTGATGTATTATTCGCCTTCCCGGGAATTCTGTTAGCGATTGGCATTATTGCAATTTTAGGTCCGGGACTGGGGAATGTGATTATAGCCGTAGCGATTTTTAGTATTCCGATTTTTGCACGAATTGTACGAAGCAGCACCCTCTCAATCAAAGCTACCGTGTTTGTCGAGGCAGCACAGTCCATTGGAGCAGCCCCTCGACGGATCATTTGGAAGCATATTTTCCCGGGTACGGTGTCGAGCATCATTGTTTATTTTACGATGCGGATTGGAACTGCAATTTTAACGGCGGCAAGCCTTAGCTTTCTAGGATTGGGTGCCCAGCCTCCTTCACCCGAGTGGGGTGCGATGCTCAGCTCCGGCCGGGACTTTTTGAATACAGCTCCGCATGTCACCTTCTTTCCTGGACTCGCCATTTTCATTACCGTACTTGCTTTCAATCTGCTGGGTGATGGATTGCGGGATGCCCTCGATCCGAAGATAAAAGATTAATAGACAGGGAGTGATCATATGAGCAACAAACTATTGGAAATATCCAATTTAAAAACCTATTTTTTTTCAGACAAAGGTCATTTACCTGCTGTTAACGGTGTTGATCTGTATATTAACAAAGGGGAGACGCTCGGAGTCGTAGGTGAATCAGGCTGCGGAAAAAGTGTCACGTCTCTTTCCATCATGCGTCTGCTCACCGATACCCCTGGAAAAGTAGTCGATGGTTCTATTTCTTTTGAAGGAAGGGATCTGTTAACCCTTTCGGAAAATGAGATAAGAGAGGTACGCGGGAACGAGATTGCGATGATCTTCCAGGAACCGATGACCTCCTTGAACCCGGTATATAAAATCGGACAGCAGATTGGCGAGGCTGTACAGCTTCATTTAAAGTATGACAAGAAACAGGCCAGGGAACACGTGATCAAGATGTTGAAATTAGTGGGAATCCCGCGTGCGGATGAAATTATTGACGAATTTCCCTATCAGTTGTCTGGTGGTATGAGGCAAAGAATTATGATTGCTATGGCGATGTCCTGTGACCCGACACTGTTAATCGCAGATGAACCGACGACGGCTCTTGATGTGACTATTCAGGCTCAAATCCTAGAATTAATGAAGAAACTAAAAGAGGAAAAAGGGACGGCGATTATGTTAATTACCCATGATTTGGGAGTTGTGGCGGAAATGTGCGATCGTGTTGTGGTTATGTATGCTGGAAAGGTTGTAGAGGAAGCCGATGTGTTTGAAATTTTCGAAAACCCAAAACATCCTTATACCAAGGGATTGCTTAACTCCGTTCCAAAGCTTGGTCAGAAAACGAAACGGCTTGAATCCATTCCCGGCAACGTTCCTACACCCGCGAATATGCCGCAGGGGTGTAAATTTGCTCCGCGCTGTTCTCAAGTAATGGACATTTGTAAGGTACAGGATCCCAATCTTCTGCAAATCTCAGACGGGCATCAATGTCGGTGCTTCCTGTATCAAAGCGAATTGGCAAGGGAGGCGTAATAGATGGCAGAGTTATTAGTAGAATCTAAGGGGTTGAAGAAGTACTTTCCGGTTAGCAAAGGATTGTTCGGTCAAAAAAAATCATATGTCCGGGCTGTTGACGGAGTTTCTCTGTCGATTCGAAAGGGAGAAACACTAGGATTAGTTGGAGAAAGCGGATGCGGAAAGTCGACAACCGGGCGTATGATGATGCGGCTGCTAGCACCAACAAAAGGGGAAATTTGGTTTAACGGTCAAGATATCAGCAAGTTAAACGACAAACAGTTGCGTGAAGTCAGGAAAGACTTTCAGATGATTTTTCAGGATCCATACGCCTCCCTCAATCCTCGGATGACGGTTGGAGAAATTATTGCAGAGCCTTTGATTGTGCATAACATGATGGAAAAAAAGGAGCGGGAAAGACGGGTTCACGAATTATTAGAATGTGTCGGCCTTACCCATTATCACGCAAACCGTTATGCCCATGAATTTAGCGGAGGTCAACGACAGCGAATCGGCATTGCAAGGGCGCTTTCGGTAAATCCAAAGCTGATTGTGGCGGATGAACCTGTTTCAGCCTTAGATGTCTCCATACAATCTCAGGTATTAAATCTCATGCAGGATTTACAAAAAGAACTAGGGTTGACCTATCTGTTTATTTCCCACGATTTGAGTGTGGTAGAGCATATAAGCGATCGTGTAGGTGTTATGTATTTAGGTAAAATTGTGGAAATATCCCATAAGGAGTCTCTGTATGAAAATCCCTTACATCCTTATACAAAGGCATTAATGTCCGCCGTTCCTGTAGCCAATCCGCGTATGAAAAAAGAACGAATTATTCTCGAAGGAGACATTCCAAGTCCTTCGAATCCGCCAACAGGGTGTACGTTCCATCCCCGTTGCCGGTCTTGTATGGAGATTTGTAAAACAACAGTTCCTGAACTAAAAGAGATTGAACCTGGGCACTTTGCCGCATGTCATTTGTATGTATAATAGGAATGACGGTTGGTTTCTTTAAAGTAAGGAGTGAAAGACACATTGGTTGAAAAGGTATTAACGATTATTTCAATTCAGGATGAATATTTGTCGATGGTCTCAAAACAGATGACAGAGATTGCTGGTGATTTAATAAAGATTCGTCCCATTTCCATAAAAAACTTAGCGAGGGAACCGATTTCGGAAGGTGATATCGTTTTACTAAGTGCCAACTTCATCCTTCCACTTGTTCGCCCTTTCCTGTCAACAGGGGTAAGGTGCATTGAAGCTAAACGAGGGCTGAATTTTGTAAACATAAAAAAGCTGCTCTTTGCTCCTCAAGGACAGAATATTTTAGTAGTAAACGATACGGAGCATAACACAGAGGAAACAATCCAAGCGCTTCGGGAGACTGTATTTGAGCATAACTATTACGCATATGCTCCAGATACCCCGATTCCCGAGCAAATCGATTACATCATTACCCCGGGGGAGATGCAGCTCGTTCCGGAGGGGGACATGAAAGTAATCAATATTGGCTATCGTGTTCTTGCTCTAGAAACCGTTTTTGAAATATTTGAGGCGTTGGAATTAGATTGTCAGCAATTCTTTCTGGCCAATCGCTATATGAAATCACTTGTTGCATTATCTAATGGAAATCATGCTCATAAAATGGGCTCTACTATAAGCAAATGGACGGAGTATACAAGTGGAAAAACCGCCAAGTATTTCTTTGATGACGTGATTGCTCATAGTCAGGCAATGAACGATGTTTTAAAGATTGCCAGTAAACTTGCTAAAACAGGTGATCCAGTCCATATATTTGGGGAAACGGGAACGGGCAAAAGAATGCTTGCGCAGGCGATACACAACGATTCTTCGGTAAAGATGGGGCCCTACCTCCATATCAATTGTGCGGCGCGATCTTCAGACGTGCTGGAGAGGGAATTGTTTGGAACAGAATCGGGTGGACAGACTTCTCCAGGCTTGTTCGAATTGGCTAATGGAGGAACCTTGTGTATAGAAGAGATTGATGAATTACCTGTTTCCTTGCAAGGCAGACTCCTGCAAGTGCTTGAAGAAAGTCAAATTATTAGGATAAATGGGCATACTCCCATTCCTAGTCAGGCAAGAATTATTACGACTAGCGATACCGATCTCTCGTTGTTGGTGGATGAAGGAAAATTCCGCAGGGATTTATTTTATTATCTGGCTGCTCTACCGTGCAAAGTTCCATCTTTGTCAGAGCGTAAGGAAGATTTTGAGCCCCTTATAGAAACGTACCTAAAGACCCATTTGCATAGAGGTGATTTGGTTATTCCGCCTGACATGATTAGGCTTCTCCGGCAATATCCTTGGCCAGGGAATGTAATCGAATTGTTTAATGCCCTCTCGTATATGGCGTGCTTGGACGAAAAAGAGATAACTTTAGAATTATTGCCCTTCTATATGAAGGGTAGGCTTCAAAAAGCAGCTGTAAATTCTAAACCGCAAGAAATGGATGAAAGTGAACTAAATGAATTGTTTAGGAGTATTGAAGAGCATGGTTTCTTAGAAGAAAGTCTGGCGATTCTCGAGGTTTATGATGAAGGTAAGAAACAGCATACCTCCTATGGACGTGCCATGCTACAGAAAAGGCTTGAGGAAAAAGATATTACCCTTTCCGAACAGCAGTTAAGAACACGATTGGATGCCCTCAACCAATTAGAATTATTGAATGTACGTCAAGGACGTTCAGGAACAACTATTTCGAGAAAAGGAGAATTGTTCCTTCAAACGCTTCGCATGAAAAATAAAATGTCCAAAGCTTAACAAGGGTAAAAGATGTTTTGGTGGTGTTAATGATGAATAGAGTACGGATTCGCGACCTTGGTATAAGCATTGGAAGATATAAAACTGGACAGATCCCTTATTCATTTATGAGAGAAGACGGAAAATGGATTTCCCAACTGTTTGAGATGACTGTTGAGGCTGTGGAAGAAGCGATTTGGAATTCTATTTGCATGGCGACCACTACTGAAGGAAATAAGGGAAGAGTTCGAGAGGCGATTCCTTATCATATTTTGTTTGAATCCACTTGTAAAGGAGGCATTTTGACATGATTTCGGCTTATTTTAATGGGAAATTTGTTGAACCAAATGAGTCGGTTATTCCTATCGACGAAAGAGGTCATCAGTTTGGTGATGGTGTTTATGAGGTTATTCGAATTTATGAGGGCAAACCCTTCATGATGGATGAGCATCTGGAAAGGTTGTACCAAAGCGCTGATGCAATCAAATTACGGATTGATCCTAATCGGGATGCCTTCAAAAACTCCGTGTTAGAGATGATCGAAAGAAGTGGTTTAACGAACCTCGACCTTTATGTGCAGGTCACGAGAGGAATGGCACCGAGAAATCATTTATTCCCGGAATGCCCCGTATCTGTTTCGATGACAGCTAAGCCATTTCGAAGCATTCCAGTTGGAGATAAAGTGGCGAGTGTCCTCTTGCATCCGGATGAGCGTTGGGCAAACTGCTACATTAAATCATTGAACCTGCTGCCTAACATACTGGCCAAGCAGGCGGCGTATGAAAAAGGCTACCTGGAAGCAATTCTGGTGCGAGATGGTAAAGTGACTGAAGGAACAAGTTCTAACGTATACATAGTAAAAGATTCCTCTATCATTACAACACCACTCTCCAAACATATTTTGTCCGGAATTACAAGAATGGCAGTGAAAAACTTGGCAGAGCATCTCAGCATTCCATTTGTAGAAAAACAGTTTACGCCGGATGAAATGATCCAAGCTGATGAAGTATTTATTACAAGTACGACATTAGAAATCACACCAATCATTTGTGTAGACACCAATCAAATCAATGATGGTACACCGGGTTCAGTTACAAAGGCCTTGAAGGAACAGTTTAAGCAGATTATATAAATAGCTTAACTTCCAGGTTCTTCTAAGGGACAATCGGTGAGACCAGGGGGACGGTTCTTGTGGTTGCACTAACTTCATCAAAAGCCATGAGAACCGTCCCTGTGGCTCAACCGTATGGCTTGTAATCTACCTCAACCTTATCTTTTTCTTGATAGGGGGCTAGCATAAAAGCGGCTTTAAAGACTGTATCTCCTTTATTGATTAAATAGTGGACTTTTTTGGGTTCAACGTGAACAAAATCCCCTTGTTTACATTGGAAAATCTCAGAATCAATATGAATTTCTAGCTCACCCTCTAAAATAAAGAAGTTTTCTTCCATGATGTTATGATAATGCGCGGTAAAATCCTGCCCTGGCTGTAATGCCACGACACCAAAGTTCATTCTAGGCCCTTTAAGTAGGTACTTAGGACCACTATCGCCAAATCGGTATTCTCTCTCATTCTCGTTCATAACTGTCATTTTGTTTCACTCCTTGTCTATTCTATAAATTAGAATTTATAAGTTTTGGCTTCGAGAAAATGTCCAGCTCTAGGCCATACGCCGCTGACCAGGGCGCTTGTGCTTTTCTTATAGGCCTGGGGCGATCCACATGTGGTCTGTATATCCCTGATCTGCAAGATTTAATTGAACTTTGTAGACGGCTTCCCATTTTTTATATAATTCTTCATAAATGAAGCGATTCGTTTCGATGGGTTCGAAGGTTTTTTCAAATTTTACAACCTTCTCAATGGCCTCATTAAAACTTCCATAAACGCCTGCGCCTACACCTGCACAAATCGCCGCACCAAGAGCTGTCGATTCCTTTACAACTGGAACTTTTACTTTCATATTCAGAACGTCAGCGACAATTTGACACCATAAGTCACTTTTTGATGCCCCTCCTCCAAAAACAATCGATTCCGGTGAAGTATTTGTCGTGTTAGAAACGCTTTCGACATTCCCTTTTGTTACAAAAGCGGCATTTTCCATAATGGCCCGGTAAAAAGTTGCTTTATTAAACGAACTATTAAATTTAAAATCTATGAAACTTGGTGCCGCATGTTTCCATGAAAAGTAATTCATTTTATCGGAAAAGGTACAGATCATCCCATTGCAGCCAGCCGGTACATTTTGGGCTCTTTTCTCCATTTGGTCATAAATGCTTTCCCCGCTTTCCTGTTGAAGGAAGGCCTCAAGATCACAAAACGTATCTCTGAACCATCTCATGATTAATCCAGGAAAGAAGGCGATGGCTTCATACTGCCAAGTATTTGGGATGGCATGGCAATTCACTCTTACTTTACATTGACTATTGATTTCAACACGGTTGGTTGTATATTCATATTGCCAAAAGCTCCCCCCTAAAACAGCTGCATCTCCTTCGTTGATGACGCCCATGCCAATGCAGCCTAATTGAGCATCACCACCACCTGCCACAACTAAAGTTTGCGTGCTCAATCCAGTAAGGACTGAGAACTCCTTGGTAACATGGCCAATTATGGATCCGCTTTCATTTACGACTGGAAAAATATCATTTCTAAGACCGACCTGTGCTGAAATACTTGGCTCCCAAACTCTTTTCTTAATATCAAAAAGACCAGTCGTACAGCCATTAGAAGGTTCAACCGAAATCACACCGGTCAAGCGATATGTAATCCAGTCGTTCAGCATCGTCACATATTTGACTTTGTGATACGTTTCAGGGATATTCTTTTTCACCCAAAGGATTCTAGGAATTGCGCCTAATGAAAAGGTCTGCCCAGATACATGATGAATATCTGCTTCAATGGTATCGCTTATTTTATAAAGGTTCGCGACCTCATCGTTTGATCTGGAATCCACGTTCGCGCAGGCCCATAATTCCTTACCGTTTTCATCGTATAAGACAATGGCTTCGCGCATACTTGTGGTTGATATGGCTGCAATGTTTTCTGGCTGAATCTTGCTTTTTGCTAAGATTTCTTTAATGAGACTGATGATCATTTCAATATTTTGATTGATATCAAAGTCCATGGAACCCGGATATCGTTTATCTTCATTATGTGTCCATTCCGATTGTGTCACAAAGAGTTCATTGCCTAATGTGTCAAATAAAATGACTCTGACACTGCCAGTTCCGGCATCAATCGCCATTAAGTATTTTTCCATGCTATCACGTCTTCCTTTCTATCATTATGAGGGATTCATGATCTGGTGCATTTCATTCGATTAGACTTTTGGCAACGACTTCATCTGTAATTAGTACATCGATATATCCACCTTTTAATGCGCCAATTATAGCTTCTCTTTTTTCATATCCTCCGGCCACGGCAACCACATGGTTCAGTGACTTTAATAAATGGATATCGGTACTAACCAGTTGTTTATGCAATGTAAGATCTAAAACATGGCCATTTCGATCATAAAATTGACTTAATAAATCTCCGACAGCGCCCATAGATTTAAAGATTTCCATTTCATTCGTGTTCAAATATCCTTCCTTCACAAGAGTGGCCCGTTCATTTACAGCTCCAATGCCAATGATTGTGATATTCGAGTAAGGGATCATTTCAAAGATTTTCTTGATTGGTTTTTCATGAATCAACTGTTTGGCGAGATGTTCTGTGGATGCTAATAATGGGGCAGGCATAATGTAATGGTTGTAATTAGGATTTGTGTAATAATCGGATGTTGAATCGATCGCTGTTGGAATGTAGAATTTTACACCGCCAGCTAAAGAGACGAAAGTGACTTTATACTTCGTTGAGATATTTAAATGTCCTAAGGTTTTTGAAACGGCTTGCCCATACCCAACATTAATCATGGTGTCGCTGGTTATTCTGTCTTCAATATATTGGGCGGCAGCTTTTGTAAGACTATTTAACAGATTGCTGTTAGAGGCAGGAACAATGTAAATATCCTGTAAATGGTATTGCTGCTTGATTTTATTTTGCAAATCGATGTCAACAAATTGATCCAGGTTAATTTTAAATTGGATAATATTATTGGTCTTTGCGATATCCAGGTATTTAATCACTTTCATTCTAGATAGATTTACAGACTCCGCTATCTCATTTTGAGTCATTCCTTCAATGTAATATTTCCACGCGATTTTTATGATAAGGCTATTTTCATATGTCATGTTCTTCACTCTCTACAGTTTATTTTTAATACAAAAATTTTATGTTAAAACTATTGTGCTTGCTTTTGCTTTCCGGTAAAACAAAATTCCCTTTTGGTGTCATTCAATAGCCCTTATTTATTGTAATAAGAATGTAATGAAAATTATGCCTAGTTCATATAATTACGATGGAATAACTAGTGAGGGGCTTTGGGGTATTTTTACATTCAGAACTACAAAAATATGTATATCGTTTACTAGCTGATAAAATGTTGGTTTGTTAATAAAATGTATGAATTAGTAATAGATTTATAAGTAAAGTAAGCGGTTACACAAATGGTACTAAGGTAGGGGATTAGGATGAAAGCGCCGAGGAACTTAGTGAAGTTGGAGAATATCCGTAAGTCGTTTAACCGCAATACTGTTTTGGAAGGGATTTCATTAGAGCTCAATGAGTCGGAGGTTATCTCGATTATCGGCGGTAATGGAGCAGGGAAGAGCACTTTAATGAAAATCCTCACAGGGATTTACAAGGCTGATGCAGGGGTTATCGAGATTAATGGTGATAAGGCAGATCAATTGAACCCATTTTCAGCTCATGAACGAGGCATTTATTTAGTGCCGCAGGAGCCGCTGTTATTTCCAAATATGACGGTTGAACAAAACCTAACGATTGGATTTAGGAAAGATAAAAATGAAGTGAGAGAAGAGTCGGTTAAGCTCATTAAAGAATTAGGCTGGAATATCGATTTGAATCGGTTAGCTGCTACATTAAGTATCGCCGAACAGCAGCAGCTTGAGATTATTAAAGGACTTTTACGAAAGTCAAAAGTGTTAATCCTGGATGAACCAACTTCTACCTTAACGTTTTCAGAAACAGAGTCTTTATTCAACGTGATCGAGCAGTTAAAGAATTCCGGGGTTGGGATCTTCTATATTACCCACCGTCTTGATGAGGTGTTTCAGATTTCCACACATGCCGTCATCTTACGGGACGGAAAAGTCACGCTTAAAGGCAGAATAGATGAATTTACGAAAGATATGTTGATTCAGGGGCTGCTTCCAGTAGGAAATGAAAGTCATTACGAAGACAAGTTTGAAAGACAGAGGTCCAATCACGAGGGAGAAGAACCTATCCTAAAAGTGGAGAACATCTTTGGCGATGGATTTAAGAATATTAGTTTTGAGGTTTTTAAGGGAGAAGTGGTTGGTCTTGCAGGGCTTGTTGGTGCAGGAAGAACAGAAATCGCCGAAGCCATTTACGGAATCAATTCGATCGAGAGCGGAAAGGTCTTTCTTGATGGAAAAGACATTACCAAGCTGCCTATAAATGAAACGGTGGAAAGCGGGCTGGCTTATATACCTGAAGATCGATTTTTGAACGGTATTTTTTCGATAAGTTCTGTAAGGAATAATATTACATCACAAATGATTAAACGGCACGGGTTTTTTACAAAGAAAAAGTTAGAGGTACAAGTAGCAGCTCAGTATATTGATCGATTAAGGATTAAGGTGAATTCCCAAGATGATGAAATCAAATCCCTTTCAGGCGGGAATCAACAGAAGGCTGTTATTGCAAGGGCGTTATCCATGAACCCTAAATTGATCATCATGGATGAACCGACAAGGGGAATTGATGCCGCTGCAAGGGGTGACATCTATTCCATCATTACAGAGTTAAAAAATCAGGGATTTTCCATTCTCCTGATTTCTTCTGACCTTGAAGAAATCGAAAGAATTTGTGACCGCATCTATGCTGTCTATCAGGGAACCTGCAATTTTTGCCTAGACTTAGACGATATTAATGCGGCCAATGTGATGAAAGCAGCTTTTGGAACATTTGAAGGAAGGGATCAGGCACATGACTAGGGTTACGAAAATTTTTAAACAACGGGAATTTAGAACCTTTCTATTTTTGATTCTTCTTTTTGTAGTGGTGGGTTTCATCAACTCTGACTATCTATCTTTACAAAATATCGATAAATCCCTGAAAAGCAGCTTGCTTTATATTGTTTTGGCGGTAGGAATGACCTTTGTCCTCTTAACGGGAAATTTGGATATATCAGTAGGCGGAACACTGGGCTTAAGTGCCGCTGTTTGCGGAACCATTCTAAGAGATGGGGGGACTATTTTCGCAGCTGTGATCGTTGCCATCCTAATAGGTGCATGCATTGGTCTCATTAATGGATTCGGAGTAGTAAAATTAAAAATTTCTTCGTTTATTATGACTCTAGCAATACTCTCCATTACGAGAGTAGTCCAAGTTATTTATACGGATGGAAAATGGGTAGAGAATATTCCTGCACACGTTAAAGAGCTTTCGAATATCGACATCTTCGGAATAAATGTATTATCTTTCATCGTCATTGTTGGCGTTATATTCGTTCAGGTGTATCTATCTAAGAGCAGCAAGGGAAGGTATTACACCGCCATTGGTGACAACGTAGACGGAGCTATTTCATTAGGAATTCCAGTAAATCGATATATTGCCTATTCCTTTGTCATTTCGGGTATCTGTGCGTCTTTAGCTGGATTAATCTTTGTTAGTCAAATTGGCTTTGTCTCCACAAATGCTGGAGCAGGGATTGAGTTAACGGTCATCGCATCATGCGTTCTTGGGGGTGTTTCATTGATCGGCGGGATTGGAACGGTTGTTGGGGCAGCATTAGGAGCCATCATTTTAACGTCCATCAATTCTGCTTTGGTATATATGAAAGTACCAGCATTTTGGAATGACACGATTTCTGGTTCTCTCTTAATCATTATTGTCGTTATTGATGCCCTGCTTGCGTTTATGACGAATAAAAAGGCAAAGAAAGTAAGGTTAAATGCAAGAGTTTTGCAAAAGGAGGCTTAGGAATGACATGTTAACGAAAATCCCGAAATGGAACCTTACTTTATTATTCTTAATCATCGCTGAAATTATCGTGTTTGGGCTGATAAATCCTAGGTTCTGGAATGTCACGATCCTGTTAAACAGCTTTAATGATTTTATTGCGATTGCCATTATTGGTTTTTTTGTCACATTGGTCGTTATTACAGGAGGAATCGACATTTCTGGCGTATCCATTATCGGGCTAACTTCCGTTGTCACGGGTCTCTTATCTCAGGTGGCCGGTATAAATATCTGGGTTTCCATCATTTGTGCCGTTTTAGTTGGCGGATTATGCGGCCTTCTTAATGGAGTTCTTATTGCTTATGGAAGAGTTCAAGCCATGGTGATTACCCTTGGCGGCATGCTTTTATATAGCGGGATTGCCATTGTGCTGGTGGGATTATCTGGTGTCAGTACCTATGAAGGGATTTCGGGATTTTCTGAAGTCTTTAGCCAAATTGCGAATGGAGAGGTCATGGGAATCCCGAATGCCGTTCTTCTTTTTATTATCATGTTTATCATTGCCTATATCCTTCTGCACCGCACAAGGTATGGCAGATATATCTACTTGACTGGAATTAACCAAAACACAGCTGAGTACTCTGGGATCAATACGAAAAAAATCATTGCCAGTACCTACGTCTTGTCAGGGTTAAGTGCTGGTATTGCAGGGGTTGTGTTAACTTCCTATTTAGGCAGTGCACGATCTGATTATGGTGCTGAGTATCTTATGCCGATTCTGACTGTTGTTGTATTAGGAGGAACTTTCATCACAGGAGGTAAAGGAGGTGTTGTAGGGACAGCGTTAGCCAGCATTATATTGGGATTTATGCAAATAGGTTTGCAAATGGCTGGCGTTTCCACCCAATATATCGGATTGGCTACGGGGGTCCTCCTGATTGTATCGGTTGCATTCTTAGGAATTAATCCAGATTTCAGGATGAAAGTAAAAAGAATCGTCACACCAAAACAAACTATTGGAGGTTAAGCTGCATGGAAAAATTAAAATCTATTAAACTATTGATTGCTGTGGCAATGATGGTGTTATTTACAGCTGCATGCGGATCCAATGAAGGAGCTTCTGGAGGCGGGGATAAAAAGAAAGATGCGAAAGATATACAGGTGGTATTCATTCCAAAAATGACAGGTAATGCCTTCTTTGAATCTGGTAACGATGGTGCACAAGAGATGGCCAAGAAAGTGGGTTTTAAAGTAAAGTACGATGGTGCTCCTGAAGGTACGGTTGCGAACCAAGTGCAAATTATTAATAGTGCTGTCAATAGCGGTGCCGATGCGATTGCGATCTCCTCTGTTTCTTCTGACGGTTTGAATCAAGCATTGAAAAAGGCATTAGATGCCGGCATTAAGGTTGTCACATGGGATTCGGATGTTGATCCGAAATATCGTTCTGTTTATGTAAACCAAGGTACTCCGGAAATCTTAGGCAAAATGCTTATTGATATGGCTGCACAGCAAATGGATAACCCTGATGATGCCAAAAAAATCGCTTGGTTCTATTCAAGCCCAACCGTTCCAGACCAAAACTCATGGGTTAATTATGCAAACAAATATATTAAAGAAAAATATCCAAAATGGGAAGTGGTCACGACTCAATTTGGTGATGCAAATGAACAAAAATCCCTGCAAGTCGGAGGAAGTATTTTAGATTCTTATCCTGATATTGATGCGATTATTTGCCCAGACTCAACTGCACTTCCCGCAATGGCACAGGCAGCTGAAAATAAAGGGTTAAAAGCAGATGATGTCATTATTACAGGATTTGCTTCTCCTAATTCAATGCGACAATTTATTGAAAATGGAACCATTAACAACCATGGTTTATGGGATGTAAAAGATCAAGGCGCCCTTGCCGTATACGTCGCTTATTGGTTAGCGCAAGGCAATGAGCTGAAAGTTGGCGATTCTATAGATGTTCCTGATATGGGTTCAGTTAAAGTAGAGCCGAACACTGTTCAAGGCTACGATTATACAGCAGATGATTCAGGAATTATCGTTTTACCTGAGCGGATTGTATTTACGAAAGACAATACGAAAGACTATGACTTTTAAATAGTTTATTCGTGTTGTAGTTCATAACGAAACAAAGGAGAGATAGAAATGGCTGATACGATTGGCAATAAGAATGCAAAATATTTTTCTGAAAGTGTTCCATTCGCAAACAATGGAAACTACCATGTAAAAGGTGCTAACAATTATGATTGGGGGATGAAAGATCGATTATCCAGAATCTTTAACCCCAAAACTGGTAAAACAGTGATGTTAGCATTTGATCATGGTTATTTCATGGGACCTACTTCAGGATTAGAAAGATTGGATTTGCTTATTCCTAAATTGGCCAATCATGCTGATTGTTTAATGGGGACTAGGGGGGCCATTCGAAGCAGTGTCCCGCCGACCTATAATAAGGCTATTGCCTTAAGAGCTTCCTCTGGATCTAGTGTTCTCCAAGATGACCTAAGCCATGAATCCATGGTGGTTGATATGGAAGATGCGATAAAGATGAATGCCAGTGCGATCGCGATTCAAACATTTATTGGGGCAGATGGGCAAAAAGAAACCATTCAAGAGTTAAATAAAGCTGTTAATCTTGGTTCAAGATACTCCATTCCAACAATGGGTGTTGTAGCCGTTGGTAAAGAAATGGAGCGAACCACTTCCTTCTTCTTGTTGGCAACAAGAATGTTGGCAGAATTCGGTGTCCAAATTGTTAAAACATATTACTGCGAGGATTTTGAAAAAGTTGCCGCAGCTTGCCCAGTCCCGTTAGTTGTTGCAGGTGGTAAGAAAATTCCAGAAAAAGATGCCCTTACACTAGCCTACAACTCGATTCAAGGCGGGGCAGCCGGTGTGGATATGGGAAGGAATATTTTTCAATCTGAATACCCTGAGGAAATGATTCAAGCTGTTAATAAAGTTGTTCATGACGGTTATACAGATAAAGAGGCTTTTGAGTTTTTCCAACATCTCACAAACTAATGGATTTACAAAATAGTAAAGCTTCTACTTGAGTGTAGGAGCTTTACTATCGTAAGGATACCTTCATAAACTGGATCAACTATTGAACAAAATTCTCCTGTTGTTTTAGTTGTCACAAATTACACTCCAACAAGCAATACAACCGTTATTACGTAATCCCGACGATTGGGGGTCAGACACTCATTGAAGATCACCACTCAGCTAAAGTTTAAAGTAGAAAAGAGTGCAGGAGGAGGGAAGGTCTCTGCCTTTATGAATCGGGAGCTTAGAATAATTGCCCAACTAAGTGTAGCCAAAGAAAAAAGCACCATTTTAAAAGGTACTTTTTTCATCGGCTAGATATCTTTTTAAAAGATGATAGGCGCCATACATTCCTGCATTATTTCCTAGCTTTGCAAAGGATACATCTATATTTTTTTTTAAAACTCCATCCATAGCCTTTTGTATCTTATTGTTAATAATTGGATATAGATATTCTGTTTGTTCCATAATACCTCCACCAATTATAATTTTTTCTGGATTTAATAAATAAAATATAGTTACAATACCTTCTACTAAATTTTCACAGAACGTATCAATAATCTGTTGTATTGGCACATGACCTTTTAAAGCTTGCTCAAAGATTTCTTTCCCATTCAATTCCAAACCTGTTATTTCTTTTACACGATTCACTAAAAATGATGTGGAGGCAATATCCTGAAAATCTTTTTTATTTATTTTCATGTAGCCAATTTCTCCGGCAGTAAAGGAGGCTCCATGATATAGATGTTTATCTATAATAATGGACCCGCCGATTCCCGTTCCAACTGTTAAACAAAAAATGTTAGAATATCCTTTGCCAGAACCATAATGCAGTTCTCCTACTGCTGCACAATTCACATCATTTTCAACAATACATGGTAGATTAAACTCCTTTTTAACCGTATCTGCTAAATTGATCCCAGTATAAAAAGGGATATTTTCATTGGCATATGCAATTTCGAACGTAGAAGAATTCACAACACCGGCCGTCGAGATCGCTACCCCGTCAATATCATAATTCTTTTTATAGGATTCGATAATCTCAACAATTTTTTTTTCAATTCCGGTCCCGTGTACTTTTTTAGCATTCGTTGGAAATTCTTGTTTATCGACTATTTCTACTATGTCTGATTCCTTTATTATTCCTGACTTGATACTGGTTCCCCCAATATCAATTGAAAGATACATGTTATCTACTCCTCTTAAACAGATTGGAGTAATTCCAAAAATTCTTGTTCATTTTTCGCTTCGAATAATTTTTCAGTTATGTCTCCATCTGTTAAAACATCAGCTAATTCTGATAACAGATCAAGGTGACTCTCTGAGTCTGTTGCCGCTAACGTGATGATTAGTTTTACTGGATCAAACTGTTGTGAACCAAAAGGGACTGGATTGTTTAACGTTGTAAAGGACAGCCCTTTTTCTAAGACCCCCGTTTCAGGTCGTGCATGCGCTAGTGCAATGTGCTTGGTGATCACAATATATGGGCCTTTTTCATCCACTACATTGATCATCGCATCTACATAGGATGACGCTATTTTTTCGGATTCTAGTAATGGCACGGAAGCTGTACGAATCGCTTCCTTCCAGTCTTTAGCCTCTTTTTTAATCTGGATATCACTCACTTTAATTGCATCTAATAGCATATCTGTCACTACTTTCATCGAATTTTTTTATTATATGCTCTAAATCAATTTCTTTTAGCGAATCAACTTTCATAAAGTATTTCTCGAATGTGGAATGCTTCGTCACATCATTTGTACAAACGATCGTCTGGATATCCGCTCGATTTCCCGCGATTAGTCCATTTACCGAGTCTTCTATAATAATTGCTTTTTCTTTTGTAATTCCTAACTTTTCAATCGCTTTATTAAATAAATCTGGATTAGGTTTAATTTTTTCTACATCTTCTGAAGTGATAATTTCATCAAAATAGTCCAAAATTTCTAGCCGTGTTAAATGATACATCGGTTTTTTCCTAGATGCTGAAGTGGCTATAGCTAATGAAATATTTTCATTTTTAATACTCTGTAGAAATTCAAGAACCCCCTCTTTAAGTGGAAGATCTTTACTTTCATCTAAAAATTTGTGATTCGTTTCTTCTACAAATTGATTTCTATCTATAATAATATTATATTCTTTTTCTAACTTATTAAACAGTTCCTCGGGATGGGACCCGACACACACTAAAAACTCTTCAATCGTTAGGTCGTAATTCCATTTTTCTTTAAACCATGCATGAAAAATGTTAAACCAAACGACTTCTGTATCCACTATAACTCCGTCAAAATCCATAATAACTGCTTTTAGCATAGTAAACTCCTTTATCAACCTGTTTTTTTCTTGGTGTCAACCAGTTTAGTAACTAATGTCCCGTATTCTGGATCATTTAAATAATCAGTAATAGCGATACAATGCGTATTTGGTTGTTTTTCTGCGACCCGTTCCACTAAGGATTGATGCGTCACAATAATATCCGCTTCTGCTGGTAGATTACTGATTGAAATATGAAAGACTGATATATCATCAATGCCTGCTTTTTTAATTTTCTTCTGTAATATATTCGCCCCCATAGCACTAGAACCCAGCCCTGCATCACAAGCGTAAGCAATTTTAGACACTGTGGAATAGTCTACTGTTTGAGCATCTGAAGCAGTGAACACGGAAGAAATACTGCTTTTTTTACCTTTAAGTTGTTCCATTTTTGCTGCTGCTTCTTTTAGCTCAGAATCATTATTTTTAGCTCGTTTCACAAAAGGAACGGCAACCAAGCATGAAACCGCTGCTGAAGCTAATACAGAAATTAAAATCTGCAAATAATCCCCACTAGCAGACATCATTAAGATCGCCAATATACTACCTGGTGAAGCAACTCCGATTAAACCTACATCAAAGAAGGTAAATAAAAATGTCCCTGTTATTCCACCTAGTATTAATGGTAAGACAAGTACAGGATTCATTAACACAAATGGGAAATATATTTCATGAATTCCACCAAAGAAATGGATAACACCTGAACCATATGCAGAAGCTTTTGAGTTTCCTTTACCTGCAATCATATAGGCTAACAATATACCTAGACCAGGTCCCGGGTTTGATTCCAAAAGATATAAAACAGACTTTCCATATTCCGTTAACTGTGTGCTGCCTAGTGGGCTCAATATTCCTTGACCGATTGCATTATTCAAGAATAATACTTTAGCTGGTTCAATAAAAATGGCTGTTAAAGGAAGCAAGCTGTATTTGACTAATACATCTACTCCTGCCGATAATATATTTGTCAAAAAGGAAACAAACGGAGCAATTCCGATGTAGCCTAACCAAGCCAATATCGCCCCAAAAATACCTACTGAAAAATTATTCACTAACAATTCAAAACCTGTAGGAATTTTTCCATCAATTACTTTATCAAATTGCTTTAAAATCCATGCTGATAATGGCCCTAAGATCATGGCACCAATAAACATCGTTACGTCAGATCCAAGAATGGCCCCCATAGTTGCAACTGTAGCGATAACACCACCACGGTAGTCATGCACCGCTTTACCACCAGCAAATGCAATAAGCAAGGGTAATAAATAATTTAGCATTGGACCAATAAATTCTTTCAAAGTTGAACTATCAATAGCGATAGCAACTGCTGTTATAATTCCCCACGCCATAAACGCACCTAAGTTAGGAATAACCATCCCACTTAATTTACTACCAAATTGTTGAGCTTTTACTCTAAACGACATAATAAGCCTCCTCGGTCAATGCGGTTGACGATCTAAAGCTGCAACCGCATTATTATTTTTTTATAATTTTATAGACTTACTTCTTTACCTTCTTTAATGGAACGTTCAATAGCATCCACTACTCGTAAAGAATCAAGTGCTTCCTTAGGAGTAATAATAGACTTTCTATTATTCATCGAATCATTGACGAAAGCCATAATTTCTTCAGCTAAATCTCCGCTTACTTCTCCGTTTGTATAGTACCAGTGACGGGTATCCGGATAAGCGATTCCAGAATTGGAGACAAATCTTACGCCGTAGTCACAAGAGTCAATGTAGGCAACGCCTTTTGTACCGACTAATTCTAATTTATCATCAATAATCGTAGGTGAATTTTCAGGAAGAACCCAACAAGCTTCCAGACAGGCAATCGCACCATTTTCATACGTAACGATGGCATAAATGACATCATTCATTCCTTGTTCTTTCAGTAATACACTTCTATTTTTCGCAAACACACTCACTGGTTCACAACCCATATACCAGTTGATGTAATCAATATCATGAATCATGACATGCATGCTCAAATCGGAAGCGCCAATATATCGTTTAGGTCCTGTGATTGGGCTGTTTCTTCTACAATATAAGTGAATAATATCGCCTAATTCTCCATTATCTAATCGTTGCTTCACCATGTTGAATCGGGGGTCATATCGCAATAAAAAGCCGACAGTGAAGACTTTATCGTAATCTTTTGTAATTTCATAAATCGCTTTTCCGTCCTCTAATTCTTTGGCAATTGGCTTTTCTAGCAAAATATGCTTATTATTTTTCACAGCAATTTCAACTGCTTCTCTATGAATATTGTCCGGTAATACAATACTTACGGCATCAATCTCTGGATTTTCTAACAGGTCTTTATATTCTTTATAGACGGTACAACCAAACTGTTCTTGCACTTCAGCTCTTCTTGCATCATTGTATTCACACAAAGCGACCAATTCTACTTGTGGCAGCTTGCGGTAAATCTCCGCATGATAGGTTCCCATTTGTCCTACACCAATGACGCCTACTCGTAACTTGTTTTTCATTTTTCTCAATTCCTTTCATTAGTTAAAAGTTATATGGTTTTTATTCAGATATCCGATTGTATTATTTATTGCTTTTAAGAAAATAATGTAATAATATGAATCCGAAATTAAAAAAGCATATTGGAGAATGAAAATGAATAATTCAACTTTTAAAAATAGACTACAAATTTTTGAATATACTCTCTCTACAAGTGAAAAGAAAATCGCTAATTATGTGCTCAATCATGTTGAATCTGTCCCCTTTGAATCAATAAGCGACTTGTCTACTAAAATAGGTACTTCTCCATCAACCATAACCAGATTTTGTAGAAAATTAGATTATAGAAGCTACGTAGAATTCCAAACTCTTTTAAAAACAGAATCGATCAAAGTCACAGATTACGATAATATTGCTGAAAAAATGATTGGCTACTATCAATTAACGCTTACATTTTCAAAAAGCATTTTTCAAAAGGAATCACCTGAAGTTTTAGTGAATGATATCGAAAATTCAAATAAAATAGTGATCTTAGGGATCGGTAGTTCCGGACTAACCGCCACAGAATTCTCATTAAGATTAAATAGAATGGGAATAAATTCTATTGCGGTTACAGATAGTTACACCATGTTCGCCCAATCTGTTTTATTAAATTCAAAAGACTTAATCATTGCTCTTTCCAATTCTGGAGAAACACCAGAAATCATAAAATCATGTAAAGAAGCTAAAAAGAACAATGTAAAAGTTGCGGCACTAACTAAAAAATTCAACTCTTCTATTAGTGAAACCGCAGACATTATTTTTTATACGAGTGATAGTGATATTCTAGATGACGACAATTTTTATAATGATCAACTTTCTTTTTTATTTTTTATTGATGTGATTACGTATCATTTATTAAAAAATAAAAAGTATAAGGAGAATTACAAAAAAGTTTTAAATGTCTGGAAAGAAAAATAATTTATTTCTTCATTGCACTTACAAATGTTTCTGTAATTAATTGAGGGCGAGTAATCGCACTCCCTACCACTACTGAGTAAGCTCCCTTTTCTAGAGCTTTCTTTGCTAAATCAGGGGTACTAATGTGACCCTCTGCAATTACGGGAACGTTTACATTTTTCAGTATTTCAGTTAAATAATAAAAATCATTTGTTGTCACATTATAATCTTTAGAAGTATCTGTATATCCCATTAAAGTGGTCGAAACACAATCAAACCCTATCTTTTCTGCTTCTATGGCTTCTGAAACTGTGGAAATATCCGCCATTAATAATACATTTGAATTTTTCGCTTTTATTTTCTTAATAAATGATTGTAAAGATTCATTAGTAGGTCTTTTCCGATCTGTAGCGTCCAAAGCAATCATTTCACAATCTGTTGAAATTAATTCCTCTATTTCTTTCATTGTTGGCGTTATATAAATATCTGAGTCTTTATAATCTCGTTTCACTATGCCAATAATAGGTAGATCTACGTTTTTTTTAATTTCGATAATATCTTCTTTCGAATTTGCACGTATTCCATTAGCTCCACCTTGCTGAGCGGCCAATGCTACTCTTCCCATTATTGCTGATCCATGAAGTGGTTCATCTTCTAGTGCCTGACAAGAAACGACTATACCGTTTTTTATTTTATCCAGCATCTACGTAATCACGCTCCTTTTTGAAAATAATTTCATTTTTTATTTTTAAAATGAAATTATTTTCTTAATTATAAACCATCGAATTCTATTGTGCAAATATATTTTTTCTACTTTGATAATAGGGATAATTCAGATATTTGTGTTCGGATACATTGTCACAACAGAAAAGAATGTAGATGCACAATTGGTTTTACTATAGCTTTGTTGGATTGAATATTTAAATTGATTAAAATTTATAAATGTTCTAAATACATTGACACTAGGAGGAATATGTTGTATTTTGTTTTTAGGCTATTTTTTTACGAACAGCGTTTTCATATGCGAACAAAAAAGAGGTAGAAAAAATGAAGTTAAATAAATCAGCATCTCGTGTAATGGATATCTTAACGATTTTATCTTCTGTAAATGAACCGTTATCAGTTTCAGAGCTGAGTCGGGAGTTAAAGGCTCCTAAAAGTAGTACCTTTGAAATATTGACTACTATGGTAGTAAAAGGTTTTCTTGAGTTTGATGAAGTACAAAAGACATATAAGCCTGGGATAAAGTTATTTGAGGTTGGAACGTCCTATCTAAATAATACTGATCTAACGAAAGAAGTCCGTCCTTATTTAGAAGGTCTGGTAAAAGCCACAGGAGAGACAGCATTTCTCGCTATTCCAATGGATGAAGATATAGTTTATTTGGATAAAGTGGAAGCGCCTTCATCGATTAGAACTACTGCTACTTTAGGAATGCGTATTCCAATGTACTTAACGGGATTAGGGAAGGCGCTCTTGGCTGCTTACCCAGATCAAAAGATAGAAGAAATCATGTTAAATAAAAACTTTACACCGATGACTTCTAATACAATTTCAGATTACGAAAGCTTAATGGTGAACTTACAACAAATTCGCCAAAGAGGATATGCAATAGATAATCGAGAGAGGGAAGAGGAAGTTTTTTGTATCGCTGTTCCTATTTGGGATTATTCTAATCAACCTATCGCCGCAATTAGTATTGCCGGATTAGCTACACGGATGACAGAAAAAAGTGCTAAAGAATATGTAGTTTATTTAACAGATGTGGCAATGAGTCTATCAAAGCGATTTGGATATAAGTATGACCAACTTTTCAGAATAGAATAGAAAAGTTGTTTCATTTAAAGTAATTGCCGAACAACGTTCGCATATACGAACAATTAATTATAATCCACGATAAGGGGGAGATTGGTATGGATACACCAGTTGTTGTTATCAATAAAACTAAACTCATCAAAAATATTAATAAAATGAGTAGGGTTGCCAAAGAAAACCAGGTGATGCTTCGTCCACATATTAAAACACATAAAATTCCTTATATCGCAATGGAGCAATTAAAGGCGGGTGCGATTGGAATAACTGCAGCAAAAGTAACTGAGGCCGAAGTGATGGCAAATCATGGTGTTGATGATATTTTTATTGCCTATCCACTTGTAACCGAACAAAAGATACAAAAGGCAATTGATCTAAGTAAGCGTGTACGCCTGATATTAGGGGTTGATAGTTTAAAAGGTGCACAAAGAATATCAGGATTGGCAAAGCAAAATAATGTCATTATGGAGGTAAGGCTAGAAGTGGATTTAGGCTTGAAGAGAACTGGGATCCCGTATGATGATGTTCTTCAAATTGCTAAAGAAGTTTCAACTTACGAAAATCTAAATATATCAGGTATTTATACATTTAGAGGTCCGGTTCTTAATGGAAGTCCTACGCTTGATTTTGATGAAGCTGGTATTGATGAGGGACAGAAGATGGTAGCGCTTGCGGAACGGTTAAGGGAAGTTGGGTTACCTATTCGTGATGTTAGTGTTGGGTCAACGTCTACCTCATCTTCTGCAGCAACCGTTTCTGGGGTAACAGAAATTAGACCTGGAACATATGTGTTTTATGATGCGATGCAGGAGAGATATGGATGTTGTACAGAGGAAGAATGTGCTGCTGTTGTTCAGGTTACTGTTATTAGTAGACCAACAAAAGATCGTGCCATTATCGATGGAGGCAGTAAAACTTTTGCCACGGATGTACAACCGAATCAGCCTCCCATTTATTTAAATGGGTTTGGAAAGGTAGTGGGCCACCCTAATATCACGTTTGAAAGAGTAACAGAAGAACACGGAATGCTCCATATTGAAGGAGATACGTCGATTAATGTGGGCGATATTCTTGAAATAATTCCTAATCATATTTGTACCACGATCAATCTTCATAATAATGTATTCATTAGGGATGAAGAAGACCAATATAATTTATTCACAGTAGAGGCAAGAGGAAAATTGCAATAAGGAGGGGAGCATATGCTTGATACGGTTATACATAATGGTCATATCGTTGATGGGACTGGAAATCCCTGGTTCTTTGGCAGTATAGGAATGAAAGACGGAATCATTACTCATGTAGGGTCTGTCAATATCGAGAGTAAAGAGACTATCGATGCGAAAGGTCAGATTGTAGCCCCAGGATTTATTGATGGGCACACACATTCCGATTTATTAGTTTTAAGCGACCCACAAATAGATATTAAATTACAACAGGGTGTTACAACAGAAGTTGTAGGGAACTGTGGATTAGCACCAGCTCCTTTTGTGAAAAAGCATGGAACCTTGTTGAAAGAATATGTAGCTCCAATTATTGGTGATACTCTTTGTGATTGGTCGTGGGAAACGGTTGAAGAGTATATCAGTGAGCTGGACAAAGCAAATATTTCTGAAAATGTTTCTACATATGTTGCACATGGTGCTGTCCGAATAGCGGTCATGGGATTTGAAAATCGCGAACCTACTAGAAATGAAATGGATGAAATGAAATTCATTCTGGAAGAAGGTATGAAGGCTGGTGCAATCGGATTATCGATTGGGCTACTTTACTCCCCAGGAAGATATGCCACAAAGGAAGAATTAGCAGAGCTATGCAGTGTTCTACCGAAATATGATGGAATACTTTCAACACATATACGAGGGGAAGGGAATAACCTAATTCCTTCAATCAAAGAAGTAATTTGGATTGCCGAAAAAAGCGGAATATCATTACATGTCAGCCATTTAAAAGCAGCTGGCAAAAGAAATTGGGGCGGTGTTATGGAAGCGCTCAATATTATCGAAGATGCAAGGGCGCGTGGCATGGATATAACATGCGATGTGTATCCATACGATGCAGGATCCACATCATTAACAACACTATTGCCTCCCTGGTCATTAGAAGGGGGAATCCCCGCATGCCTCGAGCGTATCCGCAACGCTTCATTAAGAAATAAAATTAAGGAAGAAGTAGGTGAAGAACAAGAGATTTGGGATAACCTCGTAGTATCTACAGGGTGGGATAATGTTGTAATTTCATCGATTATGAAGAATACCCAATTTGAAGGAATGAGTATTCTGGAAATTAGTCAGAATACTGGAAAGGATCCGATTGACACAGCCTTAGACTTATTACTTGAAGAAGACGGGAATATATCCATTGTGTACTACCACATGTCAAGCAACGATGTGGAACAAGTAATCAAATGGGATTACTCCCTTGTCATTTCCGATAGTTTAGGCTGCCAAATAGGAAAACCGCATCCACGGACTTTTGGCACATTTCCGAGATTGTTTGCTAAGTATGTACGAGAAAACCGAACCCTTACATTAGAACAAGCTGTCCGGAAAGTAACATCTTTTCCAGTGCAACGGTTTAAGTTAGGAAAGCGAGGTTTACTGGTCCCGGGATATAAGGGGGATATAACTATCTTTAATTATAGGACAATTAGTGATGTTGCCACGTATGAGCAACCGATGCAATATCCAGAAGGTATTTCTTACGTATTTGTAAATGGTGTAAAAACCATTGAACATAAGCGGAATTTACGAACATCTCATGGGGAAATGATTAGGGCGGAAAGGCTATTATGTAACTGTCATAGTTTACATGTTTAATGAGGAGGAATAGAAAATGAGTCAAGTAGAAAAAAGATTAGAAGAAATGGGAATTGTTTTGGGAACAGCCCCTACACCTGCTGCAGAATATGTACCTGCTAAAACGGTTAATAATCTAGTTTATACATCTGGTGCAGACTGTCGTATTAATGGAAAGCTAATGTATGAAGGGAAAGTAGGAAGTGATTTAACAGTAGCGCAAGGGTATGAAGCATCACGCCAAGTCATGGTTAATCTATTGAGTGTTTTAAAAGGTCATATAGGGGACCTTGATCGTGTAAAGCAAATCGTAAAATTACTAGGTTTTGTGAACTCTGCAGATGGATTTACTGAACAGCCATACGTTATCAATGGAGCGTCTGAACTCTTGGTTCAAGTATTTGGGGAAAAGGGAAGGCACGCACGATCAGCTATTTCATCTAATGAACTTCCATTTAATACACCAGTTGAAATTGAAATGATTGTGGAATTAGAAGAATAGCAATACTACTGAGCTTAAGCTAATAAAAAAAGGGAGTGATTATGTGTCCTTACTTAGTCGATTAAAGACGGAAAAAATAGTTGCAATTTTGCGACATGTTCCTACTGCCAAAATCCAACCTACAGTACAAGCTTTACATGAGGGTGGTGTTAACATATTGGAAGTGACGATGAATAGTGAAGGAGCCCTAGATTCTATTCATCAGTTTAGAAACACTTATGATCAAGAAGAAATCGCTATTGGAGCGGGGACGGTTCTAAACCTCAAAATGGCTAAAGAGGCTGCAGCCGCAGGAGCACAGTTTTTTATTTCTCCAAATTTAGATTTACAAGTGGTTAATTATGCAGTTGAACATGATATTGATGTATGGCCAGGTGTAATGACTCCCACAGAAATAGTAAATGCTTGGAGTGCTGGGGCAAAAGCGGTAAAACTTTTCCCTGCTGGAATTCTTGGGACCGAATATTTAAAAGACATAAAAGCCCCTTTGGACTCTATTCCGATAATTGCTACAGGTGGGATTAATCTGGAAAACCAACAAGCTTATTTTAAGGCTGGGGCGGCTGCAATAGGTTTAGGAAGTCAACTAGTGAATAAAGAGTTGATTGCAAATAATCGTTTTGAAGATTTGAAAATACTTGCCACACAATTTGTAAAGGCAGTTCCTAAAGAAAGGGTTTCACAATGATGGATGTTGTAACAATCGGTGAAACAATGGTCTTGTTTCACCCAATGGAGGAAAGACCTTTAAAATATTCTTCTTTATATACCAAGGCAATAGCCGGAGCAGAATCTAACGTTGCAATTGGCCTCTCACGTCTTGGAAAGAAAACTCGGTGGATTGGCCGCCTCGGAAGTGATCCGTTCGGAGATATGATTATGACGGCCTTAGCCGGTGAACAGGTTGATTTATCGAAGGTTGTACGAGAAGAAGCCCTAGCTACATCCGTTTTTTTTAAGGATATGTACAGAATTGGAGACCCAGTTGTTTATTATTACCGAAAGGGGTCTCCATCAAGTGTATGGAAACCGGAACACGTTCAAGAAGATTGGTTTGTTGACTCTCGTATTTTACACATGACGGGAATAACTCCTGCATTAGGGATAGAGACTTTACAGTTCACAATGGAATGTATGAAAGTGGCAAAGTCATTAGGGCTAACAGTTTCTTTCGACCCAAATATTCGCTATAAATTATGGGAAGAGGAGCGGGTAAAAGAGGCTCTTTTAAGTTTAATTCCTTTATGTGATATTTTTTTACCAGGAATCGATGAAGCACAGTTTTTATTTGGCGAGATGTCAGTTGAACAATTGGCACAAAAGATTATGAATTTTGGCCCCCATACTGTTGCAATAAAGCTGGGAGACCGTGGTGCATTCGGAATGAGGAGAGATCTAAGCTCGATTACTGTACCGGGAGTGAATGTTGGAAATATTATTGATACCGTTGGAGCCGGTGATGCCTTTGCCTCAGGTTTCCTTTCGATCGTTGCCGAGGATGTCTATAACTTTTCATTGGAAAGAGCTCTTGAACGAGGAAACAAGCTTGGTTCAATTGTAATTCAAGGAAAAGGTGACTGGGAGACATTACCCACATTGGAAGAGCTAAATAGAGAAAAAGTTATTACGAGATAAGTTAATAACACTGAAAATATAAAATTTACCCATAAAAATGCTTGTTGAGAAAAATGATAAAATTCTTTAATTCCCCGCTTCAATAAAAGTATTTCTTTTAAAAATGAATAAACGGAGTTGACATTACTTGTTTGATATTGTTATAAGAAATGGATTTGTTCTTGATGGAACTGGGAATCCATGGACAAAGATTGATATAGGAATTAAAAACGGAATTATTTCTCAAATGGGTCAATTAACAAATAATAAGACAGTGGTTGAAATTAATGCTGAAGGATCGATTGTAGCACCAGGGTTTATAGATACTCATGTACATTCTGATTTACTGTGTATAAAGCCAGATATTCACAAAATAAAGATTTTGCAAGGGGTCACAACAGAATTGTTTGGTCAGGATGGTATTTCCGTAGCTCCAGTTTCTAATGAAACAAAACCACTTTGGCAAAATCAACTTAAGGGTTTAAATGGCGATATAGGGGATTGGCCATGGAATTCAATTGATGAATATCTATCATTTTTGGAAAATTCTGAACTAATTAGTAATTGTGCGTACCTGGTGCCCCATGGAAATATTAGGACCCTAATTATGGGGTTTGAAGGTAGGAAAGCAAGTCGGGAAGAAATGGTAAAGATGAGGCTCTTGGTAGAAGAAGGAATGAAACAAGGTGCCATAGGTGTTTCAACAGGGTTAATTTACCCGCCTAATGTTTATTCATGTAAGGAAGAGCTAATTGAAATATGTAAAGGTTCAGCGAAATATGATGGTAGTTTTGTAGTCCATATGAGAAATGAAAGTAATTATTCCTTGGAAGCATTAGAAGAAGTTATTGATGTGGCAAGAAAGAGTGGGGTTCGTCTGCACATCTCCCATTTTAAAATCGCAGGAAAACACAATAAGGATAAATACAAAGCTGCTTTAGAAATGATGGATAGAGCTAGAGAAGAAGGTATAGAAGTCACTTTTGATCAATACCCTTATCCTGCTGGATCAACCGTATTGAGCTCATTGTTACCACCTTGGACACATTCAGGCGGAACAATTGAAATGTTGAGGCGATTAAAGGATTTAGACCTAAAAGAAAAAATAAAGGAAGAAATGGAACAAAGCGATGATTATGATAATTTCGTACGAACCTGTGGTTGGAATGGTTTAGTTATAACTTCTTTGCCCTCTCAAAAAAATAAAATATTTGAAGGTAAAAGTATTCAAGAAATTGCAGATATAAGTGGAATGACGCCATCAGAAGTTGTCTTCGATTTACTAATAGAAGAAAATGCAAATATTGCAATGGTGAATTTTTGGGGCGATGAAGAAGAGGTTATGGTTGGAATGAAACATTCTCTACAAATGGTCGGTTCTGACGGGATTTTTGGAGGAAAACCACATCCCCGACTTTATGGTACCTTCCCAAGAATACTGGGAAGATATGTTCGTGAAAATAAAACACTTACTTTACCTGAAGCAATTAGAAGGATGACAGGAGCACCAGCTCAATTTATGAGATTGCGTAACCGTGGATACATCAGAGAAGGATATTTCGCAGACGTAGTAATATTTGATCCTAAGTCAATCGAAGATAAGGCAACTTATAAGAACTCATTGCAAGAACCTGTTGGAATCTTAAATGTTATTGTTAATGGAATCGTTGCGGTAAAGGATGGAGAGTTCTTAGGTTCGAAGGCTGGCATGGTTATCAGGAGAGATATGAATTAGCTATAAATTAGTGATTCTTGAATTAAAAACAAAAAGGAGTGATTATAGTGGCAAGTAAAAAATTTGCAGTAATGTTTATTGCTTTAGTTTTCCTGCTAATGGGATGTACAAGTCAGTCAAAGGAAGTTGGAAATAATGCTTCTAATAAAAGCACAGAAGCAGGATCCCCTAAAGAAGGTGGGACTTTAAAAGTAGCTATTACTGGTGAGCCGCCAACATTAGATTCTCACCTATCTTCTGCTTTCCTAGCCTCTCAAATAGGTTGGCATATTTATGAAGGGCTTTTCACACTAGATGAAAATTATAATGCTATTCCAATGTTAGCAAAAGACTATGAATATGATGAGGCACGCAAAACATATATTATTAATTTACGAGAAGGGGTAAAGTTCCATAACGGGAAAACATTATCTGCCGATGATGTCATTGCATCGCTAAATAGATGGGGAGAAAAAGCTAACTATGGGGCAATTATGTTTAATAATGTTAAAGAATTAAGAAAAGTTAGTGATTTAACAGTTGAAATTGAATTAAAAGAGCCTTCCCCAGTTGTACCAATACTTTTAGCATACCCGAACCAGCAAACTGCAATCTACCCTAAAGAGGTAATAGATAAGGCCGATGAAACCGGAATAAAAGAATTCATAGGAACAGGGCCATTCAAATTCGTAGAGCATAAACCCGATCAATATATTAAACTTGAAAAGTTTAAAGATTATGTAGCCCGAGAAGAACCATCTAATGGGATGGGCGGGAAAAAGACTGCATATGTGAATGAAATAATGTTTATTCCAACTCCAGAAGCATCCGTTCGATTTGATGGAGTACAAACTGGTCAATTTGATTGGGCAGATAGTATAAGTACTGATATGTATGAATCAATGAAATCGAATCCACAGGTTGAACCTGCAATTGTAAAACCATATTGGTGGCCAATGGCAATTTTTAATAAACAAAAAGGTATATTTGCTGATAAAAAGATGCGACAAGCTTTTGCATTGGCATTAGACATGAATTCAATTATGAAAGCTTCTTTCACTTCAGAAGAGTTCTATCGACTTGATCCTAGTATTATGTTTAAGGAACAGGAAACATGGTGGAGTGACGCTGGTGCAGCAGAAATGTATAACAAATCAGATATAAAAAGGGCAAAACAGTTAGTGCAAGAGGCTGGCTATAATGGGGAAAAAATCCGCTGGATCACAACAAAAGAATACGATTATATGTATAACATTGCTGTAGTAGCTACAGAACAACTAAAAAAAATTGGTTTGAATATTGAATTAGAAGTAGTTGATTATGCAACTATTGTAGATAAACGTATGAAACCGGATGAATACGAGATATTTAGCGGGGCAACAACTTTTACACCAGATCCAGGTATATGGCCAAGTTGGGATAAAAAATGGGGCGGATTTTGGGTAGATGAAGAAAAAGATAGAATGTTAAATCTCGTAAATACCGAAATGGATGAAGCGAAAAGAAAAGAATTATATGATCAACTGCAAGCACATTTTTGGGAAGAAGTTCCTATGGTTAAATTTGGAGACTTTTTCATCTTGACTGCAAAAAATCCTTCAATGAAAGGATTTGAACCAACACCATTTCCTTTCTTCTGGAATACATGGATTGATTAATAAATTGAGTGCTGCAAAAAATCATTCATTTTTTGTGGCACTTCTTCTATATAGTAATTAATAAAAAATTGGGCGGTGAACTTATGTCAATTGTACCTAACACTACTAATAATGATAATTCATCTCAAATTTTCCTAAATGAGGAAAATGAAGAATTAGTAAAGGTTAAAGAGCCCGGACTACTTTGGTACCTTTTTCGAAGAAAAACAGTTGTTGTAGGTTTCTTATTTTTTTTACTAGTTTTACTTTGCGCTCTTTTAGCCCCATTTTTAACTAGTTATCTACCAAGTGAAATGGATGTAGAAAATCGTTTAGCAGCACCTAGCACTGAACATTTTTTTGGAACTGATAACTTTGGAAGAGATGTATTTTCAAGAGTTATTCATGGAGGGCGGGCTTCTCTTTTAGTAGGGACAAGTGTGGTCATACTGGCAGTCGGGTTAGGCTCACTAATAGGTTTAGTGTGTGGCTATTACAAGAAAGTTGATGCAATCTTAATGAGGATTGTAGATGGTTTAATGTCATTTCCTGGCCTTATACTTGCAATTGCTATGATGGGGGTTCTAGGTTCTGGCGTTTTTACAGTAATAATTGCTCTAAGTATTGTTTATTTTCCGCGAGTTGCACGTGTAGTAAGAGGCTCGGTTTTAGTTATAAGTGAATCTCCGTTAGTTGAAGCGGAAAAGTCATTGGGTGCAAATGGACCATATATTTTACTTAAACATATATTACCCAATTGTTTATCGCCAATTATTGTTCAAACAACTTTTATTTTTTCATATGCCATTCTTGGTGAGGCGGCACTAAGCTTTTTAGGTGTAGGAGTACCACCAACCATTCCTAGTTGGGGTAATATTTTGAGTGATTCAAGGGTTTTTATTGTACAAGGTTGGTGGATGGCTGTCTTTCCAGGTTTAGCCATTATGGTAACAGTTTTGGGATTGAATCAATTTGGAGATGGACTTAGAGATACAATGGATCCAAAATCTCGTAGGTTTTAATGGGGTGAGCAAAATGAAACTAAGATGTGTTAATTGTTCTAAAACGTATCCACCAACCATTATTTATTCCTGTGAGAAATGTAATGGAATTCTTGAGGTAATCGAACAGGGAAATGAAAATATTTTTATTCAAAATGATGTTTTCCAAGAAAGTATGTGGCGCTACCAATCTAAACTTCCTATAGAAGACCCATCAAATATTATTTCTCTTCGTGAGGGGAGAACACCGCTACATAAAGGAGAAAAAATTAAAAATGAACTTATTGGTTTTCGTGGAAACGTTTTATTAAAGGATGAAACCGTGAATCCAACAGGCTCTTTTAAAGATCGACTAATTAGTTGTGCCATTAGTAAGGCAAAAGAATTGGGGTATATGAGAGTAATATGTTCATCAAGCGGAAATGCAGGAGCATCAGCAGCTGCTTATGCTGCAAAAGCAGGGATGGAAGCAGTAATTTTAGCTCCTAAAACTACTCCACTTGAAAAAATGACTCAAATTTCTTCATTTGGAGCTAAAGTAGTTTTAGTTGAGGGAAATTACAGTAATTCATACAAATTAGCTGAAAAATTATCCGAAGACTTTGGATACTATAACCTGACAACTACTTTCATTAATCCATTTGGGACGGATGCGTTAAAAACAGTTGCCTATGAGCTTGATGAGCAATTAAAGGGAATTATTCCAGATTATATATTCATTCCAGTTGGTTCAGGTCCGCTACTAAAAGGCTTATATCAAGGATATGAAGATCTTATTAGTGCATCTAAAAACTCACATGGTAAATACCCTAAGCTTATAGCTGTTCAGGCTAATGGATGTTCTCCAATAGTTAAAGCATTTGAATTAGGAAACGCAGAAGTATCATCATGGGGAGACCCTAATACTATAGCTTCGGGAATTTCTGATCCATTACGCGGATATGAAAAAGATGGAACTTATACATTAAAGCTTGTGCGAAAAAGTAAAGGAATTGCCATATCGGTTACTGATAAAGAGATAAAACACGCAATGAAATCACTAGCAGTTCAAGAAGGGATTTTTGCTGAGCCAACTGGAGCATCCTCTTTTGCAGCTTTAAAGAAAATGTGGGATAAAAAACTTATAGAGCCAGATAGTAATTCGGTTTGCTTAATTACAGGTCATGGATTAAAAGATCCCAAAGTATATTACGATATGATTGAATATTGGAACCATTTAGATAATCATGAAGACTATGAAAAAATTTGCGAAATCCTTTCTATAAACGAAAATACTAATTAAGTGGAATATACCCCAACATTGAAGCTTATCTAACCTCCACTATGGAGAAATTTATAGTATTTAGAGGGAGTTAAAAAAATTATGATTAATTTTATCGGGCGACGTTTCTTAACACTACTTCCTACTATGATGATACCTTTAGTACTTGTGTTTTTTCTAATTCGCTTAGCTCCAGGAGATCCGGCTGCGGTTATGCTTGGAGATAATGCTACACCAGAACAAGTTGCGTCACTTAGGGAGGCACTGGGGTTTAATAACCCTATTTATATTCAATTTTTTGCATGGTTAAAACAGATATTTTTATTGGATTTAGGTGACTCTATATTTTTAAAACAACCTGTTATAGACGTAGTAATTAGTCATGCTGGAGTCACATTGCAATTAACGTTGTATGCGTTAATTATTGCAGTAGTAGTTGGAATATTATCTGGGATCATCTCTGCTATTTACCGCAATTCTGTTATCGATCAGACTGTAATGCTAGCAGCAATGATTGGTGTTTCTTTGCCAGAATTCTGGTTTGGTTTGAATTTAATTCTAATTTTTTCCGTAGGATTAGGATGGTTCCCGGTAACGGGTTATGTACCACTATCTGAAGGTTTTTTTGTTTCTTTACATTCGTTAACCCTTCCAGCTGTAGCACTAGGACTAATTCAGGCTGCATTTATTGCTAGGATAACAAGATCAAGTATGTTAGATGTAATTAATGAAGATTTTATTAGGACGGCAAAGGCAAAAGGAATCCCTAATAAGCTTGTAGTCTTTAAACATATTCTTAAAAATGCAATGATTCCTATACTAACAGTTATAGGTATTACAATGGCCATATTAATGGGAGGAGCAATTGCTATAGAAACTGTATTTAACCTGCCCGGTATAGGTAGGACAATGCTGAATGCTGTAGTTCGTAGGGATTATCCTTTGATACAAGGTCTAATTGTATTTATATCTTTAGTATTTATTATTATCAATTTACTAGTAGATATTGTTTATGCCTTCATTGATCCAAGAGTAAAGTACAAGTAAGCTGCGACTAAGGAGTGATTAAATGTCAAACCCAGTACTTGAAGTAAAAGATTTAGACCTACACTTTAAAACTACAAAGGGGGATCTTCAGGCCCTTTCGGAAGTATCGTTTACTATTTTGGAGGGAGAGATAGTAGGGCTTGTGGGAGAGTCTGGATGTGGAAAGAGTATCACATCCCTATCGATTATGGGCCTTAATTCGGAAGAGTCTAGCTTGATAAAAAATGGAACAATTACTTTTAATGATCAAGATATGACTAAATGGAACCAAAATCAATTCCGAAAAATAAGAGGAAAAGATATTTCAATGATTTTCCAAGAGCCCATGACCTCTTTAAATCCTGTTCTATCAATAAAAGATCAGCTTACGGAAGGAATCCGAACACATTTAAAATTAAGTAGAAACGAGGCTCAAAAACGTGTACTAAGTATCCTAGAGAAGGTAGGGATACCAAAATCACGTAACATATTAGATGAGTATCCTCACCAACTTTCTGGAGGAATGAGACAAAGGGTAATGATTGCAATGGCCTTAGCATGTAATCCCAAATTACTAATTGCTGATGAACCCACTACTGCATTAGATGTTACTATTCAGGCACAAATTCTTGAATTATTAAAGGAAATAAATCGAGAATATAAAACCTCTATTCTTTTTATTACACACGATTTAGGAGTGGTTTCTGAAATATGTGATAGGGTAATCGTTATGTATGCTGGTCAAGTTATTGAAACAGGAACTGTGGATGATATCCTTCATAATCCTAGACATCCTTATACAAAGGGATTACTTAATTCAGTACCAAAAATAATTGAAACTAGAAAGAGATTAGATACTATTCAGGGAACTGTTCCACAATTAAGCCAAATGCCAAAGGGTTGTCGCTTTGCACCTAGATGTAGTAATGCGACACAAACATGTATTAACAAACCTATGATGGTTAATGTGGAGAAGGAACATTATGCTAGGTGCTTTTACGCAGTATAAGAGGGGGAGCCAACAAATGTCAATACCACTACTCGAGGTAAAAGAACTAAAAAAGGAATTTTCAGTTGGACCTGTACTAAAGAAAAAGAGGGTTCAGGCTATAAGAAATGTGAGCTTTACTATACAAAAAGGAGAAACATTTGCTTTAGTAGGAGAAAGCGGATGTGGGAAATCTACTACTGGTAGGGCTGTAATTAGACTAATAGATCCAACAAGTGGAACAATTAAGTTTAATTCTGTTGACATGTCAGAATTAACTAATAAGGAATTAAGAGTAATGAGGCGGAATATGCAAATGATATTCCAGGACCCTTATGCATCGCTTAATTCAAGGATGACAATTGAAACAATTTTGAAGGAACCCTTTAAACTCCAAAAGTTATATTCAGAGAAAGAACGTGAAGAAAAAGTAATCTCATTAATGGAAGAGGTTGGGTTACCATCAGCTTATCGCAAGAGATATCCACATGAATTCTCAGGTGGGCAAAGGCAAAGAATTGGTATTGCAAGAGCACTCGCATTGAGTCCGGAGTTAATAGTAGCAGACGAACCGGTTTCAGCATTAGACGTTTCCGTTCAAGCACAGGTTTTAAATCTTATGATGGATTTACAAGAAAAACACAACTTATCTTATCTCTTTATCTCTCATGACTTAAGTGTTGTAAAGTTTATCAGCCATCGGATCGGTGTAATGTATCTTGGTGAAATAGTAGAGATAGGCGAAACAGAATCTATTTTTAATAATCCACTTCACCCATATACTCAATCCTTATTATCGTCAATACCAACAGTTGAAAAAGTTAAAAGGGAAAGAATAATATTAAAAGGTGATGTTCCAGATCCAGGAAATCCCCCAAAAGGTTGTGCGTTCCATACTAGATGTCCTAGTTGTATGGAAATTTGTAAAAGTGTTACACCAGTTGCAAAAAAAATAGGTGAGCAAATGGTTACTTGCCATCTCTATAATGATTAAGTTAGACAGTGTAAAATTAATTATCTGATTAATCTGAATCAAAAAATGATTAATTAGGAGGATATATGGAAAAGAGAAGGTTAGGGAAATCAAATTTGGATATAAGTGTTATCGGCATGGGTTGTTGGCAATATGGTGGTGGAAATTACTGGGGAGAACAAAGTCAAAAAGATGTAAATGAGGTTGTTCATCTAGCCTTGGATCAGGGTGTTAATTATTTTGATACAGCTGAGATGTATAATGATGGGAAAAGCGAATCATCTTTAGGAATGGCTTTAAAAGGTAGAAGAGATCAAGCGATAATTGGAACAAAAGTAAGCCCCTCAAACGCTTATTCAAAAGATCTTATAAATAGTTGTAATGACAGTCTGAGTCGCTTACAAACAGATTATATTGATATATATATGTTGCACTGGCCAATAAACGAAGTATCAATTAGACATTTTACAGAAAATCATAAAAAAATTTATAATCCACCGCATATTGAGGAAGTATTCAATACATTAGACAAGCTAAAAAAAGACGGGAAAATCCGTTACATTGGTGTTAGTAATCATGGAATTTCTCAATTATCAGATATTACCAATTTGGGTATAGATATCGTTTCAAACGAATTACCATATAATTTATTTTCAAGAGCAATTGAAGAAGAGATCCTTCCGTTTTGTTTGACCAATAATATTGGAGTTATTGGGTATATGCCGTTACAGCAGGGGCTATTAACAGGAAAAATTAACTCTATAAATCAAGTCAATCCAACACGTGCTACATCACGTCATTTTCACCATAGTAGAAGTAATAATTCTAGACATAGTGAAAACGGTGCGGAAAATGAGGTAAATGAGGCATTAAATAAAATGAAAGCAATTTCAGAAGACCTTGGAGTAGAGATGGCAGTTTTATCATTAGCTTGGGTAATATCAAATAAGGGGATTACAACATCAATTGTTGGTGCTAGAAATAAAGAGCAACTAATATTAAATTTAAGGGGTGCTACATATAAACTGGCACCTGACATTATTAATGAGCTAAATAATATAACTCTACCTATATTAAAAAAGCTTGGTTGTAATCCAGATTATTATGAAAACAGGAATAGAAGTAGAGTTTTTTAAAATGATTCACTATAACGAATTTCGGGGTCAGTCCACATAGCCATCAAGTTTAGATAAATTGCTGGTTTAATTTAGTATTTTTAATAGTATCCTTCCATTGAGAAATCAATGGAAGGATTTTTATATGAACCAGATTTTACAAGATCCCTTTTTTTACGAATTATTGAAAGATATTCAAGAACATTGTTCCACTTCTTCTTTGGAAGAGTTAGCACGGAAACTGGGTTTATGAAGCGAAAAAGACAATTAACGCCAGAAGCTTTTCTTGCTTAATGTGTTCTAAAAGCTCAGTCAGGTGGTCGTTCGTCCTTGGGACGAATGTGCAGTTATCTTCAACTGGAAAATAATTTATCCATTAGTGAAGAAGGACTAAAAAAGTTCCGGTGCCTAGTCACCGCCACCCTTCGGCAATTTTTTTATAGATTGGATGGGGAAAGGCTTAGATATCAGGGATTACAGCGATTTTAATTAAACGTTTGTTTGATAGGGAAAATAGTTGGCAGTGGTCGAGGTGTGTCTGATTGTGGAATGGAAATGACAAACGTCAATTGTTTACACGGAGGGAAGCAGAAGAAAGGCACCTGTGTTGAAAATGATAGCAAAACGATCCAAAAATGCAAAAATCGGCTTCAAAATTCACTTTTGGAGGCAAAAATAAGGTTTTTGCATTAGAAATTGCTATCAAAAGTGAATTTGAGGAGTTCGATTCTCTTTGCAAATCCCGATATCGTAGAGGTGCCGGAAACGGAAACTTTGTGGTGAATGGGTGGCGCAAAATGATGAATTTGAAATCAGGCAAGATTGAGGGATTTGAACAGTTTTCGCAATTTGAAAATTTACAAGAGTTTAATCACCATATAGAAAAGTGGCTGCTAGAACACAAGATTGATTTTTCAAAAGGGGAGCTGGTCGGGTTAAAGCGGCTGGTTCGTTTTGCTGCGAAAATCCCTGGAGTGTGTAATGCTAAAATTGGCACGATGGTAAAAGCGATTCATAAGGAATACCACGATAACGGTATTTCACGTTCTACGTTTAAACGGATGATTATTAAAGCGAAAGATTTAGGGATTTTCACTGTCCATGAAACGGAACGGAAGAATGGTTCGCAGTCCAGCAATCTGTATGTTTTTAATCGTTTTCCTGTAAGTGAACCACCCAAACAGGAAACTTTGGACCACCCTAAAGAAACTATTGATCTTTTAAAAACTGAAGAAGATCAAAAGATAAAAAAACGTAAAGAAGAACCGTCTGAATTAGATCACACATTTGTTAGCAACCGTGTACCACAGGATTTTGTTCAATTTGTTAAATGTTTCTTCGATGATGCAAAATTGATCGAAGAATACTGGTGTATGGTCCATATTTTAGCCTTTGACTATAAACTCCATGAAGAAACTGATGTTATTGTTGGTATTGCCATCGATTCCTTTCGGCAATTAATTAGAAAGCCAAAATTCACAAATGTCGTGCGGAAGCCGATTGCCTACTTTTATGGGATCTTGAAGGAGAAGTTTTTTGAGTATTATGATGGCTGGATAAATGAAATGGATGCAGACAAGCCAATGAAACCGCTCCTTTATCATATTGAAGGGGAATACTTTGAATGGGATGTGTTGAACGGTGAAAGCCTGAAGTTGGTCAATCCCCCTAAAAGTGGTGAAGCGCGGATTATGTACATCTAAGGGGAACATGGGGGAAAGTTTCGGATTTTATGGAAAAGGTGTTTTCGTAAAGATTGTTGTTTTTTTAAATAAGCATTTGCTCTACTTGTTTTTCAAAGGATAGATGCTGATCTGGCTTTGGTGCGTTTTGCAAGCAAAAGAGCCCTCTCAAATGAGAAGACTCTTTTCATTCATCCATTAGTTATTCCACAACATATTTACCCAACTAGATTCCCGATCATAGTTTATCCCGAAATTGTTGTGCTGGTAATAACGCGGGTTTTCAGGATTAGATACTTTATCAAAGAAATTTAATATGTTATTTACCGGTTCAGGAGCACCCATTTTTGTTGCAGCAGTAGCGATAAAATCGATGTACTGACTATATCCGCCGATATACCCGCTATACGCTAAAGCTATGATTCCATCATTGTTAGATATTACGAATGTATCGATTTCTTTATCATAATCAACTGTAAAACCATAGTTATTTGCTACGGACTTAATACTATTAAATAGATTGCTATTTATTTTATTTGCTTTACCGTCTGACCCAATTATTAACCCATCTACAACCGTATCTTGAGCCATGGTACCGTTTTGATTCAAATAATAGTGATCCTCTCCAAGTTGGAGCCACCCTGTTTTCATTTGGCCGCCAAAGTCTAAGTAGTACCATGCGTTATTCCATAGCCATCCCGTTTTCATAGCACCGGATTTATCAAGATAATACCAATGACCGCCATCCATTACCCAGCCGGTTTTCATCGACCCATTGCTAGTTAAGTAATACCAGGTACCCCCATCTTTCAGCCACCCTGTTTTCATTAAGCCGCTTGAACTTAAATAATACCAACTTCCTCCATCTTTTACCCAACCTTTGGCCATTTCCCCGCTTTTATTTAAATAATACCAACCTTGATCATACAGCCAACCTGTTTTCATTACGCCAGTAGCATCAAGATAGTACCATTGTCCGCCAATAAATTTCCAACCGGTTTGCATGACTCCATTATTATCCAAATAGTACCAAGCATTACCGTCGGCTAACCAACCTTTATGTACTTTACCAGATGAATAATAATACCATTTACCGCCAATGCTCTGCCATCCGGTCTTCACTGTAGTAGTATTTCCATTTGATTTATCACCATTATTATAGTGATATTCACCATACTTCAATCCCCAACGTTCACAATCAGTCCAACAGTAATGCCCTCCGTTTGCATCAGTGTTACCTGGATGTGCTAATGCTGAAATGGGAAGTGCGGTTATTAAAATAAAACAAATGAAAGCTGCATATGATTTTTTCATCTTTTCCCCCTTGGTAATCTTAATAACTTGAAATTCTAGTATAGAAGAAAAGTAGGGGAAAAGAAATAGGTGAGTGGAAATTATTTCAAAAATACTATTGCTAGGAATCGGTGGAAATAGAAGGATATAAGTTCTCGTGAAACTAGTCAAATATTGAAAATTAGTAGGTTTTGATCTGCAAATTTCCCCGGCAATTCTCGACAATCTTCTTTTTAGATTTGCAGAGGAATTTCATATAAATAAATACTTTGCTGCAGTTTCAAACAAATGTTTGAATAATATATCATATATGGAGTTTCGTCGAAAGGACGTCGATTGGTGATAACAGTGGTTCAAATCATCAGCTTCCTATCATTATTGCACCCTTAGGCAATTTTTTCACAGATTGGGACGGGAAAGGGCCTATATATCAAGGATTTCTGATGTTTTAATTAAACGTTTGTTTGATAGGGGAAATAGGGAATAAAGGTCGAAGTTTATCTGATTGTGGAATGGAAATGACAAACGTCAATTGTTTACATAGAGGGATTCAGAACCAAGGACAGTTCATTCACTTCAGGTGGAGTGACCAAGGGGCCGGTTTATCAAATTTGAGGTTATGAGTTAGAATAAATGTCGTCGTGATCGGGATGACATTTTTCGACGCATTTTATAAGAGAAACCCTCTATTTGTCTGTGGTTGGGGTAGTTTTAATCAATCGTTTGTTTAGTATCAAACCGTGTCAGTTTTTGTAGATTAAGAGTTTTTATTAGTTAATTTTGAAGATAGTTTTCGAAAATTGAGACCTATCATCGACAAAAATTTTTCCGACAAACTGGCCTGAGTTCGTTTAACATAAGGGTTTTGGCTGCAATTAATCAAACGATTAATTAGTGAATTTCTTGTTAATCAAACGTTTGATTGGTTTTGCTGCTTTTGTTGATATAGAGCGGGTTAAGTGATTTTTGAGGCACGAAGTTTGTCGAGATGCGGTTTGGTAATAACGAGTGAAAAGCGGTTCGGTTTTGCTGCTTATTAATGAACCAGGCTATTGGGGGCAGACCACCGCTCAGCTAAAGTTTAATGCGGTGAAGCTAAATGGGTGCTTGTTAACTCGATCTATTTCTCCCTTTGTTCTGTTTGCCACCATAATGAATCTTTTGGATTTTCAAGAACCTCTTTATACTCAGACTCGAAAGCAACTGTTGGAAATCAAACCATTCCATAGCGTTTCCTACTGCTGTAGTAAACACGCTTTTCTTAGTTTGTTGTATATCTACAACGTTGACTTTTTTAAAAAAAATTTCATTTATCATGTCAGCCTTTTAACATGGTATATTATTATCTAAGAACGAGAAATAAATTCAATATTGTATTGTTTTCCAAGTTAGGAAACAGAAATAGAACAGAGTTTGGTACATGAATAAACTTAAAAGCTTTATACATAATGAATAGAGTTGAAAGCAAGCTAGCTAGCTTTTAACAAAAGTAGCTAGTAGTAAAAGGACTTTTAGTGGATACGAAAAAAATTGAAGGGGTGCAATGTGGGGAAAGTACGAGACTGGTTGGAAAAACGATCGCCTGCCCAAATTATAACTGGCTATTATTTACTAGCGATCACCGTATCAATTCTATTATTTAGCCTTCCCGCAGTTTATAAACTTGGGGTGAAAGTGGCTTTTTTTGATAGAGTTTTCATGGCTGTCAGTGTAGTGAGTGACACAGGTATGGCCGTATTTAATATATCAGAAACTTTTAGCGTATTTGGGTATTTTATTATTATGCTCGTGTTGCAATTCGGGGGCATTGGTATTATGGCCATGAGTACCTTTTTTTGGCTACTTTTGGGCCGGAAAATTGGATTACGAGAACGGCGTCTAATAATGATTGACAATAATCAATTTGCATTATCGGGACTCGTTCGATTAGTTCGAGATATTCTGAAGATGATTCTCTTTATTGAACTTATCGGAGCACTCATTTTAGGATTTTATTTTTTGAATTATTATCCTACTTGGAAGGAAGCGTTTCTTCAAGGCCTGTTTGCATCCGTTTGTGCGACGACAAACGCGGGTATGGATATAACCGGAGATTCTTATGTTCCTTATGCGAGTGATTATTTTGTGCAACTGATAACGATTATACAAATTATCATTGGAGCAATTGGGTTTCCTGTATTAATCGAAGTGAAGGAGTATTTTTCCAATAAAAAGATGGGACTTAAATTCCCTTTCCGTTTTTCATTATTTACAAAGTTAACGACCATTACATATGGAATACTTCTCATTATTGGGACAATCCTTATTTTGCTACTTGAATTTCAGCATTATTTTAAAGGTGTGTCATGGCATAAATCGTTTTTTTATGCTTTTTTCCAAGCAGCGACAACAAGAAGCACTGGATTTACTACAATGGATATTACACAATTTTCAATGCCTACGCTATTGGTTATGGGTGTCTTAATGTTTATAGGTGGTTCTCCCAATTCAATGGGCGGTGGAATCAGGACGACTACGCTTGCCTTAAATCTGTTATTTATTTATAACTTTGCGAAAGGAAAGCGTGATATCAAAGTCTTTAATCGTGAACTTCATCAATATGACATTATGAAATCACTAGCCATTACACTATTAGCTATTGTCATGTGCTTAGTATCGGTTATCGTTATAAGTATTACTGATAAACAGCAGCAGCTTATTGCTATTTTTTTTGAAGTTTGCTCTGCCTTCGGTACAGTAGGCTTATCCATGGGGATTACCCCAGAACTCAGTATTTTTGCGAAGTGCATTCTTATGATGTTAATGTTTATTGGAAGAATTGGTTTAACTTCTGTCTTTCTTATCATCGGAGGAGAAAACAATAAGGAAGACAATTATCATTATCCAAAAGAGAAAGTTATTACAGGTTAACATCAGGCCAGTGGGGTCAGGCCCCAACCCCAACTCAGAGAGGGTGAAGCTCAGGGTTGGGGCGAAGTGAAGCTATTTTTAATCAATCGTTTGTTTAGTATCAAACCGTGCCAGTTTTTGTAGATTAATAGTTTTTATAAGTTAATATTGAAGATAGTTATCGAAGATTGAGACCTATCATCGACAGAAATTTTCCTGATAAACTGGCCTGAGTTCGTTTAACATAAGGGTTTTGGTCACATTTAATCAAACGATTAATTAGTAAATTTCTTGTTAATCAAACATTTGATTGGATATGCTGCTTTTGTTGTTAAAGAGGGGGGAAGTGATTTTTTAGGTGCGAAGTTTGTCGAGAGGCGTTTTGGTAATTACGAGTGAAAAGAAGGACCAAGGGAAGGACCAAGGGGACGGTTCTGCCGGCATTTTTGGAAATGAAAACGCCATTAGAACCGTCCCTGTGGTTTTCCTGTGGTTTTTTCAGACTGTGCTATTAAGCTTTGTGACCATGGCAATAAACGGTTCAATAAATTGGGGATCGAATTGTTTTCCAGAACAGTTTCGCAATTCAAGGATTGCCTCTTGAAAGGTTTTTGTCTTTTGATATGGCCGCTCTGTTGTCATCGCATCAAAGGAGTCAATGATGCAGAGAATTCGTGCTAGTTTTGGGATTGATTTTCCTGCTAAACCATAAGGATATCCTTTACCATCAAATCGTTCATGGTGGAGTTCGACTAATGGAATTAAGTCTTCTAGTTTTTTATTAGTAGAAACGATATCCTTACCCCAGGTAACGTGCATTTTCATTATTTCCCATTCATGAGGATCGAGCTTTCCTTTTTTATTTAAAATGTCCCGAGGGATTTCGATTTTTCCAATGTCATGGATGATGGCGCCAAGGGTAAGCGTTTTGCGTTCATGATCACTTAAGTTAAGGATCCGTGAAAAATCAACCGCATATTGGTATACGCGTTTACTATGGCGATACGTATATACATCCTTCGAAAGGAAGATTTTCAATTGAAATTCCAATTCCTCCAATGCATTTTCAAGTGAATGAGAGGGGTGGAAGGAATATTCAGTATGTCCGTTATAGATTTGAACAAGATTTTTTCCTTGGTTTTTTGCAGCATACATGGCTTGATCGGCTTTGCTAAGCAGTTCAGAAATGCTGTAGGTTTCCTTTTCGCATTGGGCAATACCGGATGAAAAGGATAAACAGCCATAGGGAAGACGTTCAACCCCTTTATAGTAGGTGTCATTTACCTTCTTCCGTAATTCATTCATGAACGAGTAAGCCGTATGACGATTTGTATTTGGCATGATGATGGAAAATTCTTCGCCGCCATAGCGGGCAACAAAATAATTTGCTGCGTCACACTCGGTTTTCAACAGTGCACAAAATACCTGGAGCAGATGATCCCCTTCGATATGGCCGTATAGATCATTAAACTTTTTAAAATCATCGATATCAAGAATGACAAGACTTAATGGCTGATCGCTTTCCTTTGCGGCCGTCACTTTTTTTTCTAATATTTCCTTAAAATAACTGTGGTTATTTAAACCCGTAAGGAAATCCTTGTTTGCTTTCTCAGCAACCTCTTTAAATAAGTTAAAATGCTGTTTAAAGGCTAAAGACAATAAAAAGGAGATACAAGTGAAAAGAAACAGCCCAAATAATTCTTCATTTTTCATTAAAATGACCAGTACTAATGAAAGCACAAGTGTACTAACGTAAGTAGCAATCGTCTCTTTAATAATCTCCTTGAAATAGTTTATGATGTTTTCGGTTGCTGCCAAAATGAAATATAAACCAACAAGTAGTAGATTCAATGTAAAATAGGTAAAAAAACAAATGAGATAGGGTAGTGTGTTATCGATTTGGATTGCTCCAATACTACCACTTGTAAAGATAAAAGCATAATAAGCGCATATAATCATTAGAGAATAAACAGAGAAATTAAATACATGTTTCCACCAGGCAATTTTTCGCTGAAATGCAGCAAAAATGATGGTATGGATGACTAAAACAAGTAAAGTAAAGTGTAATCCATACAGAAAAAGACTGGCTAAATAAATTGATGAATCCATTGAAAGGGAATTACCCTTTGGAGGAATCAGAACAGTGTAGTAATTAAGCAATAAAATGGAGATGGCAACAGCAAAAATGATAATCCAATCCCTTTGAGAGTACTGTGGGATTGACATTAAGAAGGAAAAAGACAAAAAGCCTAAGGATGAAACCAAGAAAAGATAAGTTTTTTCAGGTGTCTTTAAAATTTGCATAATCATCACTCTCATAAATCAATTTAGGAGAAGTAAACAAAATCTACTTCTCCTTCCACTCTTAAACTAGTTTATAACCTGAAGTTAACGCAATAATAACAGAACCAATAATGATAGCATTGAAAAGAATGTTTGTTAATTTAAGGCCTTGTTTTTGTTCTTTTTTCATTGTTTCTCACCTCCTTTAAAGGAGATGGATGTGGTGTCACCTATTTTTGCAGCTGGATGCCGAACCATCAAATATTGAATAAAAAAGAAGATTCCGATATTCATCACAATATCGCCGATACTTATGATTTGTGTACGTGGATATGGGTCTGAGATGGGAATGACATCGCCCAAAAATCCAAGATGTGTTGAAGCTGTTAGCATCGTATGCTTAGCATATAGGCTTTCTTTGAGGATTTCGACATACGCTGGATCCAATATCTTGGCAGCGTCCATTGATACCGGCATTCTTCCTCCGTTCAGCACCATTACTAAAAAATTCAGAAATACCCCCAATAATATGAGAATAAATCCCGGGTTATGGCGGTTAATATATAAAAATAGTAAACCGAGTACATACACAACAATGTAGATAGATCCGCTTATCTGACCAAGAAATTTGCTATCGTTTTGCAGCATAAAAACGGCTAACTGAACGACCAGTAGTAGAGGGAAGATCCATCCCCACTTTAGCTTGAGCTGTGCAAGTGCCCTCAAGTTGCCTTTTCGAAGAAACCCTACTATAAACGACACGATAATGCCGTCAAAAACCATAGCTGTTACCACCCTATGCAGAATATATACCAAATAAACAAAAGTGCAAAAATTCCATGTAGGAAAAATATTCCCATAATAATATAATCAAAGTTTACCAACGAAGGCAAGAAAAAGTAGAAAATATTTATGTGACAAATGGACCATAGGTGGGACCAAGGGACCATAGGGACGGTTCTGGTGGCTTTTTTGAACAAGGAAAGTGAATGAAAAAGGCCATGAGAACCGTCCCAGTGGCTTTTAATTTATGAAATATAGAAAATGGACTGCCCGTTACAAAGCAGTCCATTTTAACTTTAAATCTTGAATCAAATTATATCTTCAGAATTAGTATGCCAAAAGGACACCTGTCCTCTATTTTTCACTTTTCCTTACAGATCACAGGGATGTTCATAAATTTTTCTTAAGTATGTTTACATGTTGTAAATGTTGAAAAATTGAGTATGAAAGCTTTTGGTAGATGAGCGTTCTAAACTACAATTATTCCGTATTTTTCGATGAACAAAAAAATGACTTGAGTTTATCTCGAGTCATTTTGTAATTTAAATTTTACAATAAGAGAGCGGGAACTTCCCTAAAAATTCCGGGTGATGCCATCATACAGGACTTTCTCACGAAGGGTTTCTACAACAAATTAGACAGTATTTGGCCGCAAAGTGCCATTGTATTTACATTGTCACGTCCATTTGACGTTGGTATTTCCCCACTTGTGCAACAGTCTATAAAATGAGACATTTCCCCAACGAACCCTCGTAAATAAAGATCTCTAAGGGTTCCTGACATAGGTGTGGCTGAAGATGTATATACAGTGTCGGACTCATTAAGAGATTTCCATGGTAGATCAGCAAATGTTTGTGATTCATGGATGGTAAGCGAATTTACTTCATCGGCAATGGCAAATCCGTGATCAAACGTGACAAGCATATTTTCACTTTCACGTGACCAGGCTGTCATCCCTGCCAAATAAAGGCTGCCGACAACGCCATTTTCAAACTTTAACGAAATACTATGAGAAATAGACTCATTGTCACTATTTTTAAAGCCTGTTACTTGGACAACTTCTCCAAATAAGTAGCGTACAAGATCAACAAAATGGATGGCTACTAACTTCATAAATTGTTCCTCACTTTTGCAAAACGACGTGCTGTCCACTGCGAATTTTCCTTGGAACGATCGAACAGGACCTAGTTTACCGCCAGAAATTAACTCTTTTAATTTTGAATAACAAGGAGCGTAGCGCTTCATAAATCCAACCATTACTGTTACACCCGCTTCTTCTGCAGCATCGGCGATTTCTGCCGCTTCCTCAGCACTCATCCCAAGAGGCTTATCCACAAAGACATTTTTTCCAGCCTTGATACAATCCAGGACGAGAGAAGGATGGTCTTCGGGTTGGGCAACGACAACAATGCCATCACATTCTTCATTATTGATCATCTTTTTATAATCATCGTAAGGGGTGCCACTGCTCCCGAAACGTTGAAGGGCGGCATTGGAACGCTCCATATTACGTGTAGAAATTGCTTGTATAGTTGCGCCCGCTTCAATTGCAGAAGGGTAAATGTTTGCTGATGCATGAACTCCTGCACCGATAAAACAGAGTTTGGCTTTTTTCACTACGATCACTCCAATATGTCTATTCTTATATGTGGCAGAGGGACAGGTTTCTTGTTCCGGAAAAGAGGAATCCTTTCGTAGGTATAAATCACTCTATAAAGATACTTATTTATACCCGTCGAATTCTTCAAAGGTTTCCCTCTCTTTGTTGCCAGTCTAATTTTACCATAAAGCCTAACTACTATTTGATTTGGACAAGGTAGAATTGGCTCTATGAACCTTGGTGTCATGGCTTCCGCCATTAAAAATCTTATTTCTATTTAACACATTTTACATTCAAAAAGCCCCTCACAAGTTAACGTGAAGGACCTTTCTCGGAAATCGAGATTACCGATGTATTTGAGGGGCTCCTTTAAGGTATCAGTACATTGTACTTAATAAAAAGCTGCAAGAAACATACGGCCTTGGAAAAACTTGTTTTGAAAATCATACCAACTTACCAGCAGACGTTGTAAGTGACATTTTAAACGGGTTTCACAAAATAGATTTAGAGCGAGATGAAATCCTGTATAAGGTAGCATCAAAGCAGTATATTGACTTTACAGCATACCAAGACATCGATAGCATTCCCGAGAACATTCGGAGCCATGCCGAGATTGGATTACCTCTAACCGATAAACAGCTCTCATTGCTTGAACAGTTAAGGCAGGAATATGAGGTAAAGGTCATGACGGAGAATCTTCTTTCCTCTTTGCAGCCCAATGCAAGAGCTATTTTTGAAAGCCTTCCAGAAAAGGAGCAAAACCCAATGCCGGATATTCAGGATTTGAAATCAGCTGATGAAGATTCTGAAAAGATCATGTGGTTAACAGAAGAGGAGTTTAAAGATTTACTCCATATATTAAGGAAGAAACCCGTCAAAAGTCGTGAATTATTCTAAGTCTCTTCATTTGATACAGAAAACACCGAATTCCTTCTATTATATATGGTTAACTTTCACCCTTATTAATATCAATCAAAAAAACGCCCCACTGAAATAAATTCAATCATCAGAGCGTTTTCGCCATAGTTATAGATTCTTGATAAAAATTATCCGAAATACGCTTTTATATATTAATACTTTACTACACTGCTTTCTTGATTGTAGACAATCTCTTTTTTTTCTCGCCAACGGTAAAACAATTTCATCAAAGGCATAATTAAAATAAAGATGAACAGTAGCCTGAACGTTTGAAACATCGATACTAGCGAGACTTCTGCTTTAACTGCGTCAGCTAATAATACCATTTGATCTAAGCCACCTGGGGCTGTGCTTAGAAAACTTGTAGCGAATGTTGTGTCCAATGCAAACGACATTAGGAAGCCTGAGCCGAATGTTAGGGCGATCAGTGCGAATGCGCTGAAAATGCCACCTACAAGTACACGTACTGGAAGCTTAATCATATGTGGCTTGAGCATTAAGCCAATATGGGCGCCGATTAGTAGCTGTGCGACGCCCATGATGATGCCAGGTACTTGTGGCATTGCGATTGGTGTTGTGAGTTGCAATGTAATTAACAAAATAATTGGTGTGATGAAAAATGCGACAGGCAAATGGATGCGTTTCATTAAATATGAGCATACCCATGCAAGTGCAATTAATAATACTAAACTAATCGTTAGCTTCGCGTCAGTTGGCTGCTTACTTATTACATGTCCAGCGACGATAAACGGTACGAATACAACGACTAGTAACAGCCGAATTACTTGAAAGTAAGAAATAACGCCAATTTCTTCAACTTTTTCTTCTTCAGCAAATACGACGATTTGACCTAAACCGCCTGGGATAGCACCTAGTACAGCAGCTTTCACCGGGATTTTTGCCCATTTACTCGTTAAGTAGGCGATGCCGATTGAGCCACCGATTAAAATAACGTTTAGCGTTATCATATAAAATAAAATTGAGCCCATCATGCCGAATAAATCGATGTTAAATTGTACACCTATTACGGTACCGACCATGACGACACCTATATCACGCATTTGGCCGGACCATTTGAGCGGTCCTTTATAAACAAATTGGGCTAACATGACGACAACAATTGGGCCGAGCATCCATGGAATAGGGATGTGCAGCAGGCTAAAAATATAACCGCCAATTAAAGATAAAACGAACACCTTTACCATTGCCTTCAACAGTAACACCCCTTCCTATACTAATATTTCTATCTACATTTAGTACTTAAGAAACCACCAGCGTTCATCGTCAGGAATACTGGTGGTTTCGTTATTATGATTTCGCTAATTCTTTTACTTGTGCTTCACGATCTACGTCATCGCGGCGACGATCACCCCAGTATGCGGAACCATTTTTCAAATATTCTTCATACGTCCATTTCACTGGCTCCCAGTCTGGCTCGAAGATTAAGTAGCCGTTTGTAAAGATTTCAAGACGTAAGCCGCTTCCTGGGTCTTTTACGTAAATGTACATTGCTTGAGAAATACCATGTTTACCAGGACCAACGAATTGTACATCTGCTTCGCATAAAATGTCAGCAGCACGTAGTAAGTCTTGTGCGTTGTCTAACCAGTAAGCGATATGGTGCATTTCGTTTGGCTCTTTTGAACGTGATGTAGACATGATTGCTACGTCATGTACTAAGTTTGTTACGGATAACCAGCTTGCTACTTGTACATCGTCTGGATTTACGAAATATTCGCGTAGCTTGAAGCCTAATGCTTCTTGTAAATATTTTACGATCTCAGCGTTGTCGTGAGAAGTTTGTAAGTTTACATGGTCGATACGGCGCGGAGATACACCTTTCGCCCAGGATTTATACGTTTGGTTTTTAAGTACTGATTTACGAGATTCATCAGCAGGTGTTTTTTCCATATCGTAATAAAGTTCGAAGCGGTGACCACTTGGTAATTCGAAGCGGATTGCTTCACCTTGCGCTACTTCTTCGCCCGCTTCTATCCAACGTACTTCTGTACCAGCATCTTCTACTAATTTTGCGAAAGTTGCTATGTCCTCGCGACGTTTTGTACGCCAGCCGATGTGATCGATGTAGGAAGTTTCACCAGCTGTAATGGATAATGTATGGTGTTCGAAGTCGCCCCAAGCTCGTAAGTAGTGTACGCCATCTACAACTTCTGTTTCTTCTAAGCCGATCGTGTCGCGGAAGAACCATAAAGATTTTTCAAGATCTGCTGACACTAAAGCCACGTGTCCTAATTTTGCAATTTCCGGTGCGTAAAGAAATTTTTCCATTTTTATTCACCTCATAGTTAGTTGTTTATTATATAAGAGGACATGTGAAATACGAATCCACTCTTTATAAATTTCATTTTCGATTACTACTATTACCCTTGAATGTTTGTATTAACGCCGAATAAATGTCTACCGTAACCTAAAATGCCGTCTTCATATAAAGATGTAATGTGTGTTGCGATTGCCATTAAGTCACGAGTGAATAGCTCTACTGGGTGACCTTTTAATAATGCGTGTCCACCTAAAGTAAGTAGTGATTTTACGCCGATTTGTGTACACTTATCGATAATCATTGCACGGATTGCTTTATATTTTGCCCCTTCGTATGGGCCGCCTTTATCTGTTTCCATCATTGCGATGTATTCATTTAATAAACTTTTAGCAGAAAGCATTTCAAGCTTTAACTCCGAAAGCACGCGTTGGCTCGTAGGAGAATCTTTTTCGTTTATTCCAGAAAAGCGTACGCGACCTGCTGTGTGCTTTTCAAATTCGTCAAGTACACGCTCTGCACCACCAACAGCCATCGCTGCGAACCCTACATAGAAGCCAGGGTAGAATGGTGTGTTGTAGTATAAGTAGTCTTGATCGAACTCTTCATACGGTGGTTGGCTCTTTTCGATCATTTTGCTAAAGCGTAAAATTGCATCAGGCTTAACGAAAACGTTATCGACGATTAATGTATTACTACCTGATCCACGAAGACCAAGCGAATCCCAAGTTTTCACAACTTCTAGGTCAGAAACTTTTAATAAAACACCTACACGCTCAGGCTTGTCGCTGTCTTCGAATTTCATAATTGCGCCAACGCCAACCCAATCACAGTAATTGATGCCGCTTACAAAATTGTACTTACCTGAAACGATATAGCCGTCTTGAACTGGTTCTACTTTGCCGATTGGTGCAAATACGTCAGCTACTAAGCCGCCTTGGTTAATGACTTCATCGCGAATGTGCCTTGGATAGTAGCATACCCAAGAGTTGTGCACTGAGAAGAAGTATGTTAACCACGAGGCAGATAAGTTGTGGTACCCAACTGTACTTACCATATCAACGAACGTACGCCAATCAAGTTGTGGATAGCCAAACTCTTTCGGTAAAATTAAACGATGAATTCCCTCCTCGCGGATAATATCCGCGATGCGTGGAGAGATGGTCGAGTTTAGATCTGCTTCGATTGCTTCTAACTCTGCAGCTTCACCGATACGCTTTGCTTTTTGCATAATTTCTTCATAAGTCGCTTTTTTTTCCACTACTGTTACCATTTGATCCTTCCTTTCAAAATCGTTTATTGTGCTGTAACTGCTTGATCTTTTTGTACTGCTAAAAAATCGATGACAAGTTTGTTCACGATTTCTGGTTGGTCAGTTTGTGCTTGGTGACCGCAGTTTTCGATATATTCGAATTTAATGTTCGGTAATAATTTCTCAAGCTTATAACCTGTCTCAACTGGTGCAACAGCATCTTGGTTACCCCAAATGAATAAGCCGGGGATTTTTAATTTTGGTAATGCATCTTTAATGCAGTAACGATCCCAAAGCTTTGGTTCATCATTCATTCTTGCTAAGTAAGCATCGAACGCTTGATTTGATTCTTTTACACCTGGGCGAGTTGCTGCTTGATGTCGTAGTTGAATTAGTTCTTCAGGAATGACTGTGTCTTCACTTGAATTGCGATACATAAATTTACGTAACGATTCTTCTGTATAGTCGTAACCAATCACTTCTAAGAATGAACGTAGCTTTCTTGCGGGTACTTCTTGCATCGCTTGATAAATTGTATTACTGCCGATGTAAACAACCTTATTTACTTTTTCAGGGTGGTCAATTGCATATTTAGCTGCAACGTAAGCACCTTGGGAGTTGCCGACAAGTGATACTTCATCTAGGCATAATGCTTCAATAAAATCATGTACATGATCCACTAAGCTTTGATGACCATTTACTGGCCATGCGTGAGGGCGTGCATCTGTGAAGCCCATTGATAGTTGGTCTACTGCGTATGCGCGGAAGCCCGCTTTTGCTAATACAGGTAACATAAAACGCCAACCCGCTGCGCCGCAGGCTCCAGGTCCTGCACCATGTAGTAAAATTACAGCTGGTCCTTCTGTTCCGGCCCAGGAATAATGTGTACGTACACCGTTTGCTAATACGTAACTATTATGAAATCCTTCAAAAATGCTCATTGTTTTTCCCCCTTGTACTGATTGGCTGTTATTTTGGTGTTTTTAGTATAACTGTTAAAAATTTTAAACATCATAGCGATTTTTATTGAATGAATAGTAATAATCTTTAAAATTTATTGAAAAATTAATTTTGTTTTTGTAATATGGAGAATAGACAATCAAAGGGGATGTGATTTTAATGAGTGAAATTGCATTTGATTCTAGCGAAACGAAAAATATTTTAATGTCGGCAAATGCCTTCCACACATTAAAAAACAATTTATTTAACAACATTGGCTCCCATAAAACGAAAGGCTTTTTATTCCGATTTGGTAAAGAGTTTGGGATGGAATCAGCAAAAAATAATCTCCAAAATAAAAACTCGAGAAATCCTGTCGGTAAAAGACATTCGCGCTTAGGTCACGTAAAAGATGTTATTTTCATGGGGGAAATTGTGCGCCATCCGGACGGCACGATTGAATGTATCGATACGTGGGGACAATGGGTAGAATCATTCGAAGCAGCATTACACCTTAAAAATTACGGTTTAGCAAATGAATGTGTTTGTCATATGCTATGTGGCTTTGCGAGTGGTGCATTGACATATGAGTTTGGCGAATCCATTATTGCCGTTGAGTACAAGTGTGTCGCAAAAGGTGATCCATGCTGCGAGTTTAAAGTGCGTTTGGAGCGCGATTGGCTCAAAGAGAAGGAGGATCTTATTCACCTTTATCAAAACGACAACATTTTATCCGAGCTTGAAATGACATATGATGCACTTTTGCATCATAAGCAAATGCTCGAAAAAATTTCGATATTTCATGGTCAACTCACGCAAAAAGTAACAGATAAGCATTCGATGGATGAAATTGTGCAGGCTGCGTATGAACTGTTGAGCATCCCGATTTTGATTGAGGATATTCACGGCACTCCGTTAAGTCAAAATGGTTTAACGGAAGAACAGCAACTAGTAATAAAAAAAGATAAGGCGAAATTATCGCATTTTGACGATAAGCACAACGTTTCGCATTACAAAGGCGATAAATATTGGAAGTTGACGACACCTGTTCTTATTAATAAAAAAAATTATGCCACTTGTTCGTTTTTTTACTTTGATGAAAAGCATATGGATGAAAACGACCACTTATTTTTAGAGCGTATTTCGACGGTCGTGGCGTTATGTATTTTATACGAGGAGGCGCAGTTTGAAGAGCAACAACGTATGCGTAGCTCGCTATTAGAGCGCTTAATTCATAATCGAAATATTAAAGATATCGAATCTTACTATAAATTTTTACCATTTAAGTTTCAGCCACCGTTTTCTACAGGTATTATTAGTGTGAAAAAGAAAAAGAAAAATCACGAAATTATTGACATTCATGACCAGCTAACACAGCTATCTAAGTTGGCAAAAGAGTGGGATTTACCTTGTATTTTTGCAGTACTCAGGGGAGAAATTGCTCTCCTTAACTCGCTAAATAACGATAAGCAAGGTTGGCAAAAGAAAATCACGAAAATTTTTCAAAAGATGGAGAAGCAAAATAGCAATTATAAATATTCAATCGGGTTTAGCGGAACGTTTAGCAACTTTAAAGATTTCGAACGTTCTCTACAAGAGGCACGTGTGGCGCAGCGTTTCCCAAACCAAAAGCTACTAACAGATTACGAAGATTTAGGAATGCTTGGCGATATCGTAAGGAACATGAGTATTGAGCAGCTGCATGAAATGGCGAAAAAGACGTTAAAAGACTTATACAATTTCGATGATCCACGTAAAAAAGAATTGTTGCACACGCTTTACGTCTATTTATTAAATAGCCAACGCTTAAAAGAAACGATGGATGAGTTGACGTTATCAATCGGCGGTATCCAATATCGTATAAAGCAAATTGAGGAACAGCTACAAATTTCACTAAAAAACGCATCAACAGCAGCGTATACTTTATTAGTTATTCAGGCGTTAATATTGTCAGATAGCTTAAACTTTGAGGAATTTGCACGATAAAAAGCCATATCTATTTAACGAAATTTAACGTGATGAGATCCTTAAATTAAACAAAAAAGACTGTAGACAAACTCACTTTTTGAGTTTGTCTACAGTCGGATACATTTTTTTTATGGGATAAACCCATGTTGAATTTTATTGCTCTACAACAACATCTAAGTTCATTTGCTCTTCTCCAGCAGCACGACTTGCATCTTCTTTTTCAGTTGCTGTAATTTTTAATTTACGCGTAGCTAATAACACTATTGCAGTTACAACATATAAACTAACGATAACTAACACCCCTGAGTTGAAGCCAGAGCGAACGTCATCACCTGCACGTGAAATTAAGTAACCAGTAATCCATGGACCAATTATACCAGCCATACTTGCAATAGATAATGAAATACCTGTTACACTACCTACTAAGTTTTTCGGAATGATCAACGTTTTAATCGCAGCATTTAATGGTAATAAGCTTGTGTTCATTACTAAGCCTGCCCCTAAGAAAATACATGCTAAAACGGGTGAAGATACAATTGTTGTCATTGCGTAAGAGGCCGCACCAACAAGTAATACTGTAACCAATACACGGTCATAAGATTTGATAAGGCTTTTATTTTTCTTGAATAGGACGTCTGTAAATTTACCTGCACAAATTGCGAATACTGTACCAGTAATACCCATTCCAGCGAATATTAAGCTCATACTTTGTGGCTTAAGACCAACGATTTTTGTTAAGTACGTTGGTGCCCATGTAAGAACCCAAGTTGTAATCCACATTGATACGAAACCTACAACTAAAATTGATAATACATACGGGTTGATTAATACTTTTAAAAGATGCTTGAACGGTACTTCCTTGTTAGAAGCTAAAGATTTTACGTCTTCGACCAGTGGTTGCTTTGGTTCTTCTCTCATAAAGAAGAAGAAGAGGGCCCATGCTAAGCTTGCTACCCCTAACATTGCAAAAGTATGTTGCCAACCTAAGTTTGTAATACCCATAACTAAAAGTGGTGCAGCTAAATACGTTCCAACTGTTGTACCGGAAGTCATAATAGCTGTAGCGACACCACGTTGGGCACTAGTGAACCATCGTGCAAGGTGTACTAGGCACAAACCGAGCGTACCGCCCTCGAAGAAACCTAAGACAACACGTAGTAAAATTAAGTGTGTTAACGTTTCTACAAAATAAGCGCTTGCTAATGAAATTGTCCATCCAGTAGCAATCATCATTAATAAATATTTTGAGTTGAAGCGATACGTTAATGTACCTAAAATAATACTTCCGACAGCGTATGCAGCGAAGAAGCTACTTCCCACTAAACCAAACTGATCGTAAGATAAATTTAGTTCAGACATGATTGGTTCTGCGGCTAATCCTAAAACTGATTTATCCGTATAGTTTAAAACAGATAGCAAGAATAGAAATCCTAATACAACCCAACGCATGTAATCCCCCCTATATTGCCGTATTTTCCCATTCGCATCATTTCGTAATTGAATTGTTAGGTTTTTCCGAAAATTCCTAAGGTAATTTCACGTCTTCTCAAATACAAGTGTTAGCGTTTTCAAAAAAATATTAGAATCATTTCATACCTCCTTTTGTTTTGCAAGAAACGCATTTTTTTACTTTCTTTAAAAGTGACTAATCAGAAAATTCGGAGTACGAATCATCCATGAAAAGAATTCTATTTGAAAAAAAAGAGATTGACAAGAAAAAAAAGATTGATAGTAATTTGTGTTTGACAAAGAACAAAAAAGAAGTAACAAAATTCCAATTCCAAATAGTGAAATTTTTGACATTATGAAATATTGATACATCTGATTTTTTCTAAAAATTTTTCAAAAAAAATTCAAATATGAATTCGTGTAAATTTTATTGTTTTTATCTGAATTTTCAATAAAAAATACCATGATAATTTTAAATAGACTCAATTATGATTAAATCATTCGATGAAGAATGGAGGAATTAGGATGGATGATCGTTTATTTAGAGATGCAATGGGAAAGTTTGCTACAGGCGTGACAGTTCTTTTAACTGAAAACGAGGGTGAAATACATGGAATGACAGCAAACGGTTTCATGTCAGTATCAATGGATCCGAAGCTTGTCTTAATTTCTATTGGACATAAAGCAAAATTTTTAGAGAAAGTTTCACAATCTAAAAAATATACAGTAAATATTTTAGCGGAAAATCAAGAGCATTATTCACGTCATTTCGCTGGGAAACCTGGTGAAGCAGTAGAATTTGAAACGTTAGCTGAGCTACCAGTATTAAAAGGGGCTATCACTCAAATCGCATGTGAAGTCGTATCAGAACATGTAGAAGGTGACCATACATTATTCATTGGTAAAGTAATAGATTTACGTCTTGAGGATAAAGATCCGTTATTGTTCTTCAGTGGTAAATATCGTCAATTGACTGAGGTAGAAACAGTTAAGTCATAAAAGGAGAATTTTCTATGAATATTCAAATAATGGCTGAAGCATTGCGTGAAGCAGAACGTACGAAACAGCCAATTGCACCATTAACTGAAACCTATGAAAATATTACAGTTGCTGATGCTTATGCAGTGCAATTAGTGCAAATTCGTCAAAAGATTGACAAAGGGGCGACAGTAAAAGGGCTAAAAATTGGTTTAACAAGTAAAGCGATGCAAGAAATGTTGAATGTATATACACCAGACTACGGCTTTATTTTAGATACGATGGTATATGACGAGGCAGACGGTTTAGTTGCTGAGTCCTTTATTCAACCAAAGGTAGAGTTTGAAATCGCATTTGTTTTCAATAATGAGTTAAAAGGGCCAAAAGTGACGGTGCAAGATGTAATCGATGCAACGGCTTATGTTGTACCGGCAGTAGAAGTAATCGATAGCCGTATCGCGAATTGGAAAATTAAATTTGAGGATACAGTGGCAGACAATGGTTCTTCAGCAGGTGCGATTTTAGGTGAAAAGCGTACACTACTTAAAGATATTGAAGACATTACAAATATTCCAATGATTGTGAAGAAAAATGGAGAATTTTTAGACGAAGCAACGAGCTCGGCCGTGTTAGGTAACCCACTCAATGCGGTTGTTTGGTTAGCAAATGAAGTGAGTGCATATGGCATTTCTATCGAGCCAGGCATGTTTGTTTTATCAGGAGCACTATCAAAAGCTGTTACCTTTGAAACAGGCGATGAATTCGAAGTTGACTTCGGTATACTCGGAAAAGTAAGCGTTAATAATCTGTTGGTGGACAAGAAGATTTAATTTATGAAGTAGCACAAAATGTAGCAAGATAAAAGAAAAAGGAGAGAATCGCAATGAAGGTAATCTATGTGAATGCTAATAACTTACAAGAGATTGGACAATCATCTCCTAATGTAGCAATGGCGCTTGGTTATTTTGATGGTGTGCATTTAGGGCATCAAAATGTAATTCAAACAGCAAAAGAAAAAGCAAAAGCACAAAATTTATCACTAGCGGTTCTCTCTTTTTTCCCGCATCCAAAAAGTGTGCTATTTTCGGAGATAGAAATCTCATATCTAGAGCCACTAGAACAAAAAGTTGAAAAGTTAGAAAGGCTTGAAGTGGATATTTTTTATATCGTAGAATTTACAAAGGAATTAGCTAAAGTAGAAGCGAACGATTTTTTAGATGATTATATTATAGGTTTGAATGCTAAGGAAATTATTTGCGGTTTCGACTACACATATGGGGCAAAAGCAAGTGGTACTGTTAAAACACTGGCAGTTTATGCGGCTACACAGCAAGTAGGCCTAACTGTTGTCGAGGAACTAAAGTGGAATAATCAAAAAATTAGTTCGACTTTGATTCGGAAGCACTTAACAGAACGGAAGCTTAGGGAATTACCGAATTTATTGGGAGGCTTTTATAAAACTAAGTATTGTCAAAAGAATGGTATACTACCGAATTATTCGTTACCGAATGTAGGTAGTTATAAAGTATTGATTGAAGATCCACATTCTTTCATTGAGTGTGTTGCGACTGTAAAGTGTAAAAAATATATTCAGATTCATCATGAAATGTCCACACTACCGAATTTATTAACGATACAATGGGTGGATCGATTCGAAACAATACCAAGCTGATTATTTCGCCTTTATAAAAGGTTTCGGGGGAATATTTTGAAGAACAAAAAAAGACCAAGGAAAGACCAAGGGGACGGTTCTGGTGGCTTTTTTAAACAAGGAAAGTGAATGAAAAAGGCCATGAGAACCGTCCCGGTGGCCTTCGATGTTGCTGATCAGCTGAATGATTTGTAAAATAGGGATAATTACAAATGATGAAAAAGGTGATCAGAACTTGGACATGATTAGAAATATTTTTTGTGTTGGAAGAAATTACGCTGCCCATGCGGCAGAATTAAGCAATAAGGTTCCAACTTCCCCTTTTTTATTTTCCAAGCCAACTCATGCTTTTGTGGAAGCTTCAGGTCAGGAGATTTCCCTGCCTGGAAATCGTGGACCTATCCATTTTGAAACCGAACTGGTAATAAGAATCGGTAGACCATATGAAAAGGGTATAAAGTTAGATGAAATAATAGCCAATATGGCAATTGGGATTGATTTTACGTTACGTGAAGTTCAAAATGAGCTTAAGAAAAAGGGCTATCCATGGCTTCTTGCAAAGGGCTTTCCTAATTCGGCCGTTGTAAGTAAGTTCATTCCTTTTCCGGGGATTGACGAGCTAAAGAATAGGAACTTCTCTCTTTTAAAAAACGGGAAGAAAGTGCAGTCTGGAAATATTTCTAATATGATATTTGATTTGCAAACGATTATTGACTTTTCAGCCGTACACTTTGGTTTGGGAGAAGGGGATATCATTTTCACCGGTACTCCAGAGGGTGTTGGAGAAGTGGCAAGCGGTGACCATTTGTCGTTGGCGTGGGACGAGTCAGTTCTGGGGGATTGCATTATTAAACTGTCGGACAATGCGTCTCCATGACAGGCCTATGAGGACAAACTAGATGAAAAAGTAATGGAAACTGTCCTCATGAAAGGCTCATGATGGACGAATTGCTGCTTATTGGCTGACCGGCTCATCCCCTTAAAAACAAAAGAACACCTCAAACTTCGAGGTGTTCAAAAAAATTATCTCTCAAACTCGCAATGCTGAAAGCCTGTTTGAGTAGCAAATACTTCATACCATTGGTATTGTGGTGCTTTGAACCACTCGTATTTCGGCAAATATACCAGATACCGTAAATTGCCTTCACTATCAAGTACTGTTTTGTAGATCTTGACCTTGCCGAAACCAAACGTTTTGTCCAAGTACCCGTCCAATCCATCTCTACTAATATGATTCTTCTCTTCCTTTTCTAACATATATAAATCTATTAACCCATCGACAAACATACTTAACAAGACCAACGTAACAGCAATTAAAACAAAAACGAAAATTTGCAACAAATCCAATCCCTCCTAAAATTTTTGAAAAAAGTATGTAAGATTCATTACGCCCAAAGTACTGGAATCTCCCTGCTTAATCCCCAAAATAGCTTTAGCCCCTTTTACTTTGTTAGAATCATAATGATTGTACGGTGGAAAATTAGTCATAGGTGTGATTCAAATAACAGTGTGAGATGATAAATAAGAACATTTTTTGAAAAATATGAAAGGAGCAAGTTTATGGCAGACAATAAAATCTTAAATATCCAAAAACTAGGCTTTCAGTGGCAAACCGAAGATCCTTTTCTTATGACTGTGCATCATAAAGACGCTTATCCACAGGGGAATGACGAGCTGGGCCCCAGCGCTTCATTGGAAGGCAGGAATTTGGGAGAGGATTTTACTACAAAGGACGGTTTTCGGATGTATCATGGAAAAGCCGTACCGGGATTTCCAGCTCATCCCCACAAAGGGTTTGAAACAGTAACGATCGTTCTTGAAGGGTTTGTGGATCATTTTGATTCAACGGGGGCCAATGGGCGATATGGGAATGGAGATGTGCAATGGCTGACAACAGGAAAGGGCTGCCTCCATTCCGAAATGTTTCCACTGGTCCATAAGGATCACGATAACCCACTCGAACTTTTTCAAATATGGCTGAATCTTGCGGCTAAGAATAAAACAGACAATCCGGATTACAAGATGCTGTGGGCTGAGGATATTCCTGTCATTGAATTAACAGATACAGCCGGAAAGAAAACGACCGTAAGGCTGATTACCGGAAAGCTTGAAGGGAAAACAAGTTTAGAACCGGCAGCTGCGTCGTGGGCTCATGACCCAAACCATCATGTTGGCATCTATCTTATTCATCTTGAGCCTGAGGCAGGGGTTACCCTGCCGTCTGTGTCTAAAACATTGAACAGAAACTTGTATTTTTATCAAGGGAAAACCATCCATGTTGAGGGGACAGCAGTACAAGCTTCCCACAGTGTCAAGCTTGCAGGGGACCAGGAAATCGAAATCACTAACGGCAGCAAGGATGCTTATATTCTGGTTCTTGAAGGTGAGCCGATTGGGGAACCTGTTGCGCAATACGGTCCGTTCGTGATGACGACGGATCAGGAAATCCGCGATGCCTTTAATGAATATCGCAGAACGCAATTTGGCGGTTGGCCATGGGGGCGATACGACCGTGTCAATGAACGTGAAGCGGGTAGATTTGCCCGTCATGGAGACGGCAGAGTAGAAGAAAGATAATTAAAGGGGGCTGTTCATTTGGAGAACCATCCCCTATCACAACTAAGTCTTCTTGCAAATACTATTGATAAATGTTAAGCTTTAGTAGAATTATTTTTGTTCGGTGTAAAGGATTGTATAAGATTAACTTTTCGTCTTGATGATCACTGAGTGCAAGGATAGTAACATATGTGTGCAAAGCACACAGCAGGAGGAAACAAAATGGAACAAGGTAAAGTAAAATGGTTTAACGCAGAAAAAGGTTTCGGATTCATCGAGCGTGAAGGCGGAGAAGATGTATTCGTTCATTTCTCAGCTATCCAAGGCGAAGGTTTCAAATCTTTAGACGAAGGCCAAGCAGTTACTTTTGATGTTGAGCAAGGTCAACGTGGAGCTCAAGCAGCTAACGTACGTAAAGCTTAATAATAAGAACAAATTAAAACAGGCTCTTTATAGAGTCTGTTTTTTTTATTTCTTCTTTTAAAAAAACAAGGAGCCCCACTCACGAATGAGCAGGGCACATGAAAACAAGTAATTCAAATGGTAATCAAAGTGTATCATATAATCACGAATTCTCCTAATTCGGGGTCAGACCCCCGCTCAGCTTGGGTGTGGCCATGGGGACGGTTCTGGTGGCTTTTTTGGACAAGGAAAAGTGAATGAAAAAGACCCTTAGAACCGTACGTCCCGGTGGACCTCCAAATCGATGAATGTGAGCGAGGAACAAAGACTCTCTCAGTGGATCCCAAAAAGCTGATTGAAGTCTTAGACGAATATGACACCCGGGACCGTTTTAAGCGGGTTCATTAAAACAGAGAAGACACTTCCCTATGTAGAAAGTGTCTTCTATCCCAACTTTCGGAGATGATGTCCATCCTAATTTTAGTGGGTATCGGAGTAGTAGAGCATGGCCTGTCACGCCCTGATATTTGATAGGTTTTTTGATAAAAAGGAAATGATCGAATGAAGTTGTTACTGAATATTGTTGGAATATGGGGCTAGCCGCCTGTGAGTTAACTCGATGAAGTAAGTATTCGTTAGCCGTATTTGATATAATGAATACCGATGATAAAATCGATTCCATTTCTTACTGGTTCCATCATTTTATAGGGAGAGGTGAATTTTTTTGTTGAAGTTAGGGGTTAAATGTTCGTACGCGCCGGAGCAGCTATCTGATCGATTACAATATAAGCCCGATTTTGTGGAGCTGCATTTAAATGAGGATGATTTGTTTGGTAAGAAACGATAGCAGCTGGAAAATACTATCTCTATGCTATTAAGCCTAGGCCTTGAGGTATATTTGCATCATCCTACTAAATACAATGGCAGCCATCTAAATATCATTCACGAACAAACGGAACATTACTTGTTTTTTCATCTATCTTCCAGGATCCTCGCAGACATTTGTTTAACCCATTCCATTAAATGCGTCATTCATCCGCATTATCTACTAACGAATTCCTCTCTGATCAATCAAGAAAATACAGATAAAATCGTGAATGAAATGAAAAAGGTGCTGTCTTACGGCGAAGATGTTTTTCTATGGGAAAATTCCATTTACGGTGTGTTCACTGCCCAAAACCCTAATTGGTTTGAGGACATTGTTAAGCCGCTTAAATTTACAGCTTGCTTATGATATCAGCCATGCCTTTATTTCGTTTAAAGGAGATAACCAATTATTACTTGATCAAATCATAAAGCTTGATCCCTATATTCAGTATTTTCATGTTGTCGACAGCGAGGGGCAGAAACATGACGGGCTGGAGCTGGGTACCGGAGGGGTTGTTTGGAAGTCAATCATTCCTTTTTTGGAAAATAGGCCGTATATATATGAAGTCGTTCTTAAAGACGAGAATAACGCAGTTGAAATGGTTGCCAGCCATCAGTATTTACTTGGTTTATTAGGGAGGAGTGGGCAGGAACAAGTTTAATTGAAATCTTTGAGCGGTTCGATGAGAAGTTTCAACGACGAATGGGTTTGAGGGGCTTTTCTATTTATTTATTTATTTATGCAAAAATACAAATTCCTATTTATATCGAAGCGTTTTTCAGCGGTTTCGGACGGTTCTGCTGGCTTTTTTGAACAAGGAAAAGGAATGAAAAAAAAGCCACGAGAACCGTCCCCGTGGTTTTGGAACAAAGGGACAGGCTTCTGCTGTCCCTTTGTTTATTACAATCGTTACTTTCCGTCTATAGGCGAATAATTGATTTTTTTTAACAGTATGATTTTTGTCCAAACCCTCCTTGTTTTAGAACGTATACATAGGGAGAAAAGACTTTCTAGAACCCATTATAATTTATCATAAAGAGTTAAAATGAGAGGAAGGAGAAATTGGTGGAGGAGAATGATCATAAAGAAAAACAAAATCTAAATGGTGAAATTGATCCTTTTTCAAGATTACTGTTCGGAAACAGAAACTATAGAAAAACTAACGAAGAAGACGAAAATAACTCAGAAGAAAAAAAAGAACACTTATCTATTTCCCATAACAAATCTAATCGAATGGATGATTGGTTTTTTGGTTCTAGGAGAAGAGAACAGAACGGTGCTCCAAGTAATCAAAATCAGATAGAAAATTTGCCTAACAATGTGGATTTTGATTTGCTTATGGAAACGATCGATATGTTTATCGAAACTTCTAATCAATATAAACCATTATTTAAGAATATTCCCCACTTCTTTAATCAATTTATTGAAAAATTTAAAACCAAATGAAATAAAGAGTTTTGGCAAATTCCGTTTCTAATTCGCTGAAAAGCTTATTTTTCAGCCGATAAGAAAATATAACTTTCTTATCAAGGCATAAGTGCAACTACGCCTAATCTCTGCCTGAACGCTCGCCAATCGGCGAGTTTTCTTAATGATAGGAATACACCAATTACAATGAATGCTAAAAAAAATCTGCCCAACTTGTAACTATAGCTACCACAATATTAACCAAATCCGCAACTACCATACATTTCAATATCCACTTAAACCAATAAGGGCATTGATATAGTAAAACCCCTGAAGACAACTTCAGGGGTATATTCATTTTGAAGTTAAAAGCAGGACATGTGGGGATAAATCAGTTAACATCCACAACATTGTTAGAATCCATAATGATGGTGGAAAGGATAACCTCCATATCCAAAATGGTGGTGGAAAGGATAACCGCCATAAAAGCCGCCATACCCATGATGGAAAGGATAGCCTCCATATCCCATGCCATAAGGATACCCTCCGTAAAAACCACCATATCCCATACCGCTACCAAAGAATTGTCTATCCATTTTTTATATCTCCTCCTCAAATTGGTTCAAAAATAGTGTATGTGACCTTATTTAAAGAGGGGTGGGTATTTACCTATATGTAAATTTATTTTTCAATTCCGGTGCCATTTCCCGATGGAAAAAAGCAAATTTGATTACAGCCTAAGTGGTCTTTATTTGCAATTCACTTTCACCTCTTGATCATATCACTGATAAATAAGAGCTTCGGTTAGATGTGATGGAGTCGGAAGGATAAATCGGCAGCTCTCGACATTCTTTTTAACTATTTTGAGAGGCAAATCCAGGATTGGTGCAGGTTGAGGCTAGTTTTAATCAAACAATTGTTAGAAAGGGATTCTAGTAGAAAATCGTCGAGGGATGTCTGAATGGGGAGGTTTGTAAAGGAACCAGCGGGGGATTTACCCAAACTGGTTCCCCTTGTTACATTCGTTCCCTCATCCGGTCTAGGCAGGGTTGTATTTACGATGGAATATGGGCCAATGCGACTCGCTTTGATTTTCAGTCTGGAAGCCCTCATTGGATTCATTTCACTCAAGATTTCTACCAAAAATGAATCCAATACCCCTCATTGGATGCATTTCACTCAAGGTTTCTACCAAAAATGAATCCAATACCCCTCATTGGATGCATTACATTCAGGAGATTTACCAAAAATGAATCCAATACCCCTCATTGGATGCATTACATTCAGGAGATTTACCAAAAATGAATCCAATCCCCCTCATTGGATGCATTACATTCAGGAGATTTACCAAAAATGAATCCAATCCCCCTTATTGGATGCATTTCACTCAGGAGATTTACCAAAAATGAATCCAATCCCCCTTATTGGATGCATTTCACTCAGGAGATTTACCAAAAATGAATCCAATACCCCTCATTGGATGCATTACACTCAGGATTTTTTCCAGAAATGAATCCAATCCCTCTCATTGGATGCATTGCACTCAGGAAATTTTACCAAAAATGAACCCAATACCCCTTATTGGATGCATTGCACTCAGGATTTTTTCCAGAAATGAATCCAATAGCCTTCATTGGATGCATTACACTCAAGGTTTCTACAAAAAATGAATCCAATCCTCCTCATTGGATGCGTTACACTCAGGAAATTTTACCAAAAATGAATCCAATACCCCTTATTGGATGCATTTCACTCAGGGTTTTTACCAGAAATGTTCCAATACCCCTCATTGGGTGCATTTCACTCAAGATATTTACCAAAAATGAATCCAATACCCCTTATTGGATGCATTTCACTCAGGATTTTTTCCAGAAATGAATCCAATAGCCCTCATTGGATGCATTCTTTCGCAATTTCCTCCAATAGAGACTTACTCGGCTTGATGAAAGAAATTGCTTGGAGTTCCCAGCAATGGGACCTGCTGAATACTTTTTACAAATTTTTGAAATAAATGAGTGTCTTAAGAGTTTAGTGGATATCGGTTTCAAGAATTTTTAATAGAAAGGGCCTTCCGTTTATTATCAGTAGGAATTAAGGAGGAAGTAGGAGGAGGATTTCCTCCCGTCTAGCAAAGTATCTTGTTCTTTTTCAATCCTATCTGATATCATCAACATATGAAATTTTGTCGTCTTCAAGTAGGGTAATTCAAGAGAGGAAGTTTACTATATGAGTAATCGAAAGTGGTGGCAAATCGCAACTATTATTTGGATGGTAGTAATTTTTTTGTTTACGCAGCTCCCGTATTTTACTGGGAGCCATACAGCGACGGCCATAGATAAATTGTTTTTTATTGATAAGATTGGTTTCTTAAGTTCACAAGCAAAGCTTTTACTAATTGATTCGTTGAATTTTCTGATTCGGAAGGCGACGCATCTCACTGCCTTTGGTATTCTTTCATTTTTCCTATTTAAGTCGCTGGAACGATATCGATTTTCTTATTTGCTTGCATGGTGTATTACTTTTCTTTATGCGATGACTGACGAGTGGCATCAATCGTTTGTTCCAAACAGGACCGCTTCATTTAAAGATGTCCTGATTGATACGAGTGGGGCTTTCATTGTTTTACTGCTTACATTCCTTATAAAAGCGAAAAAGAGAAAAAAGGGCGAGACCACTGAAAAAGTCCGACTAAAATAAAAACTAAGACGTTTACCCACAATATGTTGAAGTCAACGGTTATTTAAATACTATTTATAGATGTTCCGGTGGGCTGTTTTTTGTGGCTAAGTACTTTTTCAGTAATCTCGGACGGTTCTGCTGGTTTTTTGGACTTGGAAAAGTAATAAAAAAAACCATAAGAACCGTCTCTATGGTTTACCTTCTTAAAGTAAAGCCTCATAATAGTAATAAAGAACTATAGGCAAAAATCGACAATTTGTGAACATTTCTCCTATTTGTAAGGATAATCACATTAATAATCATCCAATAGTGCTAATCTTAATGATGGAATATTTGATTAAAAACAGGTATGAGATACATTATGTTCCAACATTCATTACAAAAGTCTAGAAGACAATATCTAATGGGTTTTTAGTAACCCTTAATTCGTGCCTTCTGAGAGAATCCAGGGGCTTTTTGTTTTGTCTACATTCTTGCAAAATTCACATAAAGGTGAGGAGGTAATCTTAAAAATCAAATTTCTAAAACACAGCTTTTTAGACAGGAAGAATTGCGAGTGAAAATTGAGATTAGAAATTTATTTGAAATGAGTAAAACTTTAAAGGAGAAAAAATAATGTTAAAAAAAGTATCAATGAATATGAAATTATGGGGAAGTTTTATTCTCATAATCTTGATGTTTGTCCTATTATCATTTTTATCTCTAAAAAATTTAAATATTTTAGGGAAAGATATTAACTTTATTGGAAAAACACAACTCCCCAAGGCTGAATTGATTGGAGAAATGAACGAAGAATTAAACCGCGTGCGTTTATTAACCGTTAGGCAGGCATATGATCCTTATCTCGAAGAAGATGATAAAGTACAGTTAGCGAAATCGACTAATGAAAGCACTGAACAGATAAAAAAGGACATTAAAGAAGTAAAAAAGTTATGGCTTCCAGCTGAAAATAAAAAATTAGTTGATGAATTTGAACAAAGCTTTGAAAAGTACGTTTCCATTCTTCCATCCTTTTATGAAGAAGTAAAAAGTAATAATAAGGATAGTATCAAGAAAAAGACCGATGAGTTGGTCTCCTATGGAAACCAAGCATCTAAATATCTAGACAATTTTACCGAAAAAACCCACAAATATAATGGCGCCTTTCTTAAGGGTGCTGAGAGTAATAAAACTTTTTCCACCTATGAGATATTAGGTATTTCAGTTATTGGAATTATTTTTAGTCTTCTAATTTCCTTTTTCATGACGACACTTATTCGTAGAACTGCTTTGGGAGTAGGAGTAAATATCGGTAGGACCACTACTTCCGTTAATGAAATCAAAAGAACCATTAACCATACTGCTAAAAGTTCAGAAGAATTGGATGCAGCAATGGGTCAAGCAAAACAATCAGTTATTGAGTTAGTTGCCTCGATTCAACAGGTGTCTGGAAACACCAATGAGACTGCCTCCAGTGTAGAAGAAATTTCGGCGGCTATCGAACAAATGAGTGTTTCCATTCATATAGTAGCTGATAATGCCACCCATTTAGCCGCTGCTGCTGAACAATCTTCTGCAGCAATTGAGGAAATGATGGCATCTATCGATCATGTAGCCGGTAACACGGGGGCTGTAAGTACAAGTGTTGAAGAGATTTCAGCGGCGATTGAAGAAATGAGTGGTTCTATAAAAGGTGTTAATGAAACAGCAATCAGATTAACGGATACAGCAAAAAATTCTGCTGATTCGGTTACGGGATTGGTTGCTTCAATCGAGCAGGTTGCTCATAGTGTACAAACCGTTAATCAATTAAGTTATTCTGTAAAAGAAGATGCGGAAATGGGAACAAGCTCTCTCAATGAAACGTTAAATGGAATGGAAGAAATATCTCAGGTAATTAATCAAGCGAGTGATGTAATGGAGAGTCTAGGAAAAAGCTCAGAAGAGATCGGCAGCATCATCAGTGTTATAGATGATATTGCCGAACAAACCAATCTGTTAGCACTAAATGCTGCGATTGAGGCCGCTCGTGCCGGTGAGTATGGCAAGGGATTTGCGGTGGTGGCGGATGAAGTTCGTAAACTAGCTGAACGTTCTGCCTCTGCAACAAAAGAAATAACAAGCCTGATTAAAGGAATTCAAACTGAATCAAGAGCAGCAGTTGCCTCTATTAAAGAAGGAGCCAATAAGGTAGAGATTGGGAACGAATTGGCGAATAAAACAAACCAAGCGATCAAAAAAATAGTGGGAGGAATTGTACAAGTATCAAAAGAAATGGAGCAAATTGCAGAAGCAACAGCAGAACAAAGAAGGCAAAGTGAGCTCATTTCCAAAGCGGTTGAAGATGTAGCCAGCCAGACAAAAGATATGACTCATTCTACTAAGGAACAAACCATTACGGCTGAAGAGATTGTGAATACCGTTGTTCACATCAATAGCGAGATCCAACAAATTGCAAGTGCTGTATCAGAGCAAGCAAAGGGCAGCCGTGAAATTGTCTCTGCTGTTGAAGAAATTACCAATCAATCTAGCTCTGTAACCAATGCGGCAAAGGAACAATCTCTTACTTCTAATGAAATTGTTCAAAATATTAACCATATTAAAGAAAGAGTAGAAGAAATAAGCATTGCCACTGCGGAACAAGCAAGATATGGCCAAGAAGTGAATACAGTGGTAGAAAATGTGGATAAACAAACGAAAGCGTTAAATGAAAGTGTTGAAATTCAAAGGAAAGAAGCAGAAAAGGTTGCACTTGCTATGACAGAAGTCAATAAGGAAGTAAGAAAACTGAGGTAGACCAAGGGTAGACCAAGGGGACGGTTCTGCTGGCTTTTTTGGACATGGAAAAGTAATTAAAAAAAACCATAAGAACCGTCCCTATGGTTTTAGGAGGAGAGCGCAAAGTGCCCGAAATATTATCAGGTCGTATTTTCAATATTTCTTTTAAAAAATGGGTGTTAGTTTTATTATTTTATTTCTTTCCATACTTTATTGATTTTTGGGACCTAGGAGATCAGTATTTTCATAATATTTTTTGGCTACTTTACCTTATTCCTACTTTAATTTTTGTTTTAGAAAAGGGAATGGTCCATGGAGGAATTGCCACGGGAATGGGGTCTATTATCATTTTACTAGCTGAATCAGTACAGCCAGGTGGTATCGTAAAACATGAAATGATCATGATTTCAGAGTTATTGTTTGTTAATATGTTTATTACCTTTGCTGTCGGGGTTCTTGTCCAAAGAAATAATGGAATTATCGGTCAACTTAAGGAGAAAAAAGCTGAATTAGAATATTTATCATACCACGATATGCTAACTGGACTTTTCAATATGAATTATTTAAATAATTATTTAACAAAAGAATTTCATGAGTCAAAAGCCAGTGGAATACCGACTTGTATGATGTTCTTTAATTTAGATCGTTTTAAATTAATTAATGACTCCTATGGACATCATATCGGTGATCAATTACTTAAAATGGTTGCTAAAAGATTGATCAATGTAGTGCAGGATATGGGGACTGTAATTCGTGCCGGTGGAGATGACTTTATTCTTTACTTGCCCAACACGAATATAAGTCGAGCAGAGGATTTTTCCAAATTATTATTAGATGAATTCTCGAAATCTTTCTATCTTGAAAAACATGAAATTAGAATAGCAGCTAGCATAGGACTTGCTAATGTTCTAAAGGATGATTCTTTAGAGGATACTATACAAAAGGCAAGTTCTGCCTTGCACTTTGCTAAAGAAAATGGAGGTGGCCAGTATCAACTCTATTGTTCTGAATTTGTGGAAATTGCTAATAGAAGGCTTCATCTCGAACAAGGATTAAAAAAGGCATTACAAGAAAAAGAACTTGAACTATATTATCAACCCAAACTCGATATTATGACTAACCAAATAACAGGTATGGAAGCCCTTTTAAGATGGAATGATTCTGTTTTAGGACCGATCTCTCCCGTTGAGTTTATCCCGATTGCAGAAGAAACAGGGCTTATTAATCCAATTGGGGAATGGGTCCTTAAAGAGGCTTGCAGACAAACCGTTGAATGGAATGAAATCGGTTTTAATCCGATACATGTGTGTGTAAATATATCAAGCAAACAATTTTTGCAGGATGATTTTGTCATTATGATTGAACAAATATTAAATGAAAGCGACTTATCTCCTGAATTCCTAAATCTTGAAGTAACAGAAAGCATTGCACTATTTAATATACACGATGCCATTTATAAATTAGAGCAGTTAAGACGGATTGGGGTTACTATATCTTTGGATGATTTTGGAACTGGGTATTCATCATTAAGCTATGTTAAATCCTTACCTATTGATTTTCTAAAAATTGATCGGTCTTTTATTAATGGCATTTTCATAAATAAACAAGATACAGCCATTATTGATACGATTATTTCCTTAGCACACTCACTTGGCTTTAAAGTGGTAGCAGAAGGAGTAGAGGCTGAGTCTCAGCTACGAGGGTTAGAGGAAATGGGTTGTGATGAAATTCAAGGGTATTACCTTGCCAAGCCAATGGATCCTGTTACATTTAAAGAATTCCTAAATAAAAAAAACCATGGGGACGGTTCTGGTGGCTTATGCTAACCGCATTTGAACCATGAGAACCGTCCCTGTGGAAACCTTATTTGATCCAAATACCGCTGGAATTAAAGTAATTTATTTTACCACTGATATTTACCGAGCCAGTCTTCATTGCACCACTTCTGTCTAAATAGTACCATTTATTATTGTCTTTCAACCAACCGGTTCTCATCGCCCCGCTGACATCTAGGAAATACCAAATATTCTTGTCTTTAATCCATCCAGTTTGTTTTTGTCCAGATTCTAAATCGTAGTAATACCACAAATTGTCTTTTTTCACCCAACCATGTAAAAATGCTTGTTTGATAATTACTCTAGCCGATTCACTTTTATTTCCAGCCCAATCAGTAACAACCATTTCTAATTCTGTTCCCGCTTTTTGAACAGGAATGGTTACGGTAAATTTGCCATCGACTCCAATTGTTCCCTCGCCAATCACCGAGCCATTAACTTTTACTTCAACCTTAGACCCACCTTCGCTTGGCCTGTTACAGTTGTATTTTGATCCGTTACATCATTGACGACAGGTTTGGCAGGAGGTGTCGCATCTTTAACGACAATTTTTGTCGCTTCACTTACGTTGCCGGCTTTATCGGTAACTGTAATGAGTAATTTAGTACTGTATCGACTGGACGACTAAATCCCGGTCTGTAAGAGCGACCGTGCCTAGGTCGTAAAATATAGCGGGTGGGATTCCCGCCGAGTAAAAGCTAGCCACTCACTCGTAGCGAGTCTTGGAGGATAGAGGATGTTGAAAAACGTCCCCATGATTCACCAAAATCCGCTAAAATATGCAGGAATATTTGCAAATTTCCGAATTGATATTTACTAAATAGGAATTAAAATGTAGTATGGCTATATACCTGTTAATTGTTAGTCAATTCTAAAGAGTCGAAATCCGACGCCGAATGGCAATTCGACAGGTCCCATACATAGGAGAAAAAAACAGGGAGGAGGATTGGCATGATTCGGTTTGATTCTGTAAACAAGTATTATGGAGACTTTCATGTTCTCAAAAATATTAATCTAGAAATTAATAAAGGGGAAGTTGTCGTTGTAATAGGACCTTCAGGGTCAGGGAAAAGTACGATGCTTCGCTGTATTAATCAGCTGGAAACGATCTCTAGTGGAGAATTAACCGTTAACGGTTTGAAGGTAAATGACAAAAAAACCAATATCAATCAGTTAAGACGAAATATCGGGATGGTATTTCAGCATTTTTACTTATATCCACATAAAACCGTTCTTGAAAACATTACGACCGCGCCCTTGATGGTATTAAAACAATCAAAGGAGGAAGCTGAGAAAGTAGCAAGGTATTATCTTGAAAAAGTGGGTATACCCGATAAGGCAAACTCTTATCCATCTCAGTTATCAGGTGGTCAGCAGCAAAGGGTTGCGATTGCAAGAGGACTTGCCATGAAGCCTGAAATAATGCTGTTTGATGAGCCAACATCCGCCCTGGATCCGGAAATGATTGGTGAAGTGCTGGATGTTATGAAAAAGCTAGCAAAGGAAGGGATGACGATGGTCGTCGTTACCCATGAAATGGGATTTGCGAAAGAAGTTGCAGATCGCATTATCTTTATGGATCACGGGCAAATTCTTGAACAGGGGAAACCGGCTGATTTTTACGCGAATCCAAAGGAAGAAAGAGCGCGTCTATTTCTAAGCCGTATATTAAATCATTAAACACTAAGGGGGATTAATATGTTTAAAAGTAAAACAAGTAAGATAGCGGGCGTTCTTTTATTATCGGCCTCCATGCTGCTTTCAGCGTGTGGTAAAGGGGAAGAAAAGGAAACTTCAGGTACTACAGCAAAAAATGCTTTAGAACAAATTAAAGCAGATGGCAAAATTGTAATCGGTGTAAAATATGATACACGATTATTTGGACTTAAGAACCCATCTTCCGGCGAAGTAGAAGGATTTGATATCGATATTTCAAAAGAGTTGGCAAAAGATATTCTTGGTGACGAGAAAAAGGTTGAGTTTAAAGAGGTTACATCCAAAACTCGTATCCCAATGCTAAACAATGGCGATATTGATGCAATCGTTGCAACGATGACGATTTCAGAGGAACGTAAAAAAGAGGTTGATTTCTCAGATGTCTACTTTGATGCAGGACAATCACTGCTTGTCAAAAAGGGAAGCACAATTAAAGGACTTGAAGATTTGAAAAAGGGTACAAAAGTCCTTGCGGTTAAAGGCTCAACATCTGCAATTAATATCCGTGAAAAAGCTCCGGAAACGACTGTATTAGAATTTGAAAACTATACAGAAGCCTTTACAGCGTTGAAATCCGGTCAGGGTGATGCCTTAACAACGGATGATTCAATTCTTTATGGAATGGTTGACCAAGATTCAAACTATCAGCTAGTCGGTGGTACTTTTACGGAAGAGCCATACGGAATTGCGGTTAAAAAGGGAAATAAAGAATTAGTTGACGCGATTAATAGCGCTTTAAAGAAGATGAAAGATAACGGAAAGTACGATGAAATCCACAAAAAATGGATCAAATCCAACTAACAGCCACAGATATCGGGATGAGCAGACCATGCTCATCCTGACCACTTCTTACGAAAAGGAGGGAGATCTATTTGCTTGATTTTTCAATTCTGATCGATAACTTGGATACATATTTAGAAGGATTTAAGAATACCGTGTTGTCTAGTATCATCGCCTTAATTGGGAGCTTTATTATTGGCGTGATAGTAGCCGTTATGAGAATCGCGCCCATAAAACCTTTAAATTGGATTGGCAGCGCATATGTTGAGTTTATCAGGAATATTCCTCTTCTAATCATTGCCTTCTTCTTTTATATCGGTCTTCCTGCAATCGGTGTCACGTTAACCGGATTTGTGGCAGGTACGATTGCCCTTGCCATTTATACGGCTTCCTTTATTGCTGAAGCGATTCGAGCTGGGATACAATCTGTGCCGAAAGGGCAAATGGAGGCAGCAAGATCATCTGGTCTCACCTATTTGCAGGCGATGAGGATCATTATTTTGCCGCAAGCGATCAAAATAGTCATTCCTCCCATTGGCAACCAATTTATTAATTTGGTGAAAAACTCCGCTATTTTGGGAATGATTGCTGGTTTAGACTTAATGTACTTCGGTGATCTTGTATCCTCCCATACATTCGTTACATTTGATGTATACATTTTTGTAGCATTGTTTTATCTTGTGTTAACGATACCATTAAGTCTGGGCGTTGGTTATTTGGAAAAACGCTTGGCTAGAAGCCATTAAGGAGGGGGAATTATGGATATTGCAGGAGCTCTCTCAGTCGATCATTTAAAATTCCTCGCTGATGGTTTTAAGGTGACGCTTTACATTGCCTTTGTTTCGATTATACTAAGCTTTATTATTGGAATCATATTAGGGACCTTACGATATGCGAAAATTAAATTCCTATCGAAGGTCGTGGCCTTGATTGTCGAAACAATTAGGAATATGCCGCTGCTGCTAATCATATTCTTCACCTTCTTTGCCCTGCCGGAAGTGGGAATGAAGCTAAGCCCCACGGCTGCGGCGATATCGGCATTGACGGTGTTTGAATCAGCCATGCTGGCTGAAATTGTAAGAAGTGGCTTGATTTCCATCGATAAAGGACAAATTGAAGCTGCCCGTTCATCAGGGTTAACGTATATCCAAACGTTATGGCATATTGTCATGCCACAAGCACTTCGGCGAATGATTCCTCCGATTGTCAGCCAATTTATCTCGTTATTGAAGGACACTTCACTATGCGTGATTATTGCCTTACCGGAATTCATGCACAATGCCCAAATCATCTATGCCCAAAATGTTAATTACGTTATTCCAATCTTTATTGTCATTGCTTTCATGTACTTTATTGTTAACTATTGCTTGTCATTGATTGCTCGCAGGCTTGAAAGCAGGCAGGCGTAGTGTCTGTCTCGCCGAGTTTTGTTGAAATAATTCTCTTTACCGATTTTCAAGGTTATTGGAGCCCGGAAAATGAGAAGTAAAAAGGGACTAGTCCACGGTTGCTTTTATGAAGCAGTGGACTCGTCCCTTTTGTAATGGTTCTATTTAATTCAGATAAAAGGAAGCTAATCAATCACATGCATTTGGACCATGAGAACCGTCCATGTGGTTTTTTGCATTCTAAATAGAACAATAAAAATGGTTTTAAATCCCCTTGAGTAGCCTGCATTAGAGTATCATAATATTCCTCAATTCTTTTATAGAACTAGATGTAATTAGTAATGAGTTTGTCGAATTTCGCGAAAAATGTAATTTTACTGTAAAAAGGGAATTTATCATTATATAATTAGATAGTATTTACAATTAATAGGCTATTCTACCTATTAAATTGTAATGATTGATCATAGCTTTTAATATGAATAGATTAATAGATAGTAGTTTGTAGAATATTGGGGGAAAATGAAGGTGAAAAAGACTATAATTTTGCTTTTAGTGCTGTTGCTTTCTACGCAGCATCTGGCATTTGCAGTTGGTAATAATGATAATGTAACGTCCGGAATAGAACAAGGGGACGGTTCTGCTGGCCTTTTTTGACATGGAAAAGTAAATTTAAAAAAACCATAAGAACCGTCCCTGTGGTTTTTATTCTTGAAAGTAGGTGAATGTTGTGACTGTGCAGCAGGAGAGGAATGTGCTTGATCATATCATTTCGGTTAAGGATGGTTTGCCTAATAAACAAAGGTTGCTTTGTGATTTTATATTAGAGAATCACCAAGATTTGGGTTTATGGACCGTTAAGGAATTAGCGGAACATGCGGAGGTTGGAACTACAACGATATTAAGGCTTGTGAAAGTATTAGGGTACGATAGCTTTTTTGATTTAAAGAAGGAATTTCATCATGTCCAAAAGGACTATTCTGATAAGTGGGAGTATGTTCAAAAGTCTTTTGGAAGTCAGGAAGAAAATCAGCAATATAAAACACTATCAACTGTTTGGCAAGAGGGTGTGAACTTGTTAGATAAATCCCTGAATCCACAGCTAGTAGAAAACTTTTCAGTCGCCATGGATTTAATCGCTAATGCTACAAGAATTAACCTTCTGGGTTTACGTCCTTATAAAGCTGTAGCCATATATTTGGAATTACTAATCGAAGAGTTTCACTCAAAGACGAGACAGTTGAGTAATGATAGTGAATCCATGATAGATCGTATCCTCCAGTTTGAAAAGGATGAAGTGATTATTTTGTTTGCCTTTACACCCTATACACAAAGAACCATCGATGCGGCAAGTGTCGCCCATCAAAAAGGAATCCCGATGATCGTCATTACGGATCACTTATCTTGTCCGATTGCTAGTTACTCATCTGTGATTCTCAAGGTGGAGCCTAGTAAGGAGCATTTTACTATCATTCCGATAATTGCCCTTGTGGAGGCTATGGTGATTGAATTAGGAAAGAGAAATTCTAAAACATCTATTAAGAAAATTCGCACCCTAGTAGACACTTTAAAGGAAAAGAAAATCATTGTCAGTGAAGATGTGAAGGGAAAAGGAAATTATTGCTGATGAAAAAAATTTGCTCGGCGTCATCATTGTGATGACGCTATTTTTATACTAATTTAAGGAATAAAACATCCTTTTTATAAAAAAATGGTTTACAATGAACCATTTCGTTGTTACTATTAGTTACAAGTAATCCAAATTTTTTAAAAATTTGAATAATGGGGGTTTTGAAAATGGCTGTCTCGCAACAACTTGAAAAAACGGAGCAAAGCAAACGGGTAGGATTTATATATCTTTCACAAGAGGACTGTATTCGTGCTGGCGGGCTTGATATGGATGGTACACTTGAGGCCATTCAAAAATCTTTTGAGTTACATGGTCGTAAAGAAGTTATTCAGCCATCAAAACCTGTCATTCGCTGGGGTGGCCCTGAAACAGAAGAAACTCGGGGAAGAATTATGACGATGCCATCTTATCTGGGCGGAGATTTGGATGTTGCCGGGATGAAATGGATTCCTAGTATGCCGGAGAACCCAAAGAAAATTGGGCAGCCACGGGCTTCAGCCATCATTATTTTATCCGACCCGCATAATGGATTTCCTTTGGCGATTCTAGATGGAACAATTGTTAGTGCGATGAGAACTGGTGCAGCAACGGGGATCGCGGCGAAGTATTTAGCAAATCCAAATTCACGAACGGTTGGTATTATTGGTGCTGGTGTGCAAAGTAGAACACAGTTGATGGCGGTAACCAGCGTTTTTAAAAATCAGATTGAACAGATAAAAGTGTTTGATTTAAATGAGGAAAAAACGAAACAGTTTGCAAAGGAAATGCAAGGTGAATTAAATGTAAGCGTTATCCCTGCTAGTAGTGCCGAAAAAGCCATCCGGGATTCAGATATTGTTATTACGGCAACGATGTCCACATTCCCATATGTTAATGGGGAATGGCTCAAGGAAGGAGCCTTCCATTCAGAAATCTCGTTTTGGGATACAGCTCCGCAAGAGCTCGTCCATTATGAAAAAGTCGTGGTAGATGATTTTGAACACGTGAAACATCATGGAGTAGATGTTAGTTACCGTGCCGTTCGCGACGGCTTTATTGATGAAAGTAATGTATTTAATCTTGGTGACATCGTGGTGGGGAAGGTTGCCGGAAGAGAACATGCAAAACAGAAAATTTTGTTTAACCCAATTGGAATGTCTATTCACGATGTTTCGGAAGCATTCCGGGTATACAATCGGGCAAAAAGCTTAGGGATTGGCCAGGATTTACCATTATGGGAGCATCCACATTGGTTATAAATTTTATTGAAAGGAGCAAATGAAATGGGGCTAGCTATATTAAGTAACACGTTTCAGTCCCTTGCCAAAAATAAAGCAGCAAATAAAATGGCAAAAAAATACGGGCTGAAATTTGGTGCAAAACGTTTTGTTGCAGGGGATCGGATCCAAAATGCAGTGGACTGTGTGAGAGAATTAAATAATAAGGGCATGGTTGCCATGCTCAATTATTTAGGTGAGTTTGTCTCTACAGAAGAAGCGGCGAATGAAGCGACTGAAAATTGTATAAAGACTCTGGAGGCAATAAATGAAACGGGGATTGAATGTAATTTATCCGTGAAAATTACTTCGCTAGGGTTGGATATTAATAAAGAAATTTGTATACGTAATTTAAGAAGAATTCTAGATCGGGCGAAGGAATTTGGAAATTTTGTAAGGATTGAGATGGAAGATTATTCGCATTGTCAGTTGACGCTCGATATTTATAAAGAGTTAAAAAATGAATACAACAATATTGGAACTGTGATTCAAGGATACTTATATCGATCGGAAAAAGACATAGAAGAGTTAAATAACTATCAGGCAAACCTGAGGCTTGTCAAAGGTGCCTATCTGGAATCAGCGGATGTTGCCTTTCCCAAAAAAGCGGATGTCGATGAAAACTATGAAAAACTTATTAAGCGTCATCTATTGAATGGAAATTATGCTGGAATTGCCACGCATGATGATGTGATGGTCGAGAAAATGATTCGTTTTACACAGGAGAATCACATTAGCAGGGAAAACTTTGAGTTCCAGATGCTTTATGGAATTCGCTCCGATCTTCAGGAAAAATTAGCTAATGCCGGTTATAAGGTCAGGGTGTATGTACCATATGGGGTTGACTGGTTTGGCTATTTCATGCGCAGACTTGCTGAACGTCCAGAAAATGTCGCTTTTGTCTTGAAGAATACCTTTAAAAAATAAACACAAAAGGAGAAAGATTATGATTACGACGATTGATACCTTTAAAAATGAACCCAATACTGATTTTTCCAAAAGGGATAATGTTGAGGCATTAAAGAGTGCTATTGCTGCCTTCAAACAAGAATTAGGCTTGCAGTATCCAATCATTATCGGCGGCAAGAAAATCATGACAGATAGAAAAATTACATCTGTGAATCCCGCCAAAAAAACAGAGGTTGTCGGTTATATGAGTATGGCGGACGATCAGAAGGCGAGTGAGGCGATTGCTGCAGCAACGGAAGCCTTTGAATCATGGAAAAAGGTAGCCCCTCGTGAAAGAGCGAATTATTTATTTCGGGCAGCACAGGTAATGAGAGAGCGAAGACATGAACTTTCGGCTGTCATGATTTTAGAAGCAGGGAAAAACTATGAAGAGGCAGATGCTGAGGTTTCGGAAGCCATTGATTTCCTTGAATACTATGGACGATCGATGATCAAGCTCGAAGAAGATTCTCATCATTTGATTCAAATTCCTGATGAGAAGAATCGGTTAACCTATATCCCACTGGGTGTTGGCTTTATTGTTCCTCCGTGGAATTTCCCATTGGCTATCTGTGTGGGTCTTACTGTTTCCGCCATTGTTACTGGTAATACAACCCTCCTTAAGCCTGCTTCCTTAACGCCAATTATTGCCTATAAATTCGTTGAGATTATGGAAGCGGTTGGACTGCCAGAGGGGGTTATTAACTTTATCCCAGGAAACTCTTCTGTGATTGGGGATCTTATAACTGGACATCCATTAACTAGATTTATTAGTTTTACAGGTTCAAAGGAAGTAGGATTGCATATCAATGAACTCGCTGCCAAAACGGCTGAGGGTCAAAAATGGATCAAACGAGTGAATGCAGAAATGGGCGGTAAAGACGGTATTGTGGTCGATGAAACAGCTGATTTAGATGCTGCAGCAAAGTCTATTGTTTCTTCTGCATTTAGTTTCCAGGGTCAAAAATGTTCTGCTGGTTCTCGTGCTATTATTGTAGAAGATGTTTACGATGAACTGATTGGCAAAGTGGTTGAACTAACGAAACAGTTAGAGGTTGGAAATGGGGAAGATGATTTCCCTGTAGGGCCGGTCATTGATGAAAAGGCGTATCAAACGATAGTTAACTATATCGAGATTGGAAAGAAGGAAGCAAAACTAGTAATTGGCGGCGATTCCGGAAGTGAGGAAGGCTACTTTATCAATCCAACCATATTTATAGATGCCGACCCGAATAGTCGTATTATGCAGGAGGAGATTTTTGGACCAGTCCTCGCTATTTCAAAAGCGAAAGATTATGAAGAAGCGATCGAAATCTATAATAATACAGATTACGGACTGACAGGGGCATTTTTCTCATCTGTTCCACATCGAATCGATTATGCAGTTGAAACCATGCATTGCGGGAATTTATATGTCAATCGAAATTGCACCGGGGCACTTGTAGGTGTTCATCCATTTGGTGGATTTAACTTTTCAGGTACAGACTCAAAATCAGGTAGTTATGATTATTTGAAACTATTCAGCCAAGCTAAACTTCACACAATAAAGGGTTAACTCTCGGGGAAGCTTACCAAAAAACAATCTTTTGATTTTCAAAGATATTTGGTAAGCTTTTCTTTAAATAAGAATTCTCTGAATAATCAATAAAGGGGAGCGAATTGGATGAACAAAGTGAGAACGATGGAAGAAATGCCTTTAAGTAAATTTCATATTAAAATGTTTTCTTATACGGGCGGCGGTGCCTTTATCGATGGATACATTATTGGGATTATTGCTGTAGCCTTAGCTATTCTCCAGCCTCAATTTGACATGTCGTTAACAATGGTTGGTCTCGTCGGAACAAGCACACTCATTGGGATGTTCTTTGGAGGCACAATCTTTGGTTATTTAACGGATAAAATCGGCCGAAAAAATATGTTTATTCTTGATCTGCTTGTTTTTGTTATCGCTTCCATTTTGCAATTCTTCGCAACAGACCCTGTACAGTTAATCATTCTACGCTTTATATTAGGTGTTGCTGTGGGGGCTGATTATCCGATTGCCGGATCACTAATGGCGGAGTTTTCTCCAAAGAAGAATCGTGGAGCCCTTCTTGGCGGATTGGTTGCTCTCTGGTATGTAGGATATGGAATTTCTTATCTAGTAGGGTATTTACTGTTACCACTTGGTGATTCTAGCTGGCGCTGGATGCTGGTAAGCAGTGCGATTCCTGCCATCATTATTTTAATTGCACGGATTAATATGCCTGAATCTCCACGCTGGTTAGCTAGTAAGGGCAGAGTGGCAGAGTCGAATGCCATTATCAAAAAAGTTTTTGGTGAAAATGTTGTTCTTTCCGAAGCTCCCGAAACAAAGGTGAAAACATCCTATAGAGATATTTTTAGAAATGGATATGGTAAATGGACCATTTTTATTGCCCTCTTTTGGACATTGCAGGTGGCACCATCCTTTGCGATTGCGACCTATATTCCAGAGGTTTTGGGAAAATTGGGACTAGCGGATGGCAGTTCGGAGTATCTAGGATCAGCTGTTATTAGTATGTTCTATATTTGTGGGCTGTTGCCGGCCGTCTTTTTAGTTGAAAAAATAGGTAGGAGACCTGTCCTAGTATGGCCATTCTTAGTTTCTGCGGTGGTTCTAGTCATTCTCGGTGCAACTTCTGGTGCACATTTATCCTTCGTTATTACCATTACACTTTTTGTCATTTATGGTATTTTTAATACAGGGATGGGGATTCATCAATGGATTTATCCAAATGAGTTATTCCCTACCAATATACGAGCCACAGCAACAGGGTTCGGTGCTGGGTTTAGCCGTGTGGGAGCATCGATTAGTACATTTTTATTCCCGATGATCATGGCGAAATATGGTTTAGATGTTACCCTTTATATATGTGCAGGACTATTCTTTGCAGGCTTTCTTCTATCATTGTGGATGGCACCTGAAACTAAGAATATGAGTTTAGCAGAAGCAAGTTCATTAAATACAAAGGGCTTCCATAAAACATCTCCTAGTAAAGTGAAAAATAATTTGGTGGGTTAGTATTTTTCCATCATAAGTGAGGAGGAATGACGATGACAATTGAAGGGATGAATGTTAACACCCTTTTAGAAACGATTGTTAGCGGTAGAGTCTTGGTTCGAGGCGAGGCCGATGGAGAAGTTTGCGGAACACGAGATCGGATTAGTTTTTGGGGAGGATACGATCCAGCCACTGGTAAAGTGGTCGATCGTCACCACTCCCTTTGTGGAGAAACCCTTACATCTAAAATATTTGTTTTGCCTAAAGGGAAGGGGTCGAGTACGGGCAGCTATGTCTTATTAGATGCCATGGTTTCAGGAAATGCCCCGGCAGGAATTATTTTAAACAAAGTGGATGAAATCATTTCTTTAGGCGTGATTGTCTGTGAGGAATTCTTTGATAAAAAGATTCCGATTGTTGTATTAGAGGACGAGGACTTTTCTCTAGCAGTTCACGCAAAAACGGCAAAAATTCATGAGGATGGGACGGTTGCACTTTATGAATAATGTGGTGGAGGATAAGGAGTTTGTAACAACTATTCATTTATCGGAACGAGATCAGCGAATGCTTAACGGCGAGGAAGGGCCTGCCGCGCAAATTGCTATAAGGATTATTTTGAAAATTGCGGAGATACAAGGTGCCACAGAACTTGTTGATATTACTCATGCACATATTGGCGGGAGCATTTATACAGGGGAAGGTAGTCTAAGAGTCATTGAAAAGCTAGCGGAGTTAGGCGCAAAGGTTTCTATACCCACAACGCTCAATGCTATTTCGGTAGACCGAAAAAGATGGAAATCACAGAATGTGGATCCAACGTTTGCCACGAATGCCGACCGTCTTGCAACTGCCCTGGAGAAAATGGGAACAAAGCCAATATTCTCATGCACCCCTTATATTTTTCCTGATCTGCCATCCATGGGTAACCATATTGTGTGGGCAGAGTCGAATGCCATTCCGTATGCGAATAGCGTGTTAGGTGCCAGAACCAACCGGCATGGTGACTTTTTCGATATTTGTGCAGCCATTACAGGAAGAGCTCCTTTAATAGGGCTTCATCTCGATGAAAATCGCAAAGGGGACTTTTTAGTAAAGGTCCCGGAACTCCAAAATATGGATAGTTCTTTTTATACTGTACTTGGCTATTTAATCGGTAAACATGCAGGTGAAGATATTCCTGTCATTGAGGGGATTACAGAGAGGCCGACTCTTGAAGACTTAAAGGGTTTCAGTTCGACCATCGCTACATCAGGTGCGGTGGGATTGTATCATATCGTCGGTGTGACCCCCGAAGCGCCAACTGTTGAGGCGGCCTTTGGCGGAAAAGAACCTAAGCGTGTTTTAGAAATCACACATGAAGAATTAACGAAGGTATGGGAATCCCTATCGACTAGTCACGGAGAAAAACTCGATCTTGTTGTAATGGGGAGTCCACATTTCACACTCGGCGATTTTCGTGAATTGGCCGAGTTGGCAGAGGGGAAGAAAGTGGCTCCGGATGTGGATTTTTTAATCACTACCAGCGGCTTTGTGTATGAGCAAGCTAAAAAGGAAGGGCTTATTGATAAGATTGAACAATTTGGCGCCCGTCTTAGCACAGATTTATGTCTATGTATGTTAAATGAAGAGATGTTCCCTGCATCGACACAAACGGTTATGACTAATTCCGGAAAGTTTGCTCATTATGGACCAGGTCTGATTAATAGAGGTGTCTATTTTGGCGGAATGAAGGATTGCGTCATTTCAGCGATTCAGGGGAAACCTGTGATTGGACAGCCTTCTTGGCTAAATTGATATATTTATAAGATGATAGAGATGGAGAGAGGAGGAGATCGGTTGCTTTTACTCACAGGAGATGATGTTCAAAGATTATTGCCGATGAATGAAGCCATTGATGTGATTGAAGAAGCGTTCATTACATATGCAAATCAGGATTTTGTTATGCCTGAACGAACTTTTTCTACTGTCAAAGATGAAGATAATTTGCTGATCATGCCATGCTTTGTGGATGATTGCATTGGATTAAAGGTAGTGGCTTCGTTTCCTTCCAACCATGCCCGAAATAGTCCTGTTACACAAGGATTGGTGTTTCTAAGTGACATTGAAACAGGTGATCCGACCGCTATCATGAACGGGACCACACTAACTGCCATTAAAACGGCCGCTGTCTCGGGAGTTGCAATGAGACTCTTTAAAAGTGATGCTGAATCGGTTGGTTTAATAGGAACTGGACTGCAAGGATTGTATCAGTTAGTTGCTGCCGTTTCCGCAACATCCGTTAAAACGATCTATTTGTTTAACCGATCATCAGAAAAGATTCCCGGCTTTATCGAGGATTTCCGAGAACTCTCAAGCAGCAGGGTGGAGATCATTCCTGTATTCGATATGCAAGAACTGATTGCGAAGTCTGAAGTGATTATCACTGCTACTACTTCTTTAACTCCAGTGCTTCCGAATGTTGGAGAACTTTATGATCATAAGTTAATTGTCGGAGTGGGTTCCTATAAAAGTAATATGAGGGAACTTCCTGAGGAGCTATTTCGTAGGGCAGAGTACTATTATATTGATTCTGAGCAGGGAAAAGTAGAATGTGGTGATATTATTGATCCTATTGCTAATCAGTGGATAAGTGAGAACCAGGTTATTTTACTTTCCGACCTATTGAGCGGAAAGAGGAAAATAAAGCAGGATCAAAACCGCCCAGTTGTTTTTAAATCCGTCAGCATGGCGCTATTTGATGCAGCCGTTGGAAATTATGTATACAAACAGGCAAAGAAAAATGGAATCGGGAAGAAATTTGAATTTTAGGGGACCATGGGGACGGTTCTGGTGGCTTTTTTGGACATGGAAAAGTACATTGAAAAACACCATAAGAACCGTCCCTGTGGTTTTTGGACCATGTTGGTGCAGTAGCCAGTCGAGTTCCTTTTTCAAAAGGCTGTTTTCGTAAAGAATGTTGTAAGTAACTACTTTCAAACTCCTAAAAGCCACCAATAAAGTGTAAAATTACACCAAATTAAAAATTTAATCTGATATATCAGCGATTTTTGTAAGTTTATCAGCGAATCTACGAATATATCAGCGAATCGAACCACTTTATCAGCGATTTTTCATATATATCAGCGAATCTACGAATATATCAGCGAATCGAACCACTTTATCAGCGATTTTTCAAATATATCAGCGAATCCAAAAAAGCAACAAACTTTTAGAAAAGAGCCTTTCAAAAAGACTATGTTAATGAGACTTGTTAATAATCATATGAATAGGGGGCTGCTTAGCAGGCCCTTTCTAGTTTCTATTAATTTTTATGATTCCGTTTGATGGTGTATTGACATTGTTTGTTCCGGGTAATAAATCTCCGTTCTTACGAGATATTTCTGCATACTGGACTACTTTTTTATTATGAAGAAATACAATTAAGTTAATATCATCTCGATAATCTATATTGCTTGGATCTTTGTAATTTATTTATAGTTAGCTGGGAAATTCTGATAATCCGAGTGTATCATATATTGGAGAGGCGTGGGGAGGGAACTTGTGCATCATTTCCAATTCGATTAACACAAAAAAGGGTTCAGTCCGTCTACTCTGTACGGGACGGAACCCTTTTCCTTTTAGATCGAATCACTTTATTTTGAAAAAACTTCGTTTTTCCACACTACTATCAATACCGGAAGAATTTGTCATGTTGTGTAGGGGCCGTTCTGGCAGAGACATGAACTTTAGTTCCTTTTAATAGTAAGTTTTTGAGGCAGGTTTCAACATTTCTTTTAGGTATTATAGAAGGGAATCCTGATTTGAATCAGGTTTGCGCACTTTCAATCAATCGATTAATTAGTATAGTCTTCATGGAATTCCGTTGAAAGGATGTCGATTGTTGAAGGGGACCAAGGGTGACCATGGGGACGGTTCTGCTGGCTTTTTTGGACAAGAAAAAAGAATGAAAAAGGCCATGAGAACCGTCACCGTGGTTTTCTTTTATGCCTTAAAGGTTTGTTTTTTTACTGGAATGTAGATGTCCATTTCTTTGTGGTCTAAACTGTAACATCTTTCGTCATACAGCTCGAATTCCACTGACCCATAATGCTCATAACCCGATTGTGGAAACCAATCTGTAAAAATATAATTCCATGTCGACTGAATAGATGAGGTAAATGACTCCTCATTTGACTTTGGCGTAGTGAACACCGCATATTCCAGCTCAGGGAAGCTTCTGTACACCATTCCTTCAGGAGCTTGAGTTCCCTTGTTGACTTCCATTCCAATCACATAAACGAACTCACCTGTTTCAGGTTGAAAATCGGTGCAGATGCCGAGTTCCATATTTTGGTTTATCGGATTTGGAATTTTACAGCCTAATTTATTTTGCATGTATTGCTGCCAAAATTCAGGAATGTCTTTATTGTTCTGACCGTCTTCGTTTTTCGTTTTAAGTTCGTATCCAATGATGTGAAAAGCAGGTTTCGTGATTAATTTAGGTTCCATCTCATTTTCTCCTGTTAATCGTTTTGTATTCAGGCAGGCTTTTCCACGTAACGGTCCAGCTATTCTCTTTGCGTTACGGTATTGCTTCGGTGAAACGCCATAGAACTTTTTGAACGCTCTGTTGAACGATTCTTGGTATTGAAAACCAGCATCGATGGCAATCGTAATTACCTTTTCATCTGTATAAAATAAGTGTTCTGCTGCATAGGTAAGCCTTCTTTTTCTCACATATTCCATTACCGATTCTCCCACCATTGCCTGAAAGATACGATGGTAATGAAAAGGAGAAAACGAAGCAATCTCTGCCAATCCCTCTAGAGTCATTTGTTCCTGCAGGTTCTCTTCAATGTAATCCAGCGTTCGTTGAATGCAAACTGCATAATCCATTTCCTTCACCTACCCTACATCCACTATAACAGCAAACAAATCATCGTTCTTAACATTTTTTGCTATATTGTAAAGTAGGGAGACCATGGGGACGGTTTGTGGCTTTTTTGGACAAGGAAAAAGAATGAAAAAACAGCCAAAAAAACGTCCCTGTGTTTTATTTAGAACTTTGCTGAAATAATAAGTATTTCCCATTCAATGTTATTTTGAGTGCATATATTATTAATAAGGTTTAAACTCTCTTGATTACTGAATTGTATTGCACTGTTCAACAAATTTTTCAAAGGTTTTTATGGGAAAGGACTAATTTATCAAGGATTTCTGAGGTTTTAATTAAATGTTTGTTTGAAAGGGAATCTAGTAGAGAATGGTCGAGGGTTGTCTGATTACGGAGAATAGATGATGAGGAACCAGCCAAGGATCTCAAGCTGGTTCCTTTTTTTGATTGGCTCTTTTCTAAAAGTTTGTTGCTATTTTGGATTCGCCGATATAATCGAAAATTCGCCGATAAAGTGGTTCAATTCGCCGATATACTTAAAAAAATCGCCGATATATTAGATTAACTTACTTTTGAAGTGTAATTTTATACCTAACTAATCACTTTTTAGTGTTTGAACATGGTTAATAACAACATTCTTTACGAAAACAGCCTATTAAAAAGAGAATTTTGGTGGGATTTTCGACATATTTCAAACATTTGGAGGAAATCTCGGTGCCTGTCACGCCCCGAGATTTGTCGAAGATTGATAGGTCCTTAATTAGTAGAACGTTTCACTTTTTGGATAATTTGTTAGGAATTTAAGGCTGCTCATTTTGAATTTTGATGGAAGTAGTAAACAGGAAGCCAAATTTGGATTATTCAAATGCAATTTCGAAATCTTCCGGCATGTTTGTTTAAGGAAAATAGTATAATATTACCTAAACCTTCTCCGTGTTGGTGTTTTATGGGTTTAAAGGATTTTGTTTTCTTATCGCGGGAAGAAGTGGAATAACTTAACAATGAGGTCATGGGGGATACTGTTTTTGAAGAATCATAGATTGAATTATTTCATATTATTATTTGTGGTTTTTGGGGGATTTCTTATTTTTGGGTTTTCGGAAAATATTAAAGGTCCAGCGTTACCAAGCATGCAGTCTGAATTTAGCCTGAATGAATCGCAACTTGGGGTTCTGCTTGCCCTTAATTCGCTTGGATATTTGCTGGCATGCTCCTTCACATCCATCCTCTCTACGAAGATCGGGATAAAATGGACGGGGATCCTCGCATTTTTTTCAATGGTATTGGCAGGGATCTTTATGTATCTGTCTAAAGGGTATTCTTCCTTGATTGCTTCGTATTTTTTGCTGTATGTGGGAAACGGGATTCTCGAGATCGGTCTTGGCATTATGGCTGCTCGCATTTTTATCAAAAATACAGGAACAATGATGAATGTAGCCCACTTTTTTTACGGACTTAGCTCAATTGGAGCTCCGATTCTGGGTGCTTCCATGATGGGCTGGCATTTTCTGGGTGGCGAGCTGGGGTGGCGGGGCATGTATTTGATTATTCTCATGTTATCTCTTGTGCCGATTATTCCCTCGCTTTTCGGCAGGTTTCCGGAGGAACATCAAAGTGAAGGCGAATCTACCTCGTTTCGTGGACTGTTTCGGGATCCGGTTGCCTGGCTGATTGTCGCCGTTCTATCATTTGGCGTGGTGTCTGAAATGGCCATTGGGAGCTGGCTCGTCTATTATCTGCAACATGCTTATGAATGGTCTTTAAAAAGGGCTTCAGAAATGCTCTCCTTATTTTTCCTTCTCTTTACTCTTTCACGGCTGTTTGTAGGTCCAATCACGGACAGAATAGGTTACACCCTTTCCATTATGCTATTTGCTGCCTTTTCAGGGGTCTGTAGCCTTGTGGCAGTTTTTACAGGAGAAATAGGAGCCATTCTCTTTGCCATTGCCGGCATCGGAATTGCCCCCATCTATCCCACCGTCATGGCGCTACTTGCTAAACGGTATGCGAAAGGAGTAGGGACGGCAATTACTTTTACAGTTACGATCTTGGGGATTGCCGGTGTTATCGGAAATCTGCTCATCGGAGTCATTATCGATTTTGTTGATACGGTTTTTGGAAAAGGATTAGGAAATGAAATCATGGGTCTTCAGGCCGGTTATGTATTTATCGCGGGGCTGGCGATCCTTTGCTCTATTTGCTGTGTTCCGCTATATAAAATTCTTCGAACCCGGAGTGGCGGGGTTGTTTAACAAGTGAAGGGGGGCAGGTTTATATTGCCCGCCTTCATAGTGGGAGACCATTATCTTTTCAAAATTCCGCGTAAATCAAAATAGTTCGAGGAAGGGGTAAAGGTCAACTGGGCCACTGAAAGGTCATGCTGGTTATATTCCTTTTTACCAGCCTTCCTATAATAGGCAGGGAATTCTACAAAATATTTAAGAAACCATTCAATTTCTTACTGTTTTTATCATATTATGGGGTGAGGTGATTTTTTTGTTGAAGTTAGGGGTAAAATGTTCATGCGCGCCGGAGCAGCTATATGATCGATTACAATATAAGCCTGATATAGTGGAGCTGCATTTAATTGAGGATGATTTGTTTGGTAAGAAACGAAAGCAGCTGGAAAATACTATCTCTATGTTATTAAACCTAGGCATTGAGGTATATTTGCATCATCCTACTAAATACAATGGCAGCTATCTAAATATCATTCACGAACAAACGGAACATTACTTGTTTTTTCATCTATCTTCCAGAATCCTCGCAGACATTTGTTTAACCCATTCCATTAAATGCGTCATTCATCCGCATTACCCACTAACGAATTCCTCCCTGATCAATCAAGAAAATACGAATAAAATCGTGAATGAAATGAAGAAGATGCTGTCTTACGGCGAAGATGTTTTTCTATGGGAAAATTCCATTTACGGTGTGTTCACTGCCCAAAACCCTAATTGGTTTGAGGATATTGTTAAGCCGCTTCATTTACAGCTTGCATATGATATCAGCCATGCCTTTATTTCGTTTAGAGGGGACAACCAATTATTACTTGATCAAATCATAAAGCTTGATCCCTATATTCAGTATTTTCATGTTGTCGACAGCGAGGGGCAGAAACATGACGGGCTGGAGCTGGGTACCGGAGGGGTTGTTTGGAAGTCAATCATTCCTTTTTTGGAAAAAAGGCCGTATATATATGAAGTCGTTCTTAAAGACGAGAATAACGCAGTTGAAATGGTTGCCAGCCATCAGTATTTACTTGGTTTATAAGGAACGAGAGGACCGGACCATGGGGACGGTTTTTCTGGCTTTTTTAGACAACGAAAAGTGAATGAAAAAGACCACCCTCAATGATGACATGGCAGACGATTTTGACATTCAGATTTTATAATCGGCTACCCACATGTAAGGATATTTTTCCATTTAAGAGCCTAATCGAGGAAGCGTAGGTTGTGAAATTTGCCTTTATATTAGGTGGAGTAACTATTTATTCTGAAAAAAAATCTAACACATACATAATGCCATTTTTTAGTTTCTTTAATTCATCCTTAATTTTTCATTTAAGATAAAAAGAGAGACCCTTGTTACTGAAACAAGGGTCGTTATTTTTTGATGAATTGGATTTTGTTGCACCACAATTATTTCAAGCCAAAGCCACTTATTGGATGCGGTACATACGGTTCTTCCAAAAAAACAATTTCTTCTGGTGTTAATTTAATTGAAAGAGCAGCTACCGAATCTTCAAGATGAGACATCTTGGTAGCACCGATTATAGGAGCTGTTACTGGCTCTTTCTGTAATAACCAAGCAAGTGCGATTTGCACACGAGGAACACCACGTTTTTCTGCGATTGCTGCAACTCGTTCTACAACCAATCGGTCTGCATCAGCAGTCGAATCATATTTCGCTTTCTGAACTTGGTCAGTTTCGGAACGTTGCGTTTTTTCTGACCAATCACGAGTCAATCTTCCTGATGCTAACGGGCTATATGGTGTTACCCCGATTTTTTCTTCTTTACAAAGTGGCATCATTTCCCGCTCTTCTTCTCGGTATAAGAGGTTATAATGATTCTGCATTGAAACAAACTTGGACCATCCATTTTTCTCCGCTACATAATTTGCCTTCAGGAACTGCCAAGCCATCATAGATGAAGCACCAATGTATCTTGCCTTTCCAGCCTTTATGACATCATTCAGTGCTTCCATCGTTTCTTCAATGGGGGTATTATAGTCCCAACGGTGAATTACATAAAGGTCTATATAATCGGTTCCCAATCTCTTAAGACTCTTATCAATTTCATTCATATTTGCTTTTCTGGAAAGTCCGCCTGTATTTGGACCTTCGTGAGTTGGGAAAAATACCATGAGAACCGTCCCCGCGGCATTAGTACCGCTGCCCCGCCGCATTGTACCTGCATGATTAAAGTAAAATAGGTATTCCCCACTTTAATAAGGACATGAAAAAACGACGAAAATTGTATTTGTGGTTACGCTTTCACTATCCTATGATTAAGACATAGAAAAGAGGTGATACGCAAAAATGGCATATGAGTTGAATGAACGCCAGCAAAAGATTCTTAAAATATTGCAAAATAAAGGTGATTATGTCACCGCTTCAGATTTGTCTTCTCAATTGTCCGTTTCTACGAAGACGGTTTATCGGGATATCCAAAAAATATCAGACTATCATGTGAAAAACTACACCTTTACGAAGAAAGAAAACCTTGGATACATACTTACACCAAATGTGGACGTTGAGAAAGATGAACAGGTTATTTTCAGTAGTTCTAAAGAAAGGCGTATAAATTTATTACTCTATCTTCTCTCTATTGCACCTATGAAGACTTCCCTCCTAAAGTTATCAGAAAGATATTTTGTAAGCCAAAGTTCGATCATTCACGATTTTAAATACATTGAGACAAAAATAAGACCCTATAACCTTAGATTAGTAAAGGTGAATGACGGGACCTATATTGATGGGCATCAGCTTTCCATCAATCGGTTAATGTCCGTTATCATAGAAAGTTTTTTGAAACAAGCAGGCGATCCATTTAGCCAATATCACATACCAAAATTTATTGAAGAGGTAAGAAATAATTACAATAGGCTGTATGAAACTAAGAAGTTTCTTCACGAAATCCAGGAGGAACATGAAATCCTTTTAGATCAGCCATTTTATTTAACTTTATTTTGCAACCTACTTTCCATTATTGAGAAACGCACTAATTATTCACAAGACTTTAATAGGAAAGATTCATTTAAATCTATGGATAAACAATCGAAAGCCTATCACATGACGGCTAATTTGGTAGGAAAAGTGGAGCATTTCTATTCAATAAAATTAGAGTATTGTGAATTCAATAAGCTGTACTACATTTTAAAAGCCTATAAACTGACGTCTAAATTTCTCTTGAATAAAGATACCGAAGACCTCATGAACGAGAAAGTGAAGTTATTTTCCAAACAGCTGGTAAAGAAGGTATCAGAAGAAATTGGCCATAACCTGGAGGAAGAGGAATTATTAAGGGATCAGTTAACCTATCATCTTCACTCCATGGTGTACCGCTTGAACCATGATATTTATATCGTGAATCCCATTTTAGAGTCTATTAAAACAAATTTTCGCGATACGTTTCAAATGGTTAAACACTGTATGAACCAGGTGAATAAAGAGCGGAAGTTTGTGAAAATTTTATCGGATGAAGAAATTGGATATGTCACGTTGTACTTTCAAATTTCGATTGAAGATCGACTTTCAAAAAAGATCCCTATTTTAATTGAGTGCACGAGCGGTATTGGAACTTCCCATTTGTTGAGTGAAAAGATTAAAAAGACCTTTCCAAACATTGAAATCAAAAGAATTGTTGCTCAGCATCGGCTCAAAAAGTGCGACTATGATGATGTTGAATTGGTGATTTCAACGGTGAAAACCCATAGCATCATCGATAAGCCTACTATTTTGGTTAGTCCCATTTTAAATGATGAAGATAAGATGAAAATTGATCAGTTTGTTGGTCATTACTATAAGAAACAAAAAGTAGAAGTCATCTGAAAGGAGATTTGAGATTGGATACGAAGCTGGAGGAATTAGACATTACCAAGGTAATCACAGAGGATTTAATAGATTTAACCTTGCAGGCCACGACGAAAATGGAAGTCATTGAGGAATTAACGCATTTATTATATGTAAACCATTGTATAGATAGTGAGGAAAATTTCATTAAGGATGTACTATATCGCGAGAATGCGGGGGTGACAGGACTTGAAAAAGGAATAGCCATTCCACACGGAAAATCAGAGAGTGTCATCAAAACAACGTTGGTCATTGGCCGAACGAAACAGCCTGTGGAGTGGGAATCCTTGGACGGTGAACCCATCGATATCATTTTATTATTTGCTGTGAAAACTTCCGATGCAACGACAGTCCATATTAAATTACTGCAAAAGGTTGCCACATTATTAGCAGATGAAGAAATTCTTCATGGCCTTCGAAAGGCCGAAACGAAGCAAGAAGTCATTGATCTAATGGCAAAAAAATAATGAGTAGGGGGAAATAGATATGAATATTGTTGGAATTTCAGCTTGTACAGCGGGTATTGCCCATACTTATATTGCAAAAGAGAAATTAATTAAGACAGGGCAAGAATTAGGTCATACCGTGCGAATTGAAACACAAGGCACCATTGGAATCGAGAATGAATTAACGAAGCAAGAAATTGACGCTGCCGATTTAGTCATTATTGCTGCAGATATTAAGGTAAGCGGAAAGGAGCGTTTTAAAGGGAAAAGAATCGTTGAGATCCCAACACATATTGCTATTAAAGCACCGAAACAATTATATAAAAAAATCGAAATGGAATTAAGTGGTAATAAATAAGGAGGAGCTCATATGTTAAGGAAGCTGCAAATCAAAAAGCATGCATTAACTGCTATTTCGTATATGTTACCTCTAGTTGTTGCATCAGGACTGTTAATTGCTATCGGAAATTTAACGGGCGGTACGGTTATTGAAAATTATAAAGAAAGCTTCTCGATCCCGTCCGCACTTGTCTCCCTTGGGGTTCTTGGAATGGGATTATTGGCACCGGTCATTTCTGCGGCGATTGCCTACTCCATTGCCGATCGTCCGGGTATTGCACCGGGTCTGTTAATGGGGTTAATTGCTAATGCCATTGGTGCCGGGTTTTTAGGCGGAATGTTAGGCGGTTTTATCGTAGGTTATTTTGTTGTCTTTCTTAAAAATAACCTAAAGGTACCAAAGTGGGCAGAAGGATTAATGCCTATGATGATCATTCCGTTAATTTCTAGTGTGGTTGTAGGCTTGTTAATGTTTTTCGTTCTCGGCCTTCCGATTGTTTGGGCAACTAATGGATTAACCTCTTTCCTAACAGGGATGCAAGGGTCGATGAAATTTGTCTTTGGTGCCATTTTAGGCGGTATGGCTGCTTTTGATTTCGGTGGACCTGTAAACAAAGTAGCTTCCTTATTTGCAGATGGTCTATTACTGGAAGGAATTTATGAACCAGAAGCAGTTAAAGTCCTGGCTTCGATGGTTCCTCCGTTTGGTGTGACGATATCATGGATTTTAGCAAAATCCTTCCGCAAGAAAAGATATACGAAAAAAGAAGAAGATAATATTAAAATTGCCTTTCCGATGGGTGTCTGTATGATTACGGAAGGTGTCATCCCCATTGCGGCCGTTGACTTACTCCGTGTGGTTACTTCTTGTACGATAGGGGCTGCTGTTGGCGGAGGCTTATCGATGATGTGGGGAGTGGGTTCACCGGTTCCATCAGGCGGAATGTTTATTGTTCCAGCCATGACTCATCCGTTGTTATTCACTTTAGCCCTATTTATTGGATCAGCTGTAACAGGGGTCATGCTATTTTTATGGAAGAAAGAGCCTGTTGAGAGGGAGGAAACTGATTATTCCATGGATGAGGAAGAAGAAATCGATTTATCTGGTATTAGGATTTCCTAATAAAATGATTGGATAGGGGGATGCCACATGTATGTTTCGATGAAAGGAATGCTGAACCGAGCCAATGAAGGAAAATATGCGGTAATGGCTATTAACTGCTTTAACCTTGAGACGGCTTATGCCGCTATTCAAGCCGCACAAGAGTTACGTTCACCGATTATAATCAGCTTGCTGCAAGAGCATTTGATGGAGCACTTTGGAAGCCATTTACTAACCAAGCCTATTATGAAACTAGCAAATGAAGCAAGCGTGGAAGTGGCGATTAATCTTGACCATGGCCAGGATGTTGCATTTGTTAAAAGGTGTTTACATGACGGTTTCTCGAGTGTCATGATGGATGCCGCTGCCTACCCGATCGATCAAAATATTGAAATAACCCGACATATGGTTGAATTTGCTCAAACCTATAACGCTAGTGTTGAGGCAGAGATTGGCAACATTGGCGCCGCAAGTAATATCATGACGAATGATAGCATGTATACAGACCCTGAGCTTGCCATTGACTTTGTTCGAAAAACAGGAATAGATGCTTTAGCGATTTCCTACGGATCAAGCCATGGTAATTATCCCGAAGGCTATGTTCCCGAATTTCGCTTTGATATTGTAGAAAAAATAAAACAGGAAACCAATATACCGCTCGTGCTACACGGGGGATCCGGATGCGGTGAGAAGAATATTCGAACGTCTATTGAATTAGGCATTAATAAAATTAATATGGGCTCCGATTTTTTGAAGGCACAGGTTGATCAAATTAGGTATCAGCTGGACAAGGATCCAAATATCAATTTCTTTGATTTGATCCACAGTACGATTGACGCAGGTAAAGAAGCTGTCAAGTATTATATTAATCTCTCAAAATCAACGGGTAAATCTTTATAAAAAAACCAATAGAAAGAAGTGTATAGTTTATGTTATTAACTATGAAACAATTATTGGAAGTAGCCAAGGAAAATCAATTTGCCGTTGGGGCGTTTAATGTCGCTGATAGTTCATTTTTAAGAGCCGTTGTGGAAGAGGCGGAAAATGCGGAATCACCAGCGATTATTGCCATCCATCCATCGGAATTAGAGTTTTTAACCGATGAATTCTTTTCTTATGTGAAGCACCGTGTCTATGAAAGTCCTGTACCATTTGTTATTCATCTTGATCATGGTGGTTCCATTGAAGATATTTTAAGGGCCATTCGCTGTGGTTTTACCTCCGTGATGATTGATGGTTCGCTCCTCCCGTATGAAGAAAATGTGGCCTTAACGAAGAAAGCCGCTGAAATTGCCCATGCAGTAGGGGTATCGATCGAAGGAGAATTAGGGACAATTGGGAGTACAGGAAATTCCGTTGAAGGCGGAGTGACCAAGGTAACTTACACAAACCCTGCCGAAGCAAAAGATTTTGTGGAACGAACAGGCGTTGATACATTAGCGGTTGCGATTGGTACAGCCCATGGGATTTATCCAAAGAATATCAAGCCGGAATTGCAAATGGATATTTTAGAAGAAATTAATAAGCTTGTTAGCATCCCGTTAGTGCTTCATGGCGGTTCTTCTAACCCGGATAGTGAAGTAGCTCAGTCTGTAACATTAGGAGTAAGTAAAATCAATATCTCTAGTGATATGAAATATGCCTATTTTGCAAAAGCTCGTGAAATTCTAAGCACTACGGAATATTGGGATCCAAATGTTATTTATCCTGAATGTATTACGGAAGCACGTAAAGTGATTAACAAAAAAATGCATCTCTTTAATTCCGTTGGAAAAGCAAAACTATATGAGAAGGTCTCACCAAAAAAGGCAGAACCGGTTCTAGCTGGCAACCGATACTAGTAGATATTAATGGTTTTGAACATTCGGGTAAATCCTTAAAGAATCCACATTATTTTAAAGTGGATTCTTTTTACTTCACGGCCTGCCATCCAAGGATAGCAAAATAAGTGTAGTCGTTTTATTATCGAGAAATAGAAAAAGGCGATAAAAGTCCTATTTTTATGCGTATTCACTTTGACATTTGAGAGTAGAGGGAATGCCAGCTCTATTCTTTCTGCCTCACACTACCATCTTTTTTACTGGAGGAGTCTAGAATGCTAGGTGCAATCGAAGCAGGAGGAACAAAATTTGTCTGTGCCGTTGGAGATGAAAAGGGAAACCTCCTTGAACGGATTCATATCCCAACAACTATTCCCAGCGAAACCATGGTTAAGGTCCTTGCTTTCTTTAAAAAACACGATCTAGATGCCATTGGAGTGGGTTCATTCGGGCCAATAGATGTTAATCGGGAAAGTTCAACCTATGGGTCTATTACGTCCACACCGAAAACAGCTTGGAGGAATTTCCAGTTTGTACAAGCGTTGAAGGAGGCTTTTCCTATTCCTATCGGTTTTCATACGGATGTTAATGCTGCGGCATTGGCTGAGGCAACTTTCGGTGCAGCCAAGGGGTTGGATAGTTGTTTGTATATAACGATTGGAACAGGAATTGGAGCAGGTGCCATTGTCCAGGGGAAACTGCTGCATGGATGGTCACATCCGGAAATGGGTCATATCCTTGTGAAGCGTCATCCACAAGATGAGTATCAAGGAGGCTGTCCTTACCATTCGGATTGCTTGGAAGGTTTGGCTGCGGGCCTGGCCATCGAGGGCCGTTGGAATAATAAGGGGATCAACTTGGCAGGCCGCTTGGAAGTATGGGATTTAGAAGGATACTATCTTGCCCAAGCCCTCATGCAATACATTTTGATTCTATCCCCGAAAAGGATTATTCTTGGTGGTGGCGTGATGAATCAGAAACAAATTTTCCCTTCTATTTATAAGTATTTACAGGAATTCATGAGCGATTATGTTTCTTTGCCGGAGCTTACGGAGTATATTGTAAGTCCTGGGTTAGGTAATGATGCAGGGATTATGGGTGCTCTTTTGCTTGCCCATCATGCCATTTTAGAAAGCTAACAAATGATACATTCTATTGAAAGCAGAAAGGAAGATGATGATATGCGATTACAAGGAAAGAACGTGATCAGCCTGGTGCACCATGACTTTGAAGACTTAGAGCTTTGGTATCCGATTCACAGACTTCGAGAAGAAGGAGCCGTTGTTCATCTTGCAGGTGAAGAGGCCGGCAAGGAATATAAGGGGAAATATGGGGTACCTGCCCAATCGGATTTTGCTTATAGCGATGTGAAAGCTGATGATTATGATGCGATATTGGTACCTGGAGGATGGGCACCGGATAAAATTCGCCGTTTCTCAGAAGTGCTTTCCTTGATCCAGAAAATGAATGCATGTGAAAAGGTAATCGGGCAGATTTGTCATGCAGGCTGGGTGCTCATTTCCGCAAAGATACTTGATGGAAAAAATGTAACAAGTACACCCGGGATCCGGGATGATATGGAAAACGCCGGAGCCATTTGGTATGACGAACCCGTTGTCGTAGATGGCCACCTTGTATCAAGCCGACGTCCCCCGGATCTACCTGATTACATGAGGGAATTTATCCGCGTTTTGGAACAGAAGTAGGTGCGGGTGAAGTGAACAGAGGTGGCCAAGGGATCGGTTCCGCTGGGCGGTACTAACCTTATTTAAAACAAAACCGTTCCGCATATTGATTGCAAAGTTATTAGAAAGGAGCAAGGTGTATTCTAGCACTTCCTTTTCAAATAATATTGCAACCATCTAGGGTTCAGTCCTGCTGCAAAGGTAGTGGGACTGAACCCTTTTTACTTGGATTTTCTATCGGACTCCTTCTTGAATTTAAGTAAACTTAAATGGGTCTCCGGCAGGAATCTGTCATAAAAAAGGTACTGAAATTAGATGCTTGAAAGAAAAATGACCTGAGCCAGGCTGACCGCCTGGCTTTTTAGCTAGTTTCAAATACAAAAGAAGTTAGTAGAAATTCTTTAATATGCTGTTTCGTGCTTTCATTACTGTGGCGGTTTAGGGGTGAAGACCGGAGAGAATGGTAGTTTTTAAAGCGTCTAATCGACCGAAGAGACAGATCCACAGAAAGAAAAAAAAGTGCCTGGCATCACTCGAATCCTGTCGAATTTACTTCGACAAATGGTGAGTGGTGCCAGGCACTTATTTGATAAAAAAACTAAATCGCATATGATTTAATAAGATAACGTTCTATAAACTCAGCTAATCCATCATTTTCGTGATGTCCTGTAACAAAATCAGCGGCTGCTTTAACCTCTTCGCTAGCGTTCCCCATTGCCACACCGGTACCGGCATGACGAAGCATTTCTATATCATTGGGTCCGTCTCCAATGGCTACGACCTCATTTGGACTCATTCGAAATTCGGTAAGTAAGCTTTTTATTCCAGACCATTTGGAAACATTAGGAGCAAGCAGCTCAAACCCGTCATTCCAATCGATGACTTCTGCTTCTTTTTTAAACAAAGCAGAAATTTTCGGACTTGGTGCACCTGTTCGAACACTATATTTAAGCACATCTTGATAATTTGCCTGTCTTAAATCTCCAATATACCGTGGCGGAATTTGCCCAACATTTGTCCAATAATCGATTTCTTCATTCGTTTCCTTACAATAAAGCCCATTTGCTGTATGGATCATAACATTACAAGGATTTTCAGCAGTAAGATGGTGAAATCGTTCTTCGTTCAATTGGACAATTTTCATTTGCATAACTCTTCCTGTATCCGCATCGTGAATGGCGGCACCATTCAAACAGATCATCGGAGTTCGTAATCCAATTTCTTTATGGTAGGGAGCAGTTACTTCATAGTGTCGTCCAGTAGCAAGAAAAACCTTGACTCCCTGATTCATCAGCCTATTAATGGCTTCCATATTTCGGTGGGAAATGTTGTTTGAGGCTTTGAGTAGTGTCCCATCCATATCAATAAATATTGCACGCACATTCATTTATACTGCCTCCTCATTCGTTGCTAAACCAATCATATCACCTGAATATTAAAGCCTCGTAAACTCAGTGTATAGATTAAATGAAGTTTATTAGGAATCTAGTAACTTGAAATAATTAAGGCTGTCTTATTTGATTTGGAGTAGTTTTTTTTTCATTGAAGTAAAGGGGTTAGTGGAAGAATAGAGCCAGATAATATGATATATCGTACTGAAACTTGTGCAGCAAAGAACCTCTCTAAATTCCTGGTAAATTAGGAATTTCACGAGAGGTTTATTTTATATTTTGCTCTTCGAAAAATATTTTTGAGTATCTTTACGTATTTGTTCGGGTAAGACACGATCAAGCTCTTCGTTTAACCATGACAGTGTTTTACTACGCAAGTAATCACGCATTTTTTCTTCCGCAGAGAGCATAACTAAATTGATGGTACAAGAGGAGGGAGCTGAACAACAGTTTTCTCTATACAAATAACCACTATCTTTAATATTTTTACATTGAAAAATGGGCTTAGGACCTTCAACTGCTTCAACTACATCCCAAAAGGAAATATCTTCCGGGGACTTAGATAACCTATATCCTCCCTTTACACCAGGGACAGAACTTACAATGCCAGCCTTCGATAATCTACCGAAAACTTTTGAAAGAAATGTCTCAGAAAGTCCTTGGAATTCTGCCAAATCCTTTATCCCAATACTATCCTTGGAAGGAACATCAATTAAATAAACCAGACAATGTAAAGCATATTCAACTCCGACACTATACTGCATATAAACTCACCTGCCTTTGATTTTAAGGGTTATCAAATTGTATCTTAGGAGTATTTAGAGTGATAGTCAAATGAAAGAAATCTCTTTTGGATAAATCCCATTCATTTGACAAAAATAATTATCACGCATATTATAGATAATGTTAATCGTCGATTGATGTAGTCTGCAATTGATGCTGCTTCAAGATTGGCACATAAATTAATACTGTCTTAAAAGAAAAGAAATATAAGGAGGCAATTAAATTGGAACAACGAGTTGATTATTATAATGTAGCGCCAGAAGCACTTAAAATAATGATGGAAATGGAAAAGTATTTGAAAACAACAAGTATAGATCGTAAACTTCGTGAACTTATAAAAATTCGGGCTTCTCAAATAAATGGTTGTGCCTATTGTCTTAACATGCATACAGCTGATGCTAGAAAAATGGGAGAAACCGAACAACGTTTATATTGCATTAGTGCATGGAGAGAGTGCACATTTTACACAGATGCAGAAAAAGCAGCTCTTGAGTTGACAGAATACGTGACTTTAATCCCGACAAAACGCGTGCCAGATGAGCTTTACCAACGAGTACGTGAACATTATGACGAGAAAGAATATGTTGACCTTGTACTAATAATTAATCAAATCAACAGTTGGAATAGAATATCTATTGCAATGGGAAATACAGCCACTGGGTGACCATGGGGACGGTTCTGCTGGCACTTTTTCGAGAAGGACATTTAGTTGAAAAAGACCATGAGAACCGTCCCAGTGGCTTTACAAACGATGGTTCCTTTTTTAAAAAGAGCCCTTTTTGGAGACAGCTTTCAACATTCTTTTTATGTATGATAGTGTGGAACCCAGGACTGAAGAGTATTGAGGCTGATTCGTATTTTGGGCCAAGTGCGACTTAATCGTCTTTAACGGCCTGATGAAGCCCATTTTGCTTGCATTCGATTGGAGTTTTGGTCTTCATTAGCTTGCTGAAGGAGGCTACGGCACACTTTCCTCCGCTTACGACATGTTTTCAACCGCTTATTACATATTTTGTGACGCATACGACATAAATCGGAACACTTATGACCTATTTTTCAAAACTTACGACATTTTTCTGGATATTAAATTTGGAAATCATCTAACTTGAATGGCTCTACGTCGCAGTTTCCTCCAATAGCGACTAATCCTCTTGAAAAGAACCCTCCCTGTGCCATCTCACGCAACCATAAAGTTGCTTATGCTTGACAAGCAACCGTAGAGTTGCTTATACTCGATATATGAATTGGGACAAAGACGCTATATTCAAAGCACTTGGTGACTCGACTCGGCGGCTTATTTTAGACGAACTATCTGAACGCAACGAGCTAACGTTGTATGAACTTACGGTACGTCTCATTATGAAGCACGGCCTTTCCATTTCGCGACAAGCGATCGCTAAACATCTTTCTGCATTGGAAGATGCAGGGCTCGTAAAATCAAAACGAAAGGGAAAATACCGAGTATTAATATTCAACAACGAACCACTTAAAGATTTACTAAAAGGATGGATAGAGTAATTTTATTAAATCGGAACAGGACTTCTGACAAATGTGTGGGTTGTTTTGCTTGCAGCCAGATTGTTAGCACAGCACCATACGTCACAATTATCAAAGGAGGAAAAATCAGTATGAAAATTATTGTCACTAGTATATTCGTACAAGATCAAGACAAGGCATTGGAGTTTTATTCAGAAAAACTGGGATTTGTAAAAAAGGTGGACGTTCCTGTCGGAGAATTTAGGTGGATAACGCTTGTTTCTCCAGATAATCAAGACGGTGTCGAGCTTTTACTCGAACCGAATAACCATCCTGCCGCTAAGGAGTACCAAAAGAAGATATTTGCCGATGGCATCCCAGCAACAATGTTTGGCGTTGCAGATATTCACAAAGAGTACAATCGATTAATAGAAAAAGGCGTGAAGTTTACTATGGTACCGACCAAAATGGGCGAAGTCACAATAGCTGTCTTTGACGATACATGTGGCAACCTTATTCAGATAGCGCAGAAGTAACTTCACGTGACAATGGGGACGGTTCTTTACCATGAGAACCGTCCCTGTGGTTTTTAAAGCAAAAAATTAAAGTCTCTAAAAAATCTCATCCAATTCTTTATATTCGTTATAGCCATTTTCAACACTTTCAATGGAATGTTTAAAATGATTTTCTAGAGCTATTTTTAATTCAGTTTCTTTTTTTTGTTCCATTAAGCTTAAAATATGACTGTGTTCATTAGGACTGTAGGGCTCTTGTGTCTTATTATTAAAAAACTCATCATAAAGAATCAGATAAATATTGGTTTGAATAATGAGCCGTTCAATAAATTCGTTTAAAAACTTGTTGTTGCATTTTTCGGTTATAGCAACATGAAAATCTTTATTTACCTTAACGAAGGTTTCCGTATTTTTATCGGCTAAAGCCAGTTTTTCATTCTCGATGATTTCCTTAATAGTAGAAAAGTCTTTTTCAGTCAAATACTCCATTGATTTTCTAGCTGCAATAAATTCTAAATTTCCCCGTAGTTCATACGCTTGGATGATCTCATCATGTGTTGGACTCGTTACAAAAGCTCCTTTATTCGGCACGATATCTACTAATCCCTCAGATGCCAAATTTTTTAACGCATTGCGAATCGGAGTCCGACTTACCTTTAATGTGTCAGAAATTCTACTCTCAATTAGCTGTTTTCCTGGTGCTAATTTACGTGCTAAAATAGCTGTCTTAATATGGTTGTAAACATTGTGCTCTACAGAGTCTATTTTCATAAATTTCCCACCTGCTTTCTTTCCTGTTATCCAAACGTGTAATCGCAATTTTCTAAATATATTGACATCGATATTTTCCTTAGTATACACTATAGTAAATTGTACTACAATTTTGGACAACAATGAATATTCTTCAGAGCCTTTTTAAAATTAAACGGAAGGAGATTTACGATTAAGGGGATTGAAAACGTTATCAATATAATTTAAAGGGGTTGTTATGATGAGGAAGAAGTTGTTTTTGTCTTTTATTGTCATTCTATTAATCGGTATTATTGCAGGGTGTAGTGGCAGCAAAGAAACTGGAGGAAATAAAAAACAAACGGTTTTGGAAAGAGTTGAAAAGTCAAAAGTTTTAAAGGTGGCCTTTGAAGGAACATACCCGCCATTTAACTTCGTAGATGATAAACAAAACTATATTGGATTTGATGTTGATATTTCGAATGAAATTGCGAAGCGATTGGGAGTAAAGACTGAGTTTATCGCAACAAAGTGGGACAGCCTTATTGGTGGATTAAAGGCAGATAAATTTGATATTATCATCGGTCAAATGACGGTAACGGATGAAAGGAAAAAGAGTGTTGATTTTACAGACCCCTATGTTGTTACTGGATCTGTCTTGGTCACAAGAGAGGATACAACTGATATAACAAAGCTTGAAGATATTAAAGGGAAAAATGTCGGGGTAGGCGGAGGAACAACATTTGAAGAAGTTGCAAAAAGTGTGGATGGAGCAAATGTTAAATTATATAAAGCCGTAAGTGATTATATCCAAGACCTGCAGAATAAAAGATTAGATGTTATTATCAATGACCAATTATTGATGGGCTACAATATTAAGGAGAATAAGTTACCAATCAAAATTACAAGCGAAATATTAAATAAAGACGAAATTGGTATGGCAATAAAAAAGGATAATGATGACTTTGTGAAAAAAGTAAATGAAGCTATAGCTGCCATGAAGGAAGATGGTACTTATGACGAGATTTATAAAAAATGGTTTGGAGAAAACAAATTATAAACTAAAAATGTTAATTTTTTACGTGCAAAATAAGCCATTAAAATAAGAGAAAAAGAGTTTTCTAGATTGAAATGAATACTCTTTTTCTCACCAATCTACGGAAAAGTTAAGAGGAGGAGTCAAAATGCGAGCTGTCGTTTTAGGAACTGGAATGATTGGTACAACAGTAGTCAGTGAGTTAGCAAAATTTCCAACTATTGAATCCGTAACAGCAGTTGATGGCATCGAGGTGAGTGTTGAAAAATGCTTAGAAATCGCTGCTAATCCTAAGGTTATTGGTCAAGTAGCATCACTGCAAACCGAGGACGATATTGCAAAGGTACTAAAAGATGCAGACGTTGCGGTGGCATGCTTGCCGCATTCCTTAAGTTTACCAGCTATTAAAGCAGCGATTTCAGCAAAATGCCATCTTGTCGATTTAGTTGGATCAAAGATTGAAGAGAAAATGGAATTGGATGTGGCAGCAAAAGAAGCCGGCGTTATTATTATGCCAGGTTGTGGGGTGGCACCGGGAATAACGAATTTTTTAGCAGCTCAAGGAATTGAATTATTGGATGAGGCTGATGAAGCTGTCATGATTTGTGGTGGAATCCCAAGATTTCCAGTCCCACCATTATGGTACCAGGTTGTTTTTCGATTAGAAAGTGTATTAGGTCTATATACGAGACCAGCGTTAGCAGCAGAAAATGGAGAACTTGTAGAATTGCCTCCTCTTTCAGGCTTAGAAAAATTAACCTTCCCCGATCCTGTTGGTCAATGTGAAGCTGTTATAACAGACGCTCACAGCACAGCCTATACACTTAAAGATAAAGTAAAAAAACTATATGAGAAAACGGTTCGTTACGAAGGGCACTGGAATAAGATGGGTACTTTAGCGGAATTAGGATTTTTAGATGACAAGCCTTTAGAAATTGACGGGCATTACATAACTCCAAGAGCTTTTGCAGAAAAAGTGTTATCACCTAAGTTGCAAGGAAGTTCCAAAGAGGATATTACTGTTGTGCGGGTTGAAGTAAGCGGGATAAAAAACGGAAATCCGACTAAGTATACATGGGAAATGGTTGATTTATATGACCATGAAAGAAATATTACATCAATGGCGAAAACAACGGCATTACCAGCTATGCTGCTGGCCAATTGGATTGCACAGGGAAAGATAAATGCTGTTGGAATTGTACCAATTGAAAAAGTAATTATTAATGAACACTTTGATCCGTTTGTAGAAGAGTTAAAATCGTTGGGGATTGAAATAGCATTTAAAGAAGAAGTTTTAGTTTAAGGCACTTTATCTTTAGGCTTTGTTACCTATTTTAACAAAGCCTAAAGATAAGCTCATATATGATTATTGCAAGATTGTTAGATTGGAGGAAACTTAATGAATATATCAATTATTATTGAGTCCTTGCCAACTTTACTAAATGCTACTTTAATGACTATTTTTTTAGCAGTCGTTTCCATTATTATTGCACTCTTTCTAGGGTTTTTCACGGCATTAGCAAGAATATCTAAGATTAAACCTTTAGAGGTAATTGCTAGAACGTATGTGTCCATTATCCGTGGAACCCCGTTATTAGTACAAGTTTTTGTTATTTATTACGGACTACCGCAAATTAATATCGAAATGGATCCAATACCTTCAGGAATTCTCGCTTTAAGCTTAAATGCTGGTGCCTATTTATCGGAATCTTTCCGTGCGGCTATTCTATCAGTTGATAAAGGGCAGATGGAAGCTGCTGCATCTCTGGGTATGACTTACGGGCAAGGGTTACGCAGGATTATTCTTCCGCAAAGTCTTCGTATTGCTATTCCGACATTGTCAAATACATTTATCATCCTAATTAAAGATACTTCACTTATCTCGGTTATTACGGTTACAGAATTATTGCAAATGTCCTCCTTACTCATTGCAAAGACATTCGAACCATTAACGATTTATTTATTGGCTGCAGCCATTTATTGGGTTCTCATTACTGTTTTAACAGCTGTGTTGGACAAAATGGAAAAGCGCACATCTCAACATTTAACACTCTAAAATGGACTTGAATCCAGAAAAAGGGGGATAGGTATGAGCATCATTCAGTTAAAAAACCTTAAAAAGAAATTTGGAACGAATGAAGTTCTTCGGGGAATTAATCTTTCAGTCAATAAAAGTGAAGTAGTCGTTCTTATGGGACCAAGCGGATCTGGAAAGTCGACATTATTACGTTGCCTGACATTTTTAGAAGAACCAACTGAAGGAACCATTCAAATCGGAAATCATGAAGTAACCGCTGGAGAATTAAATCGTAAACGAAAGAATGTTATAAGAGAATTAAGAAAAACGACAGGCTTTGTTTTTCAAAATTTTAATTTATTTCCTCATAAAACGGCCATTGAAAATGTGATGGAGGGTCCAATCGTTGTCCAAGGAAAAAGCAAGGAGGAGGCTATGAAAATAGCTAGACCCCTTCTTGAAAAAGTAGGGCTTGGAGAACGCTGTGATCATTATCCATCACAGCTTTCGGGGGGTCAGCAGCAAAGAACTGCCATTGCTCGGGCACTTTCTATGAAACCGATGGTTATGCTTTACGATGAACCTACCTCTGCATTGGATCCAGAACTCGTTCGGGAAGTTCTCCAAGTAATGAAGGATCTCGCTCAAGAGGGGATGACAATGGTCGTCGTCACACATGAAATGAACTTTGCTAAAGAAGTTGCTGATCGGGTCATTTTTATGGACGGTGGTGTCATTGTCGAGCAAGGAACATCAGTCGACATTTTCGAACATCCTAAGGAAGATCGAACAAAAAGATTCCTTTCGAAAGTAAGTGGTGAATAGCGGGGTCAGCCCCCTGGAAACACGGGACGGTTCTTGTGCTTCATTTACATTTCATCGCCCCCCATCCAGCAAAAGGTTTTAAGCGGTAAAGTTAAAAAGGAGTAAATATAAAACACCAAAATGTAATTTGCTGCATTTTTGTGTTTTTTTATTTTAGTACATTGCTTCGTAGTAAAGAGTTGGGTTTAAGGAGGCATATTGAAACAATAAAGAGAATTATTAATGACAAAGAAAATTTAATCTATTAAATGGAATGACTAAGTAAGGCACTTTATATTTCTACTAAAAGAGGTGATCCACATGGATAACTGGTTAAAAAGCGTAATTGATACCTTAAAAGAAGCTGTGGTTGTGATCGATCAACATTTGACTTTTATTTATGCGAATCCGGCTGTGAATACGATTGGTTTGGATCATGCGAAAATAATTGGACTTAATCTTTTTGAAGTTTTTCCAAATCTAACCTATGAGACAAGTGTGTTTTGCCAGGTAATGGAAAGCAGAGAACCAGTGATTGATAGAGAACAAACATTTTTTACCTATCGCGGTGAAATGAAGACGACGCTTACGTCCACTTATCCTCTATTAAAAAATGGCAAGGTTATTGGTGCATTCGAAACATTTCAGGATATTTCGAATGTCCAGCATGTAACTGAACAGCTGCATCAACTTCAAAATTGTGCAGCCATTCCTGAAAACCTTCTAGAGTCGTATTTGTTTGGAACTACAAAAGGGAGTTATACGGGTGCAGAAGATCGTGAAGGATTATTTGAGATTGCAGATGGCGGTATTCTATTTTTAGATGAAATCAATTCGTTGCCTAAAAACCTCCAAGCGAAGCTATTACGTGTTCTTCAGGATCAAAAGATAAGGAGAGTAGGAGGGACAAAGGAGATTTCTGTAAACGTTCGATTAATTGTGGCGACTAACACCCATCCGAAGAATCTTCTGATGAAAAATGAAATGAGGCCGGATTTATATTTTCGACTAAGTGTGTTGAACATCGAGCTTCCGCCATTACGAAAGAGGAAGAATGATATTCCTTTTTTGGTAGATTACTTTATTAAGGATTATAATCGATTATTTCATAAGCATGTGTCAGGTATTACGGACGGAGCTTTGACAAAATTAATGAATTACTCATGGCCGGGCAATATTAGAGAATTGAAGAATTGTATGGAACGAATCATGAATCTAAAAACGAGCGGATGTATTGATGAAAGTGATATCGATTTACAGGATCTTTATCAAATTTCTGAGATATTACAGGCTTCAACACATGCCCAGATTGAGTATGACGAGGATGCAAGCTTTAAACAGATGATGGAAGCAACTGAAATTAAAATCATCAAACAGGAGCTTACTCAAACGCGGGGGAATATTTCACAGGCTTCCCGTAATCTAGATATTCCACAACAAACATTGAGTAATAAAATAAAAAAATATCATTTAGAGAATTATATATTAAAAATTAAGTTACTTAAAAATGGGTAATTACCCTTAATGCAGGTAGTTTTTTGGGTAAAAGGTAAAGTATAAAATTGGCGGGCTTTGAATTATCGGACTTTTCATACTTGGCATAATTATTGCAATATTAAAGGTAATAAGAAAAGGAGGATGATGAACATGTCCAAGTACGAATACACTATTTTACCAGAATATTCACCTTTATATCCAGCACTCCCTTACCATTATGAGGATTATCAAAAGGTAAGTGTTTACTGTCGAGGAGACAAGGAAGCATTACAAAAATTTCTTCCAAAAGAATTTAAAGTAACCTCTGATGTGTTTGAAGTATTTGTGTTAACGAATATCAAAATTCAGGGTTTAGATTTATACAGTGAAGGTGGAATCGTTATTCCATGTCAATATAAAGACATAGAAGGGGCATGCGTAGCTTTTGAATATGTGGATACGGATGGAGCTCTATGCGCAGGCAGGGAGATATGGGGGTATCCAAAAAAACTGGCTGAAGTTCAATTTGAAAAAGATGAAACCTCCATTAAAGGTGTCATCACTAGAAAAGGGAAGAAGATTATAGATGTTACGTTTGAAAACAATAATAGTAGAATCATTGAACCACCCAATCTGTCTCCAAGACTTCAGGTAAAACGGATCCCAAATCCGGAAACCTATGGGACAGATACAAATTTCGTGATTAAAAATATATTGCAGAATGTAGAAGTTAAGAAAAAAGTATATGGTCAGGCAACATTAAATATCGAACCATCCGTTGATGATCCATTGAACGAATTAGGGGTTAAAGAAATACTAGGTGCAGTATATATTGAAGGCGCCTTTACACTGACATACGGAGAAATTGTTGAAGACTTAAACAAATAAAGGGGTGTGCCATAATGGAGAATGCATTTCTAATTTGGTTCTTGTATGTGATTATTCCGGTGTTGGGATTTGTTGCTACCTTCTTTCTTTCCAAGCAGGCTAATAAAAGGGGGGAGGAATAAATGTTAACCGTCTTTGCGATTTATTTAGCAGCTGTCTTTATCATTGGGGTTATGTCTGAACGATACATTTCAAAGAGTGAAGAAGGATTTTTTTTAGGTGACCGGAATTTTGGGCCTTGGGCAACAGCCATCAGTGCTGGTGCCACAGATACCAGCGGCTGGATCTTCATTGGTGCTGCTGGATATTCGTATGTTGCTGGTATTAGTACCATGTGGATGCTTCCGGGATTCATCATTGGCTACTTAATTAATTGGTTCCTCGTGGCACCTAAATTAAGAAGGGAAGGAACAAAGCTAGGCGCATTAAGCTTACCAGATTATTTTAGCAAAAAACTGAATGATAAAAAAAGTATTATTAAGATTATTTCTAGTATCGTTATTATTATATTTTTTGTCGCATCGATGGCATCCCAGTTAACAGCTGCAGGAAAAGCACTTGATGCCACCCTTTCATTTAACTATGAACTTGGTTTAGTCCTGTCAGCAGCATTTGTCATAGGATACGCTATTTTTGGGGGTTACAGATCTGTCGTATATACCGATTTTACACAAGGGATCATCATGCTGGCCGTATTGATTATTTTTCCGGTATACATGATCTTTTTTGAACTCGGGGGAGCGGCATCCTTTTTTAATACCCTCCATTCGATTGACCCCGTTCTAACTACTTCACTTGGGGGAGCATCCGGTGCGGCAGCATTCGGTGTGTTTGCTGGATTATTCTTTTTTGGATTCGGAGAACCTGGTCAGCCGCATATTGTTCAACGATTTTTAACTGCCAAGGATGACAAAACAATCAGACAAGGGTCCTATATCGCCATGTTTTGGGTTGTGGTTGTGATGACTGGATCAAACCTGTTAGGGTTAATCGGAAGAGTCGTTTATCCAACCTTAAAGGATCCTGAGTATGTATTCCCGATGCTGTCCATTGATTTACTACATCCTATTTTAACAGGTATTGTATTAGCCGCTATTTTTTCAGCAATCCAGTCTACTTTTTCATCGCAGGTTATGGTGGCAACTCAATCGTTTGCGAGTGATTTTCTAAAGGCAGTGGTGAAAAAGCCATTTACCGATAAACAAACCATGATCATTTCAAGGGTGACGATGGTGGTGCTGGGGATCGTGTCTACAATTATTGCACTTATGAACATCCAAACTGTGTTTCTTTTAGTATTGTATGCATGGGCAGGTCTGAGTGCAAGTTTCGGTCCACTGTTAATCATGCTTCTTTATACGAATCTTGTTACAAGGCAAGGGGCCATTTGGGGAATTATTGTAGGTACGTTGGTTACGGTCGTTTGGATTAACACACCTTGGGTTGCCTATCTGTATGAATTAATCCCGGCTACCATTGCTTCAACACTTACGATATTCATAGTCAGCAAGTATACAAGAACTGAAAAAGTATCGTCTGGATCCAACGTATCAATAAAATAATTTTTGATAGGGAGGTCACTCAATCATGCGTTCCAATGCGAATAATGTACCGGTTCATGCACCGTTATTTCCGGACCCATTTGTCCCTTACCAATGTAAAGATTATGTATCACTATTTGCGGTAGCAGAAGCAAGCGAAGAGGAAATTAAGCGGATCCTATCCTATACTCCATTTGAATATATAGAGAATAAAATTGTGTTATCCATAAGTGATTTTAGCAAGACGGATAAATTATCTTACATGGATTGTGCCATTGTTGTCCCGGTTAAATATGGCGATAAGTATGGCGGTTATTATATCTATGAATATGAAAATAATGATGCAGCCATTGCAGCTGGCAGAGACCTTTGGGGATATCCAAAAAAATATGCAGAGATTATTTTAAAGGAACAAGATGGTGAAATATATGGTTATGCGAAAAAAGATGGCGAGGTTTTTCTTGAACTAAAGGCAGATACTTCTAAGGCGATCGGAAAAATAAGTGAACCCAAAATAACACCACATTTTAATATTCGTACAATCCCGAAAACAACAGGCGGCATTTATTTTCAAGAGATTATTGAACGCGATACGTCTCCTGATTTTGTTTTGCATAATAAAACGTTTTTACATGTAGACGTACAAATAAATGGAGCATTTACGCAACCACTGAACCAATTAGGGCCTATTACGGTCTTGGGTGGCGGCGTCATAAAAGGCGATTTCTACGCTACCGAAAAAAATGGCTGGGGAAAAGTGTTAGAAACCATTAAACATGGGGAAGGTTCTCTTACTTCTTATTAAGTGACCATAGGGACGGTTCGGCTGGCTTTTTAGACAAGGAAGAAGAATGAAAAAGGCCATGGGAACCGTCCCGTGGCGTCTTTTCATTTGTCAAAAAGCAGCGTAAAACCCCTAGCTTTATTATCGGGATATAAGCTGTATTTTTGGTTTGATTTGCAATAAAATCAAGTGATTTCACTATACATTTTAGTCTAATATCTGATATAATAAAAACATAATTAGAACATTTGTTCCTAGTGTAAGGGAGGTGAAGGCTATGTATAGTTCCTATAAAATACAAATTCATCCTCAACATGAGCTATTCAATTACTGTGATTCACTTTGTTTTAAGGCGAAAAATTTGTACAACATCACCAATTACTATATTCGTCAGGTTTACACATCATTAAGAAAAGAAATAAGAAATGAAAATCAACTTCAAGTGTTAATGGATATTGAAACCTATTTACCCCAAATGAATGAAATTCGCCTGAAAAGCTATGAAAAAGCAAAAGAAAAACCTAAGAAAGTAGATAAAAAAGGCAAAATAATTGAACCAAAATTGAAACTTTTTGAAATGCCAACTGCAAGAAAGTCATTCCTTGGATATGCCTTTGTAGAAGCATTATTTAAGGTCATGAAGCAGATCGATTACACCTCAATGCCCTCTCAGTCCAATCAACAAACGATGAAGAAAGTATATGATGATTGGAAAAGCTATTTTGAAGCATCTAAGAAATATAAAATCAATCCTGCCAGCTTTTCCGGAAAACCGAAGATACCAAAATATAAACCAAAGAATGGTCGCACAACGTGCTATTTAACAAATCAAATAACAGAAATAATAGATGGGAATATGAAATTACCAGGAACTCATCTTCCGTTAAACTTGGGGAAAATCGCTGATTCTGCAGGGAAATTACAACAGGTTCGAATTGTACCGTCCTATGGCCGCTATGTAATAGAAATCGTATTTAAAGATGAACAAGAAAAGCAAATCAATAGAACCGATAAACAAAAGAATGAATTCGTATTTACACCAAAACGAGTAATGGGTATTGATTTAGGCGTGGATAACCTGGCAACTATCGTCGATAACACGGGGTTTAAACCGTTGCTTATCAAGGGCAAAGGGCTAAAATCGATCAATCAATACTATAACAAACTAAGAGCTAAATATATGTGTATAATAAGAAATGGAAAAGGATCAAAAGAGGGGATCTTTACCACTAACCGGTTAATTTCCTTGGATCGAAAAAGGAATAATCGCGTCACGGATTTTTTACATAAAGCCAGCGCAAAAGTGGTGGAAAGTGCCCTAGAAAGAATGATTGATACCATCATCATAGGAAGAAATGTTGGTTGGAAATCGGAGGTCAAAATGAAAAAGTCTGATAAGCAAACCTTCATCCAAATTCCGTATACGACGTTCATTGAAATGATTCGATACAAGGCTGAACGTAAAGGAATTCAAGTCATCGACCGTGAAGAAAGCTATACTTCCAAGTCTAGTTTCTTGGATCATGATCCAATCCCAACTTTCGGAGATGATATCCATCCAGATTTTAGTGGGTATCGGAGTAGCAGAGCATTTTACAAAATAAAAGGGTCGAAAGTACTCATACATGCAGATGTAAATGGCGCCTTTAATATTGTTCGCAAATATGTACAGCATGCATTTGATGGACTTGAAAGAAAACAATTCCTTCAAGCACCAAAGAAAATCATTATAATGAGGAAAAAAGCAAAGCTGAAGGCTTCGGTCTGATGTATTAGCGGGACTTGTGGTAGCCCACGTAAAGACAATGCGGCTTTTAAAGCCTATTCTTTCGAAACCCCTAACTTTTGTTATGGGGATACTCATAGTGTTATCATACGTATTAAAAAGGAATTTTATTGGTGAGGTGATGGAAATGGCTTGGAGGATTACTAGTTCCAGTAAGAAAAAGGTGGACCGCTTTGGGATTTCAATTGATCAGGTGGTGCTTCCAAATGGGGAGGAAAAGACATTTTCCTATTTAGATTTTGCAAAGGGAGTTTGCGTTCTTCCTATCACGAAAAACCACGATGTCGTCTGCTTAAAACAATACCGTCATGCGGTTAACAGCTGGCAATGGGAATTACCTGCTGGGATGATTGATCGAGACGGGATCGATCCCCTTGAAGTTGCGAAAAAAGAGCTGGAGGAAGAGACGGGCTATGTTGCCGAGCATTGGCTTGAATTAGGAAGTTTTTATCCGTCTCCTGGCTCAACGACGGAGGAAATCTATTTGTTTGCTGCAGCCGGCTTAGCACCTACTGAGCAAAAGTTAGAAACCAGCGAACAAATTGAAGTACATACTATCACCATGGAAGAATTGAAGGACCTGATTATTAAAGGAGATTTCAAGCATGGTGCAGGGCTTGCAGCTGTTTTAAGATATAAGTTTATGACGGATTGATTTATTGTGAAGCAGGGGGATGGTTCACTGCTTCATTTACCTGTCACGTAATCCAGCGGCGCATTACAGTAAGAATAGCTATTAAAAAGGCGGCAGTCTTCTTATTTAAGGAGATGTCGCCTTTTTTTTATATCTAGCCCTGCAAATTTTATGGGATTTTTAGGGTAGCATCCATATAAGTTCTAGTAAATTTAGAAATCAGTAAGACGCTAAGTGATGGAATTGGATTGGAAGTTACTACATTTTCGTACAGTTAAAGAATCCAATGATTTTTATTCTCTATTTTTATAAAATGATAGTTATACATATTTATATAAATATTTTGAATGTAAATAGTATTTACAATATATAATCCCAACCGTCGTTGAGATGAATGCGGTTTCAATTTATGATTTGTGTAGGAGGTAAATAATGGTGCTTGAACAAAGAAGTCTTCAATTATTAGATTTGTTACTCAGGAATGATTTAATCACGATCGAAGAAATCCAAAACAGAACAGAATTAACAAGACGTCAAATCGATTACGATTTGGAAAAGATTAATATTTGGCTTGCAGCATGTCAATACCCCAGAATTGAAAAGCTGAAACGAAAAGGGATTTCGGTACCAACAGAAACGAAGCAGTATATTATCGAAAAAATAACAGAAAAAGGAGGAGGGGGAACAGAAACTTCCTATACATTTGGGGATAATGAAAGAATGGCATTTATTTATCTACTTCTTTTTGATAATCAGGATTACATCTCTTTAAACCATTTACTCTATTCTCTCAACATCAGTAGGAGTACAGTTTTAAAGGATATCAAAAATTTAGATAAAAATATTAAACAGTATGATGTACGTGTCATTTACAACCGAACAAGGGGTTATTCCCTGAAAGGGGATGAACGAAGTCTTCGTTACTGTATGATGCGATTTGTGATTAAAATGTTATCATACCCAAACGGTCCAAAACTTTTAGATTGGTACAATACTAAAAATCAATTACTTAATTCAAAAGATATCTTATCTATTATTCATGAAACATCAGAAAAGTGGTCAATCAAGTTTGTTGAGAATAGAATGCTTGAATTTGTCTATAGCTTTATTCTGATCCATTCAAGAATAAAAAAATTAGTTCAAGGACTTTCCTATGAAAAGCACCAATCTATTTTTAAAAATACAAATGAATTAAATTTTGTGGAAGACTTGCTAAGTCAATTTGATATCGTTACTACCGAAGAAAGGGAATACTTGTGTTCATGGATATTAGGAATTTCCGTAGGAAACTTAAATAATTTTACAAGGGATCGAGCAATATTAATAAATCTTGTTAAAGGGATAATAGACCGTTTTGAAAGTTTAGCTGGTATCCGATTTATAGAGTATAAAAAAGTAGTTACTCAATTATATATGCACTTTAGACCAGCCTATTATCGTCTGTTATTCAAACTGCCAATCGTGAACCCGCTCTTGCAAAAGATCTAAAAGGAATACAGGGAACTTTATAAACTAGTGATGGAAACAATGAAACCCTTTAATGCTGTTTTTGGAAAAGAGATTCCTTGTGAAGAAATTGCCTATTTAACAATTCATTTTGCATCCATTATTAATAACACCAATGAAGAATACAAGGAAAAAAAGATTGCTCTCATTGTGTGTCCTAGTGGGGTTGGGACATCTGCCATTTTGTATAAAGAATTACGTGGAGTGTTTCCAGAGTTTGAATTTTTGCCCCCAATTGAAATTGAACAATTTGATTTGGTAAAAACGAAGATTGATATATTGTTTTCCACTGTGCCGTCAACAAAGCTATTAACTAAAAAAATACCACTAGTAATTGTGAATCCTATTATGACTAGTATGGAAAAGTTCAATATCGTACGTAATGTATATGCTCAAATAGGAAACCCAGCATTCAATCAACCCTCTATAAAAAACATCATGAATATTATTGAAGAGTACACAAAAGTAACAGATAGAGTTGGATTAGAAAGAAGTCTCTATGAGCTGTTTACCAACCACAAAATAGATCCTCAGGAAGTGAGTCAACCCGTGTTAAGTGAAATTACCAATGAAAGATTAATCCAATTAGATGTCGAAGCGACAGATTGGCAAGATGCAATTCGGAAATCCGGGCAGCCGTTAGTTAATGAGGGTAAGGTCTCATTACAATATATTCAGGCGATGATAGACACTGCAAGTGAGTCAGGTCCATATATCGTAATTGCTAAACATGTTGCATTGCCTCATGCTAGGCCAGAAGCTGGTTCGAAAGAAATCGCAATAAGCATGTCTAAGTTAAAGAATCCAATAAAGTTTGGAAACAATGACAATGATCCGGTTAAATATGTTTTTTGTTTGAGCGCAATCGACAATGAAACCCACTTAACCGCAATGGCAGAATTAGTGGAATTGTTAGAGTGTAGTCAGTTTTATGAAATGTTAGATGAAGCAAGAGATCCAAAAGAAATTTATGAATTTATTTTAGAACATGAAAAGGTGGAGTCGAAATGAAAACAGCATTAATTGCATGTCGAACAGGAATGGGCTCAAGTATGATGTTAAAAATTAAGGTGGATCAAGTTATAAGAGAAAATAAATTTCCTATTAAAGCAGAACACAATACAATTGATGCTGTTGGACAATTCAGAGGGGATCTTTTGATTACGATGGCTGATTTAGTTCCAGATTTGAAAAGTAAAGTAAAATACATTATTGGAATTCAAAACCTAATGGACAAAAAAGAAATTAAAGAAAAACTTGAAAAGTTTTTAGTTGACACAAACTAAATTATGTTTAAAGGGGAGTTAATATAATGGAACTCGTTAAAGTGATTGTATTTGACTTATTAAGTTCTGCTGCTATTTTAGTTGGTCTTATGGCTCTTATTGGATTAATTTTGCAAAAACAAACACCTGAAAATATTATTTCTGGAACATTAAAAACAATTGTCGGATTTCTCGTCTTTGGTGTTGGTTCTGGGGCCGCAGTTGTAGCTCTTAATAGTTTTCAAGAGTTATTTGCTGCAGGATTTGGCCTTAAAGGGGTACTTCCTTTAGCAGAAGCAGTAACTGCACTAGCACAACAAAAATTTGGAACTACTGTATCTTTAGTAATGGTTCTAGGGTTCGTGATGAACTTAGTTGTTGCCCGTTTTACTCCCCTTAAATATATTTTCTTAACAGGCCAACATAACCTTTATTTAGCAGCTCTACTTACAGTAATGTTAAAGGCTTTGGGTGTTAGTAATACAGTAATCGTAATTCTTGGTGGAATTCTTCTTGGTATCTGTGCAGCTTTGTTCCCCGCAATCTGCCAACCATACATGCGTAAAATCACTGGAGACGATGAGTTAGCACTTGGACATTATGTGACAGTTGGTTATGCGTTATCTGGTTGGATTGGTTCTAAAGTGGGTAAGCCTGAAGACAGTACTGAAAACTTGAAACTGCCAGGCTGGTTGTCCATTTTTAAAGATTATGTTGTCGGAGTAAGTATTACCATCATTATCTTCTTTTATATTGCTACATTTGCGGCTGGCAAAGCTGAAGTGGAAGTATTGTCTAACGGAGTCAATTGGTTAGTATATCCTTTATTCCAAGGGTTAGCTTTCGCAGCAGCACTGTTTGTTATTATAACTGGAGTGCGATTGCTTTTAGGTGAAATTGTAAACGCATTCGTTGGTATTTCTGAACGCTTAATTCCCAATGCCAAACCAGCGCTAGATTGTCCGATTGTATTCCCATTTGCACCTACAGCAACTGTAATTGGGTTCTTAAGTGCATATGTTGGCGGCCTACTTTGTATGTTTGCTTTTGGTGTCTTGAAAATGGCCGTTATTATTCCCGTAGCCGTTCCTTACTTCTTTATTGGAGCAACAGCGGGAGTGTTTGGGAATGCCACGGGGGGTTGGAAAGGCGCTGTCGCTGGTTCCTTTGTAGTAGGGGTTTTAATTGCAGTTGGACCATCTACTATTTATCCGATTATGGAGAATTTAGGTTTGGAAGGTACAGCTTTTCCTGAAACGGATTTTAATATTGTTGGTCTATTAATTTATTATATAGGAAAATTATTACAATTCATTTTTTAGTTTAGCAATTTTTACAAAATAATTCAAATTATACTGGAGGTTTGATGATGATTACGGCTGGAGGTTTGAAGATGAATACAGCTCAATTGTCGGTAAATACAATTAGAACTTTATGTTTAGATAGTGTAGAAAATGCAAAACATGGTCATCTAGGAATGCCTTTAGGGTCTGCACCAATGGCTTACGAACTTTGGAAAAATAAAATGAAACACAATCCAAAAAATCCGCAATGGTTTAATCGTGATCGTTTCGTTTTAACTTCTGGTCATGGTTCAATATTATTATATTCACTTTTATATTTATCAGGCTATGATTTGACTATTGATGATCTAAAGAGTTTTAGAAAACTAAATAGTCGCACTCCAGGGCATCCAGAAGTGCACATAACTCCTGGTGTTGAAGCTACTACTGGTCCGCTTGGTCAAGGATTTTCTCTAACTGTTGGGATGGCCCTTGCGGAAGCGCACTTAGCTGACAAGTTTAATAGAGAGAACTTTAATGTTATTAATCATTACACGTACACGATCTGTGGTGATGGGGACCTAATGGAAGGTGTCACACAAGAAGCTGCTTCTCTTGCGGGTCAATTAGGTTTAGGTCGTTTGATTGTATTATATGATTCTAACGATGTTACATCAGATGGTGCGGTTAATCTCTCAAACAAAGAGGATGTTAAAGGGAAATTCGAATCGATGGGATGGCATTTCATAAAAGTGAATGATGGGAATGACCTCAAGGAGATATCAAAGGCGATTGATGAAGCTAAGGCTTGTATAGACAAACCTACATTGATTGAAGTGAAAAACGTGATTGGGTACGGTTCTCCATCTCTTCAGGGAACAGCTAAGATTCACAGTAATCCAGTAGGAGAGGAAGAAACAAAACGAATAAAGCAAGCATATGGCTGGGAATATGAAAATCCTTTCTTTGTGCCAACAGAAGTAAAAGAATCTTTTTCTGAAATTGATAAGAACGGTAAAAAGGAAGAAGAAAAATGGAATCAGTTGTTGAAGGAATATAAAGAAGCTTATCCTAAATTAGCAGAAGAACTAGATAAAACTATTAATGATAGTTTTGCATTTTCAGAAGACACCATACAGAAATTCAAACCTGGTAAAATGGCAACGCGTTCTGCTTCTGGAGAAATGTTAAACCGAATTTACAAGGATATTCCAACATTAGTTGGCGGGTCTGCTGACCTTGCATCTTCGAATAAAACAACAATTACTGGACAAAATTTTATGCAAAAAGGGAACTATGCTGGACCAAACATTCACTTTGGTGTACGTGAATTTGCGATGGCGTCGATTGAAGCGGGATTAGTTCTTCATGGCGGAATTAAAGGATATTGCGGTACTTTCTTAATTTTTTCTGACTATATGCGTTCTGCTATTCGTCATTCTGCTTTAATGGAAATTCCGATGATTTATATCTTTACTCATGACAGTATCTTACTTGGACAAGACGGGCCTACGCACCAACCGATTGAGCACTTAATCTCATTACGTGCTATGCCAAACCTAATTGTGATACGACCTGCGGATGCGAATGAAACAGTAGCAGCTTGGAAGATTGCAATTGAATCTAAAAGGACACCTGTCGTTCTTTCATTAGGCCGGCATGATGTGCCAATTTTAGAAAATGTCTCATTCGATGGTGTTGAAAAAGGTGCTTACGTTATTTCTCCATCTAAAGGTGTGCCAAAAGGGATCATAATTGCAACAGGTTCCGAAGTAGAGTTAGCACTAAAAGCCCAAAATATTCTTCATGCAGAAGGAATTGAAATAAACATAGTAAGTATGCCTAGCTGGGAATTGTTTGAAGAACAAGAAGATGAATATAAGGAAAAAATTCTACCGAAAGAACTTTCAAAACGATTATCTGTAGAAATGGGTTCTAAGTATGGATGGGAACATTATGTGGGACCAGAAGGTGCAGTGATGAGTATAGATCAATTTGGTGCATCAGGACCAGGTGAAGCACTGGCAGAGCAGCTTAATTTCACTGTTTCAGATATTGTAAAGAATATGAAAAAGGTGCTGAATAAAAAGCCTTAAAAATTCGATAAATCAAATTCTGTAAATACTGTAAATACTGTTAAATCGTACCCAATACAATAATTATACAGCAAAAAAGGTATAATTCCCTCAGAATATGAGGTATTATACCTTTTTTCATTACTACCTATTTTTCAAAACTTACGACATTTGCTGGATAATCTAGAAATCCTCTCGACTGCTATTTGCTCATGACATATTCTTCTCCACAAGCTAGTGGGTCAAGCCCCACTCAACTGGCCTCGAAGTTTGATAGATTTTTTGATTGTAAAAAGTGATAGAGTGAAGTTGCAACTGAATATTGTGAGGGTGGTTGGTTGTCAATCTTCTTTCAGTTTTTAGGAAAGGAGGTGATAATCATTTGAACTTGTTCGTGAAGTTTTGAAAGGGGTAGTGCGGGAAACTACAGCACATCTTTTTCGAAAAAAAGTATTAGGATACAAGAAAACCACCCCACGCCGTCACAAGCAAATGATCTGGAAGACCATGGGGACGGTTCCGGTGGCCTATGCTAACTGCATTTGGACCATGAGAACCGTCCCCGTGGTTACGTGGTTACCTGGAGCGCGTTGGCCAGAAATAGCCGATAATCGCTCCAATTAAAGCTGGTAAAATCCAGCCAAGCCCAATATCGTAAAGTGGTAAGGTATCCATGTAGAATGATTTGATGGATTCGAATAAAGGGACAGTCGCTTCTGGTAAACTGCCGACTAACGTGCTGTATCCGTCGAAGAAGCTTACACAAAAAGTTAAACACATAGATGAAGCATAAACACTCTGCTTATGGCCGAATAAAGATGAACAAAGAGCTAATAAAATCAGAACTATGGCTAAAGGATACAATAACATTAATACTGGTACCGCGTATTGGATGATATTGTTTAGGCCGAAGTTGGCGATGATAAAGGACACAAGACATAGAATCAAAACAAAGATTTTATAACTTATTTTTGGAAATATACGATTAAAAAATTCGCTGCAAGATGTAATAAGTCCGATGCTTGTTTTTAAACAGGCAAGTACGATAATAATCGCTAATAAAATGGAGCCGAATGATCCGAAATAATGCTGGGCCACTGCCGCAAAGATCAAACCGCCATTATCGAATGTCCCGATTGCTGATACACTCGACGCTCCCATATAGGTAATCAGTCCGTAAATCAGCATCATGAGTACCATTGCGAAAATGCCTGATTTCCATGTGGCTTTTGCGATGGCCTTCGGATCGGTGATGCCTTGTCCCTTAATCGCATGGATGACAACAATCCCAAATGCAAGTGAGGCGAGGGCATCCATCGTGTTGTATCCTTCTTTAAAGCCGGTTATAAAGGCCAATCCACTATAATCACCCGCAGGATTTCCGAAGTGACCCATCGGTTTGACGATGGCAATGACAATTAAGAGGAATAAGAACACTAAAAATGCAGGTGTTAAATATTTGCCGATATAGTCAATAATTTTCGCTGGGTTCAATGAGAAATAATAGACGATTGCAAAAAACACAAAACTAAAGAGCCCCAGATATAAGCTTCCGTGCGCAGGATTGATATACGGTTCAAAACCGACCACGAAAGGAACCGTTGCTGTCCGTGGAATGGCGAAAAATGGTCCAATGGTTAAGTATAGTGCCATGGCGAAGACGACTCCAAATAGTGGATGGACCCGCCCTGCTAACTCACGTAATCCATTACTTCCGGATAACCCAAATGCTAAAATCCCCAAAAATGGCAGGCCAATCGCGGTTATGAGGAAACCAATTAATGCCGGCCAAAAGTTCGTGCCAGCGAGCTGACCCATTTGGATCGGAAAGATTAAATTTCCTGCGCCAAAGAACATTCCGAATAGCATCGTACCAATGATGGCATAGGTTGAAAATGAAATTTTTTGTTGCATGCATGTGCTCCTTCTCAGATGAATTCTTCCCATTTTACCACCTTTTTTCGGAGGAAGCCATGGCGACCATGGGGAGGGTTCTAGTGGTCTATGCTGGACCATGAGAACCCTCACTATGAAACTTCCAGCGGAAAAGACAAATAGAAAACTTTTGTACCAATTAACTATATCTGCTATGTTTCCTATTTTTGTAATAATTTCTAAGTCTCTTTCAGAATAGTAATCTCTTCTAAAATTTTCACCCCGCCCCATTTAATTATGGCCGGTGGAGAAAATAAGGATATTTATCAGAATGCAGGTTAGAAAAGTGAAGGGTATGATATTTTTGCGGAATGATGGAGTATTTTCCGGGAAAGTTTCTTGCGATTATCGACAATATTTTTTTTATAGGAGTTATAATAATGCATATAGAAGAACATTTGCAGAGGGGTTAACCAAACGATTGATGGGTATAGCATATAAGGAATATAGTCGAAGGGATGTCGCATTTTAGAAAAAGACTTCATTAAGAGTCCGGGCAGGCATCGCTAGTTTGAAGTGTATTATAAAAGATATATTCCGATAATAAATAACTGTTCTGCGAAGTATTTTAAAAAAGTTTTTAAAAAGGCGTTGACCAATCTATTAATATACTGTAATATATGAAAAGTCGTCAGCAAGACGATAACGTAGTTAAAAAAGTTGTTGACAATAACAACTTGAAATGATATATTAATAAAGTTGCTTCTGAACGAAGTGACAAACTTGCTCTTTGAAAACTAAACAAACATGAACGTCAACAAACAATATTAATCGTGTTTCTTCTATTATAATAAGAAGAGCATGAGCCAACGTAACTTTTATGAGCTAATCAACTTTCTTGGAGAGTTTGATCCTGGCTCAGGACGAACGCTGGCGGCGTGCCTAATACATGCAAGTCG